>CAMLSG010000036.1 GCA_946482635.1 uncultured Duganella sp.
GCCAGCGAACGAACAAGAATCGTCTTTTTCAACATTTTGGTTCCTAAAATATTTGTTTGTCCCGACTAAACCAAAAAAACTTAGTCGCCTTTTGGGCGATACCGAAGTCAATTGCATCAATTGATTTCAGCGTAGGATAAGACCATAGCCAAGTTGTCTATGTCAATAAAAGCACAAGCAATATGACAAAAAACAACAGTGCTAAACCATCACCACGTAGGACTACGTAGATAAATACATTTCAGCGCAGATGGGGCGAATTGGAAGGAATATGGCGAATTTGCAATTACGATCGCCATTTTTAACGATTAAGTGGAAATGTGTGCAAATTAATATTTTGACATTATCGCCCGATATTTTGGGCGACAATCAGACAGCCCACCAAATTAATTGGCCGGCCAATTGAATAATTGCCCAAAGCAATTACATTTGCATAGAAACAAGTAGGGCAATCAATCAACTATTGCACCCTTCCCTCGCAAAGTACAGTAAACCTTTGTATCGAATCGCAACGGCGTTGCGTGATTACAACCGTTGAAAGCAGGTAAAATGTCGCCTTTGGGCCCGTTGCGCGCCCCATCCTGCCGAGAAAGACCATCATGCTGCGACTGAACGAAATCAAGCTTCCACTCAACCACGAGGAGCCGGAATTGGCCCAGGCCATCCTGGCCCGCCTGAAGATTTCTCCACAGCAGATGCTAGGTTTTACTGTCTACAAACGCAGCTATGATGCGCGAAAAAAGACCAACATCTCGCTAATCTACTCGGTCGACGTGGAAACCACGGACGATGCCGGCATCCTCGCCAAACGCTCCGACGACAAGCACCTGATGGTCTCGCCGGACATGGCCTATAAATTCGTGGCGCATGGCGTCAATGCCGACGGCAAGCAGCCGCGCCCGGTAGTAATCGGCATGGGTCCTTGCGGCCTGTTCGCGGCCCTGATCCTGGCCCAGATGGGCCTGAAGCCCATCGTCCTCGAACGCGGCAAGACCGTGCGCGAGCGTACCAAGGATACTTTCGGTTTCTGGCGCAAGCGCGTGCTGAACCCGGAGTCGAATGTGCAGTTCGGCGAAGGCGGCGCCGGCACCTTCTCGGACGGCAAACTGTACAGCCAGATCAGCGACCCCAAGCACTATGGCCGCAAGGTGCTGACCGAGTTCGTCAAGTCCGGCGCCCCGGAAGAGATCATCTACGTCAGCAAGCCGCACATCGGTACTTTCCGCCTGGTCAAGATGGTGGAGAACATGCGCGAGGAAATCACCGCCCTGGGCGGCGAAATCCGCTTCGAGCAGCGCGTGACCGACTTTGACATCCGCGAGGAAAACGGCGTGCGGCAGATGCACGGCCTGCACCTGGCCAGCGGCGAGTACATTGAAACCAACCATGTGGTGCTGGCCATCGGCCACAGCTCGCGCGATACCTTCCAGGTCCTGTACGAGCGCGGCGTCTACGTGGAAGCCAAGCCGTTCTCCATAGGCTTCCGCGTCGAGCACCCGCAGTCGCTGATCGACCAGTGCCGCTTCGGCCCGAATGCCGGCCACCCCATCCTCGGCGCGGCCGACTACAAGCTGGTGCACCACGCCAGCAATGGCCGCGCGGTGTACAGCTTCTGCATGTGCCCGGGCGGCACCGTGGTGGCGGCAGCATCGGAGCCGGGCCGCGTGGTGACCAACGGCATGTCGCAATATTCGCGCGCCGAACGCAACGCCAACAGCGCCATCGTGGTATCGATCAGCCCCGAAGAAGATTACCCGGGCCACCCACTGGCCGGCATCGAACTGCAGCGCCGCCTGGAAGAGAAAGCCTATGTGCTGGGCGGCTCGAATTACAACGCGCCCGGCCAGCTGATGGGCGACTTCGTGGCGGGCCGGCCATCCGGCGACGTCGGTGGCGTGATTCCTTCGTTCAAGCCGGGCATTACCTGGACCGACCTGGCCACCATCCTGCCGGAATACGCCGTGGTGGCGCTGCGCGAAGCCTTCCCGGCTTTCGACAAGCAGGTCAAGGGCTACTTCAAGCACGACGCGGTGCTGACCGGCCTGGAAACCCGCACTTCGTCGCCAATCCGCATCAAGCGCAATAACGACGACTTGCAAAGCCTGAACACGCGCGGCCTGTTCCCGGCCGGCGAGGGCGCAGGCTATGCCGGCGGCATCCTGTCGGCCGGCGTGGACGGCATCAAGGTGGCGGAGGCTGTTGCCCTGTCGATGCAGGCGGCAGACAAGACTTGACCTCGAACGGCATGCGCAGGTGGAAACGGCAGCCCGCGCCGGGCTTGCTGTGCACTTCCACCGCGCCGCCCATCTGCTGCATGATGGTGTAGACGATATGCATGCCGAGTCCTGAGCCGCCCTGCCCGCGCTTGGTGGTGAAGAAGGGCTCGTAGATCCTTTCCTGCACGCCGGGCGCCAACCCGACCCCGTGGTCGATGAAATCCATTTCCAGCCAGCCGTCGGCCGCCGTGGCGCGCACTGTCACCGTGCCGCCCTGTCCATCCGGATAGGCATGGCGGGCGGCATTCATCAACAGGTTGGACAGCACCTGCGAGAACTTCCCTGGCGGCAGCCGCGGCCGCAGCAAGTGGTCCATCTCGACCTCGACGCGGATGCGCGCCTTGCGCAGTTCCGGACTGTGCGCCGACACCACGCCCTGCACATAGTCCTTCAGCGCCAGCGTGCTCACATGCTCGGTGCCCTGGTCCACTGCCAGCTGCTTGAAATTGCCGATCAAGCCGGCCGCACGATGCAGGTTCTGCTCGATCAGGGCTGCAGCATCGTTCAGGCGCGAGGCCAGGCTGACCAGGTCGGATCGGCTCACTTTCGGCGCCTCCAGCGCCTGCACCAGTTGCGCCGTATAGCTGCTCATGGCCGAAGCTGCCGTCAGCGCCACGCCGACCGGCGTATTCACCTCATGCGCCACGCCGGCCACCAGCGAACCCAGCGCCGCCAGTTTCTCCTGCTCCACCAGGCTGGCCTGGGCCGCGCGCAAGGCTTCGGTGCGGCGCGACACCTTTTCTTCCAGCAGGTGCTCGCGGTCCTGGTGCTGCAGCTCGGCCGCCGCACGCGCAGCGAAGATCGACAGCAGCGACAGCGCCAGCAAGCGCTTGTTCTCATCGATCGGCTTGGTGTCGATAGCAGACAGGATGCCCAGCGTCTTGCCTTCGGTGTCGACCATCGGCATGCCGACATAGCTTTCCGCCTTCATGTCCACCAGCAGCGTGTCGAGCGGGTAGTCCCGCTGGATGCCGCAGCCATGGAAGCACATGGTCTGGTCGGTGACGTTGTGGCAAGGCGTGTGCTCCAGGCTGTATTCCATATTGGGCAGGAAACCTGCGCCGCCCCATACCGCCAGCGTGCGTATGCCTTCCTGCCCGTCCGGCATCCGGATCACGCGGCCGGCAATCACATAGGTCACGTCCAGCGCCGCCGCCAGGTCGTGCACCAGCACGCGGAAGAATTCGTCGCCGCGCGCACGCGCAGTGGAATCCGTGATCGAGCGCAACGCCGCTTCGGCCAGGGTGCGCGCATCATTGGCGTCGAATAATTCCATGGCCTTGCTCCTAATGCGGTGGATGGCGCCGGTACAGGTCGCGCAGCTCGTCCTGGTGCTGCAGCAGCAGGTTGGCCAGCGCCGGATCGAAACGGCTGCCGCTACCCTCGCGCACCTCCTCCAGCGCGTGCTGCAGGGAATGTGCCGGGCGATAGCTGCGCGGGCTCACCATGGCATCGACGAAATCGGCCAGCGCCGTGATGCGCGCCGCCAGGCTGATGTCGCCGCCCTGCAAGCCGCGGGGATAGCCGGCGCCATCCCAGCGCTCATGGTGCTCGTGGGCGATGCGCGCAGCCAGCTGCAGCACCGGCTGCTTTGAGGAAGACAGCATGTGCCAGCCGATATCGCTATGGCCTTGCATGCGCGTGCGCTGGGCTGCATCGAGCGGCCCAGGCAGGTTGAGGATCTCGTCGGGGATGCCGGCATGGCCAATATCGTGCAGCGGCGCTGCCTGGCGCAACTGCCGCACTGCGCTGTCCGGCATGTCGACCGCCGCGCCCAGGATGGCGGCAATTTCGCCGACACGCTCGACGTGGCCGCCGGAAGCGGCCGAACGGCTTTCCAGCGCTTCGCCAAGGATGTGGATGATGGCATCCTGGGTCGCCACCAGTTCCTCGCGCTCCAGCAGGCGCTCGTAAGTGATCGCGACATTCGCCGAGAACAAGCCAAGCAGTTCGCGCTCCCCGTCATCCACCGGTTCGCTGAACGACATGTACAGCAGGCTTTCGTTGCCGTCGCGCGTGCGGTAATAGCAGGCGTAGTACTGCGGGCCATAATGGTCGGCCTGCTCCGCCATGCAACGCACGAACGCATCGCGCACCTGCGCCGGCAGGTGCTCCAGCGTTTCCTCCAGTGCCAGGCTGGCATACGCCGTGGTGACCGCCAGCACCTGCAGCCGGCCCGGCTGGCGCGCCGCGGCGTAGGCATTCATGCGGCTGGCGCACACGCCTTCCGCCTGGCGGCCCAGCAAGGCCGAGGCCTGCTCCAGCACGGCCGAGCAGAAGTGGCGCAGGTTGTCCGAATCGCAGACCTGGGTGATGGCATCGATCGAGCGGCGCAGGCCAAGGCGGGCGCGCTCCAGGCGCATCAGGTCGCGGTAGGCGCGCAGGCCGGAATAGAACACCGTACTGAGCTTGGCATGGGTCAGCTCGGTCTTTTCACGGTAATCGTTGATGTCGTAGGTCTTCAGCACCAATGCCTGCGGCGCCTGGCCCGGCTGGCCGGTGCGCAGCACGATGCGCATATTGTGGTCGCCCAGCTCTTCGCGGATATAGCGCACCAGCTCCAGGCCGGCATGCTCGGACTCCATCACCACGTCGAGCAGGATCAGGGCAAACTGGCCGGGCTGCGACAGGCGTTCGCGCGCCTCGGCACCGGAATAGCAGTGGGAGAAATGAACACGGCGGCCGTCGAACTCAAAGTCCGACATCACCAGTTCAGTGACCTGGTGCACCGCTTGCTCGTCATCAACGATCAGGATTTCCCAGGGCGGCAAGGCCGCCGCCGGGGCTGGCGTCTCATCATCGTCGAACAACATTGCGTCATCCACCATGCCCAGCCCCACTAGAGGTTGTTTATTGTAAATTATATACCGCTATAGCCAGCCCACCTTCTTAAAGCGCCGATACAATGCACCGCAAACAACAGCCATCAGGGTCAGTGCGGCCGGGTAGCCAAAGCGCCAGTCCAGTTCCGGCATGTGCTTGAAATTCATGCCCCACAGGCCGGCGAAGGCGGTCAGCACCGCGAAAATCGCAGCCCAGGCTGCCAGCCGTTTGTTGACCTCGCCCTCTTCCAGCGCGACCATCGACAGGTTGACCTGGATCGCGGTGGCGATGGTCTCGCGCATGGTATCGAGGGCGGAGTTGATGCGCAGCAAGTGGTCATGGACGTCGCGGAAATATTCCTGGGTATTGCTGCAGACCGCAGGCACGCGCCCCCCGTGCAGCTTGCCGATTGCATCAAGCAAGGGAGCCACGGTATGGCGTACCGTCATAACTTTGCGCTTGAGTTCATAGAGCCGCTCGATGTTGTCGCGCTGGGAACCCTGGATGAAGATGCGCTCCTCGATTTTTTCCAGCTCCATCTCGAACGAATCGACGATCGGGAAATAGCGGTCGACCACTGCATCCATCAGCGCATACAGCACGAAGCCGGCGCCCTGCTGCAGCAGGTGCGGCTCGCGCTCGGCGCGGGCGCGCACGCCGAGGAAATCCTGGGTGGAATTGGACCGGTTGGACAGCACGTAGTTGGGGCCGACGAAGATATCGACTTCCCCCACGTGCAGCTCTTCCTCGCGCAGTTCGAGCATCTTCACGACCACGAACAGGGAGTCGCCGTATTCTTCGATCTTGGGGCGTTGCTGGCCGCGGCCGGCATCTTCCACCGCCAGTTCGTGCAGGCCGAATTCCTCCTGCATCACTTCGAGTTCGTCGCGGGTAGCGTCGCGCAGGGCGACCCAGACGAAGGCGTCTTGTCGCGCCACGTAATCGCTGATGTCCTCTACCGGGAGATCAGCCAGCTTGCGCCCATCCTGGTAGGCGACGCAGTTAATCAGCATGCAGGCTCCTCAAATTTCCAAGCCCGCAGCATAGCAAGAAAAAAAGGGGACGTAACACATTTTCCGCTGCGGCAGAAAATGTGTTACGTCCCCTTTTTGAAGACGATTGGGGGTTAGTCGTCCTTGGCGCCGTCGATGCCGAGCTCGGCGATCTTGCGCGTGATGGTGTTGCGGCCGATGCCGAGGCGGATCGCGGCGTCGTTCTTGCGTCCGTGCGTGTACTTCAGCGCGGTGCGGATCAGGGCCGATTCGAACTGGCGGCCCAGCACGTCCATCACGTCCTGCTGGCCGCTGCTCAGCATGCCGGCCGCCTGCAGTTCCAGCAGGCTAAGCCAGCCTTCCGGCGATGCAGCCAATGGCGGTGGCGCCAAGGGCTGCACGGTGCCGTGGTGTTGCGGCATCGTCGTTTCGGCCGCGGCCGGCGCGGCGGCATGCATGGCGCTCTCCTGCCCTTGCGTCAGTTCCAGCGGCAGGTCTTTCACCTCCACCGTCTGGCCCGGCGCCATCACCGTAATCCAGTTGCACAGGTTTTCCAGCTGCCGCACATTGCCCGGCAACTCAAGCTGCTGCAGGAAGGCCAGCGTCGAGTCGCTCATGCGCTTGGCTTCCACGCCCAGCTGGCGTGCGCTTTGCACCAGGAAGTGGCGCACCAGGATGGGGATATCCTCGCGCCGCTCCCTCAAACTGGGCAGGCGCAGGCGGATCACGTTCAGGCGGTGATACAAGTCTTCGCGGAACAAGCCATCGCGCACGCGCTGTTCGAGGTTCTGGTGTGTTGCCGTAATCACGCGCACATTGGCCTTCAGCGGCGAGTGGCCGCCGACGCGGTAGAAGTGGCCATCGGACAGCACGCGCAGCAAGCGCGTTTGAAGGTCGAACGGCATGTCGCCGATTTCGTCCATGAACAGCGTGCCGCCTTCGGCCTGCTCGAAGCGGCCGCGGCGCGTGGTCTGCGCGCCGGTAAAGGCGCCGCGCTCATGGCCGAACAGTTCGGATTCCAGCAAGTCCTTCGGGATCGCTGCCGTATTGATGGCGATGAAGGGCTGCTCGGCGCGCGGGCTGTGCTTGTGCAGCGCGCGTGCCACCAGCTCCTTGCCGGTGCCGGATTCGCCGGTGATCAGCACCGTCACGTTCGATTGCGACAGGCGGCCGATGGCGCGGAAGACTTCCTGCATGGCCGGTGCCTGGCCCAGGATTTCCGGCGTATCGGCCGGCCCGGATTCGATGCTCGATTCGCGCAGGCTTTCGTCCAGCGCGCGGCGGATCAATTCCACCGCCTTGTCGATATCGAAGGGCTTGGCCAGGTATTCAAACGCGCCGCCCTGGAAGGCCGCAACGGCGGAGTCCAGGTCCGAGAAGGCGGTAATGATGATCACCGGCAGGCCGGGATGGCGCTGCTTCACCAGTTGCAGCAAGTCGAGGCCGGAGTCGCCCGGCATGCGGATGTCCGACACCAGCACCTGCGGCGTCTCATGTTCCAGCGCGGCGACCGCATCGCGCGCATTGGCAAAGCTGCGCGTTGCGAGGTTCTCCCGCGCCAGGGCTTTCTCAAGCACCCAGCGGATCGATTCGTCGTCGTCAACAATCCAGATTGGTTTCATTTAATCCGATCAAGGCAAAGGCAATAAGATTCTGAAGTCCGTTTGACCAGGCCTGCTTTCGCATTCGATAACCCCCATGTGCTGCTGCACGAAGGTTTGCGCCAGCGTCAGTCCCAGGCCGCTGCCGCCATCCCTGCCCGACACCAGCGGGTAGAAAATGCGGTCGCGGATCTGGGGCGGGATGCCCGGTCCGTTATCGATGATATGCAAATCTAATGCCAGCTGATAACGCACCTTCGCCAGCGTCATCTGGCGCGCCACGCGGGTGCGGAAAATGATCTCGGCATCGCCCTGTTCGATGCGCGCAGCCAGTGCTTGCGCGGCATTGTGGGCGATGTTGAGCACCGTCTGGATCAACTGCTCCTTGTCGCCGCGGAATTCGGGCAAGGAGGCGTCGTAGTCGCGGCGGATGGTGAGCCCGACCGGGAATTCGGCCAGGATCAGGCTGCGCACCCGCTCCAGCACTTCGTGGATATTGACGTCGCCCACGATGTGCGGCCGGCGGTGCGGCGCCAGCAGGCGGTCCACCAGCGTCTGCAGGCGGTCCGCCTCCTTGATGATGACCTGGGTGTATTCGCGCAACTGCGTCAGGTGCAGCGGCGGCAGTTCCATCTCCAGCAGCTGGGCAGCGCCGCGGATGCCGCCCAGCGGGTTCTTGATCTCGTGCGCCAGGTTGCGGATCAGCTCCTTGTTGACCTGGCTCTGGTCCATCAGGCGCTCTTCGCGGTCCTGCTTCATCTGCTGCACGATCTCGCGCAGCTCGATCATCACCGCGCCGTCCGGCTCGTCCAGCGCACTGGCGATGATGTGCACGTGCAGCGCGTCGCGCCCGGCGCGGTCCAGCACCAGCTCTTGCCGCACGTCGGAGAATTTGTGTTCGCGCGCCTGCGCGATGATGTTTTCCAGCTCCAGCGGCGCCGCGAACAGGCCGCCCAGCGGCTGGCGTGCCAGGGCTTTCAGCGACGATTCCAGCAGGTTCTCGCCAGCCGCGTTGACGTACAGGATATGGCCACCGCCATCGACGATGACGACGGCCGATGCCAGCAGGTCCAGCCCTGCCAGTTCAGCGGGCCGGATACTGGCAGGGCTGTCTGGGGTCATTTTATGTTGGCAAGCTCGCGCTTCAGCGCTTCCACGTTTTGTTCCGCACGCGCGATGCTGTCCTTCAGGCCAGCGACGCGCTCCTGGTACTTGGCGGCATTGCGCTCGTCGGCACGGCGCTCAGGCTCGCCGTTGTTGAATTCCTTGCGCAAATCCGCCAGCTTACGGTTTTCGGTGTTGAGCTCATCGGTCAGGATGGCGCGGCGGTCCGCATCGCGGGCTTTCTGTTCCGAGCTTTCCACGCGCGGGAAATTGGCTGGCGCCACGGCCGGTGCCGACGGCGCAGCGCCGCGTCGCGCGCCGCCTGGCGCGGGAATGGTAGCGCCGGGCAGGTCCAGCATCTTGCAGTTCTTCCCCTTGCGGCTGCTATCGGTCAGTTCCTTGCGGCCATCGGCATCCACGCAGAGAAAAATTTGCTGCGCCTGCGCTGCGCCACTCACGGCCAGCAGCGCCAGCCCATGTAATACGAGAGTGCGAGTGTTCATGCCCCGACTATACAACATCCGAAAAAAAACGCGAGGAAAGCAAGCTGCTGGCCTCGCGTTTTTGTTGACTGCCAGTTAATTCCGGCAATCGTCCCCTGATTACAGGGAGTAGTACATGTCGAACTCGACCGGGTGAGTGGTCTGGCGCATGCGGGTAACTTCGGTCATCTTCAGTTCGATGTAGGCATCGATCATCGAATCAGTGAAGACGCCGCCGCGGGTCAGGAACTCACGGTCCTTGTTCAGGTGATCCAGGGCTTCTTCCAGGGATGCGCAGACGGTTGGGATCAGTGCATCTTCTTCCGGTGGCAGGTGGTACAGGTCTTTGGACGCTGCTTCGCCTGGGTGGATCTTGTTCTGCACGCCGTCCAGGCCGGCCATCATCAGTGCGGCGAAGCACAGGTATGGGTTGGCCAGTGGGTCCGGGAAGCGGGTTTCGATACGGCGGCCTTTTGGATTGGCCACGTGTGGGATACGGATCGAAGCCGAACGGTTGCGTGCGGAGTAAGCCAGTTTCACTGGAGCTTCGTAGCCTGGCACCAGGCGCTTGTACGAGTTGGTGCCTGGGTTGGTGATCGCGTTCAGTGCCTTGGCGTGCTTGATGATGCCGCCGATGTAGTACAGGGCGAAATCGGACAGGCCTGCATAGCCGTCGCCAGCGAACAGGTTCTTGCCGTCCTTCCAGATCGACTGGTGCACGTGCATGCCGGAGCCGTTGTCGCCAACCACTGGCTTAGGCATGAAGGTAGCGGTCTTGCCGTAGGAGTGGGCAACGTTCCACACCACGTATTTCAGGTTCTGGGTCCAGTCGGCGCGCTCGACCAGGGTCGAGAACTTGGTGCCGATTTCGTTCTGGCCGGCGCCGGCCACTTCGTGGTGGTGCACTTCGACCGGGATGCCCATCGATTCCAGGATCAGGCACATTTCGGAACGCATGTCCTGGAAGGAGTCGACTGGAGGCACTGGGAAGTAGCCGCCCTTCACGGTTGGACGGTGGCCGGAGTTGCCGCCGTCGATGTCCTTGTCGGTCGACCAGGAAGCTTCGTCGGAGTCGATCTTGACCATGGCGCCGGACATGTCGATCTTCCACTTCACGGAGTCGAAGATGAAGAATTCTGGCTCTGGGCCGAAGTAGGCGGTGTCGCCAAGGCCGGAGGATTTCAGGTAGGCTTCAGCGCGCTTGGCGATGGAGCGTGGGTCGCGGTCGTAGCCCTTGCCGTCCGACGGTTCGATCACGTCGCACTGCATGAACAGGGTGGTTTCTTCGAAGAATGGGTCGATGTTGGCGGTGGCAGGATCCGGCAGCAGGATCATGTCCGAAGCTTCAATGCCTTTCCAGCCGGCGATGGAAGAACCGTCGAAAGCGTGGCCCGATTCAAATTTGTCGATGTCGAAATGGGACACAGGCACGGTTACGTGCTGTTCCTTGCCACGGGTATCGGCGAAACGGAAGTCCACGAACTTGACTTCGTGCTCTTGTACCATCTTCAGAACGTCTGCGGCGGTCAGTGCCATTACATATCTCCTAAGTGAAAAAACTGCCGCGACCACTTGGGTGCGGCGAACGCTGGTGGTACATTAAGCAGATATCATGCCAGCCAATTCCATGCCTACGACACGCAAAAGGCGCACCATGCGGGTGCATCTGCCGATTATCGCACCGTTGTGGTGCATATTTGCACCAATTGAAGCAAATGCATCGTTGTGGTGCAGTCATCATAAAGGAAAAACCATGAGTTCCAACTCCGAAATCCTCGACCGTGCACGCAAACGCGACACTTCCCTGCCCTATGCCGGTGCGGTGACCCCACAAGAGGCATATGAGCTGCTGAAATGCGATCCGCATGTGCGCCTGGTCGATGTACGGACCAATGCCGAGAGGGACTGGGTGGGACGCGTATCGATTCCGGCTGAACAGCACCATGCGGCGCAGTGGAACGTGTATCCGGGCGGGACGCCGAATCCGGACTTCCTGGGCCAGTTGGCATCGGCCGTACCGGGCAAGGATACGGTGATCGTCTTCCTGTGCCGTTCGGGCGTGCGTTCGCGCCACGCGGCGAAGGCGGCGACCGAGGCCGGCTATACCCAGTGCTACGACATCCTGGAAGGCTTCGAAGGCGACAAGGATGCCAACGGCCACCGCAAGACGGTCGGCGGCTGGTGCAAGGCCGGCCTGCCCTGGGCCGGCGCCTGATTCATTGCGGCCCTTCCCACAGGGCCAGGTATTCGCTTGACCGGTTGAGCAGGTCGCGCTCCATTGCCGCCAGCCGTTCCGGCGGCGGCGAGCTGCGATGGGCATTGAAGCCGCTGTAGCCCAGGCCCATGCGGCCGCCCGGCACCTGGTAGCCGATGAACTCCAGGATAGTGGGCAGCATGTCGAAATGCAGCAGCTGCGCACGGTTCGGCGCCGGTGCATCGTGTGCGAGGAAGCTGTTGAAGATAGTCCGCCGCGGTATTTGCGCCAGTTGTGCCGACAGCGGATTCTTGCGCGACAGGTGGTCGCCGACAATCACCACATTGGTGTTTTCCAGATAGCCGTTGCGCTCTGCAAAACGCACGAAGTCCGCCACCGCGGCCGCCGTGCAGGACACGACGCCATCGAATTTCTCCGCGTAGCCCTGCTGCGCACACTGCGCCGACAGCATGCCGGCCGGTTCGTGCGTATCGACCGTCAACAGCGACAGGTTGAACTTCTGCCTGGAGGACGCCAGCTCACGCAGCCTGGCTTTCGCCTCGCGGAACAAGTCCGCATCGTACAAGCCCCAGCCATTCATGGCGCTTTCGCTGGCGCCGCGCTGCAGCCATTCATCCTTGCCGTAGATCTCGTGGTAATGGTGCTGGCGCAGGAACTTGTCCTTGCCGGCAAAGCTGGATGCGGCACCGCCCATGAACACATTGCGGTAGCCGCGCTGGGCCAGCAGGTCGCTCAGGCACACGGCCTTGCCGAGGAAGGATTCCATCATCTGCCCTTGCGTATTGCCGTCGAAAATGGACACCTTTTCCAGCGGCACGGCGCATTGGGTGGCGACCAACGCGGCAATGGTCCAGCTGGTGCCCGGCGCCTGTTCGTAGGCGGGGAAGCTGGCGCCATGCAGCGCGGTCAACGGCTCCAGCAGGTCGCGCCCGAAAGCGTTGCGGTCGGAGTAGCCCGTCTCCAGGCTCTCCACGTAAATCAGCACCAGGTTCTTTGCCTGCCGCTCGTGCAGCGCAACCGAAGCCGGCGGCACGTAGTTCGCGCCGAAATAGTCCGGACCAAAATTGGCTTCGAAGTATTTGATCGCCGATACGTCCCACAGCCAGAAGCCAACTGCGGCGCCAAGCATCAGTGGCGGCAACAGCGCCGGCAAGCGAGGCAGCGTCCCCGCCAGGCGGCGCTCCGTCCACCCGAGCAGCACAAAGAACAACAGCGGCGCAAGCACGCACCAGCGCACGAAGCGCTTGCTGAATATGGGGTCGGAAGTCCTCGCGATATCGAGGCCGAAGTTCAGGTGGTAGGCAATCTGGTGGATATCGACGTGCCCGAAATACCGGTGGATCCAGTAGCTCAGGCAAAACAGGAAAATGGCGGCCAAGGACAGCGCGCCGCGAACCAGGCGCTCGCGGTGGGAAGCGAGAAATGAAATGGGCATCGGGATAGTTCAATATCGTCGATGCCCATGGTCTCAGGTCGGTGTAACAGCCGCGTATCCAGAACGCGGCTTTTTGTATCGCAGTATTACGCTCTTGTAAAAATTCTCCTCAACTGTAAAGCCAGGTTAAGAAGCGTTAAAGCGCGTAGTTCAAACGTGCGTAGACAAAGCGGCCGGAGCGGCCGAACGGCGAGTAATTGGAGAACGGCGCGTTGCCGGTGGTGTTCACCGTCACCGGAGTCGGATCCGGATACTGATCGAACAGGTTTTCCGCTCCCACTGCTGCAGTCAGGCGCTGCGTAATCTTATAGCGCCCTTCCACGTCCACCAGTGTCTTTGGCGACATCCAGTAGTCGCGCGCCGGAATCGGATCTGGCTGCAGCACTTTGCCATAGCGCGTGGCGCGGAAAGTTCCGCTCCAGTTGCCCAGGGTGTGGTTGACGCTGGCCGTGAACTTGGTCCGCGGCGTGCCTTGTTCGAAGGTCAGCACATTGACGCGGTCAAACAGCGGCGGCGCGGGATTCAACGCGGACAACTGCGCAGTCGTCGGCACCTTGGTCACTTCGGTCTTGGTGTAATTGCCCGCCAGCGTGAAATCAAACTTGCCCACGTTACCGGCACTCCACGGATAGTTCGCCACCACGTCCACGCCACGTGTCGTGGTATTCACGCCATTGATAAAGAAACGCCCGCCGCTAATGCCGATGAAGCCTTGCGAAACCAGATAGTCGCGCACGTTGTCCTGCAACAGGTTCTCCGACAGCACGATACGGTCGCGGATCTTGATCTGGAACGCATCCACCGTAAGGCTGGCCTTGCCCATCTTGCCGACGGCACCAAGCGAGAAGTTGGTCGACTTCTCGGCGTCCAGCGGCTTGGCACCGAGCGCTACGGCCGCAGGATCACTTGGCGTGAAGGTGATGATATCGGACAGTTTGCCGCTAACGAGATTGGTCGACGTAGCGGTGAAGAACTGCTGCTGCGGCGACGGCGCGCGGAAACCGTTCTGCACCGAACCACGTAGCGCAAACGATGGCGAAAAATTGTAGCGGGCCGCCACCTTGCCCGACCAGTTGTTGCCGAAGTCGGAGTAATGTTCGCCACGAACCGCAGCCGATCCCAGCAGGTTCTGCGTCAAGTTCGCCTCCAGGTCGGCATATACCGAATACGCCTTGCGGCTGGCATCCGATTCATCGTTCGGACGGAAGCCCGGGAAGACCTGCGCCCCGGAGGCCGTTGGCCGAGGGGTCTGCGGCGCCGGTGGCGGCAGCGGCGGCAGCATCACCCCGCCGTTACGCCAGGAGTCAGGCTCGCCTGCGTGCAGCGCGTAGCCTTCGCGACGCGCTTCCGCACCGACTGCCACGTTGAGCGGCGACGACAGGCCTACCTCGTATTGCCGTACGCCCGACAGGTTGAATGTGAGCTGGTCATACTTGAAGCCACCTGCATCGAATACCGTCTTGGAGGCCGGACCAAGCGAACGGTTCAGCGTGTTCTCGATGGTGAAGTCCATCCGGTTGTCGCCGTAGGTGACGGAAGTATCCATCTCCCACTCGCCGGCGGTCCAGGTGGCGCCAACGGCGGCACTGAAGTCCGATACTGCCGGCGCGATGATCGGCAGGAAGCCATCAGGATAGATCTCGATCGTATTGTTTTCCTGCTGGGCGCGGCGGAAGAAGCCGCCCGAACGCGCATCGCGGTCCTGGTAGCTGGTCCAGCCATACAGCTTGACGCCGCCTGCCAGGTTGTAACCGGCGTTGGCGAAAAAGGTGCTCTGCGTCAGTTCAGGCTCGCCGTACCAGGCATTGAAGCGGTTGAAGTTCGCTTCGCGCGGGTCGAAGGCGCCATTTACCAGCGGATATTGCGGGCGCACGTCCCAGCCCGAACGCTCGGTATGGTCCTGGCGCTTGCGTTCCAGCGCGAGGGTCAGGAAGCCATTCTCGCCCAGCTCCATGCCTTTCCACAGGCTGATATTGAGCGTGTTGCCGTCCTTGCGCTTGCGCGAATCTTCTACGCCCCAGGTGGCGCCGGCTGGTGGCGTGCCAGTGTTGAAGTTGTATTCGGTATCGCGGCGGCCGTAGCTCACGCTGGCCTCGCCGCCGGTGCGGTCGGTGCGCAGGCGCACGTTGATCACGCCGGCAATTGCGTCGGAACCGTATTGTGCCGAGGCGCCGTCGCGCAGCACCTCAATGGTCTTCACGATGCCGGCCGGGATGGTGTTCATGTCCACCGCTGCCGAACCGCGGCCGATGGTGCCGTTCAGGTTCACCAGCGAAGACGTATGGCGGCGCTTGGAGTTGACCAGCACCAGCGTCTGGTCAGGCGCCAGGCCGCGCAGCGTGGCCGGGCGGATGGTGTCGGTGCCGTCGGCCAGGCCGGGGCGCGGGAAGTTCAATGAGGGCAGCGCCACGGACAGCGCTTGCGTTACTTCCGGCACGCCGGCGTTCTTGATGCTGTCGGCGCTGATGACGTCCACCGGTGCGGTGGTGTCGAGCACCGTGCGGTTGGAGACCCGGGTACCGGTCACCACCACGGTAGCGGTGTCGCCGGCAGGCGCTTCCTGCGCCCATGCGGCATTGGTGAAAAGTGATGCAATTGCGATTGCGAGAACCTGTTTTCTTGGTGCCATAGCTACCCCTTGTAGTTAAACCAGTTTCACTCCCCGGCTTATCTTTGAGGTAACTGTAAGCAACTGTCAATTAAGGTTCTCGCGGATACAACACTTTCAAGTTGCTTTACGTGTTTGTACGTAGCTTCTGCCGCACAAATTCGATGTGATTGCGCAAGCCATAGAACTCATCGGCAAAAGACAGCGGCACGGTCAGGCGGTTCACCCGTTCCTCAATCTGGTCCAGGCGGTGCAGCAGTTCATCGCGCGGCTTGCCCTCGTCGACACCTTGCTCGACCGAGCGCAGTTGCCCGTACCAGCGGTAGACGCGCGAGCGGATGCGCCATACATACAGCGGCGGCACCACTTTCGACAGCGGCAGGATCAAGGCGCCGGCGGCCAGCACCACCACCCACAGGCGGTCGAACAGGTTGGCCAGCCAGAAGGCCATGTAGCGCTGCAGGAATGGCGGGCCGTCCTTGTAGAACTTGGCCGCTTCACGCGCCACCGGGATCTCGGTATAACGCGGCGAAGGGAACTGGCCCTGCTGCTGGAACCAGCCGGCCCCGCTGTGGATGCTGCTGGCGGCCTGCACGAACAGATCGATCAGGGCCGGATGCAGGTCTTCGCGCGCCACCAGGGTGGCGGTTGGTGCAATCAGGTGGTAATCGCGGGCCGGCAGGTCGCGGCCCAGGTCGACGATGCCGCGCGGCAGGGTAACGTGGGTCAGGAACGGCAGCCGGCGCGCGTAGGCTTCGGCCTGGGTGAAGTTGAACAGCTTGATCCCGGGCGTCATCAGCAGCATCTGGATCAGCGGGTCGTCCGGCGCCGCGGCAAATACCAGGGCGTCGATGCGGCCTTCCAGCAGTTCCACCGTGGCAGGGGTGTTTTCCAGGTCGCTGGCGACGATGTCGCCGTTGTGGACGCCGTTAATCTGCAGTACCTGGCGGAACAGGCGCGGCACGCCGCTGCCTTCGGGGCCGAGGTTCACCTTCAGGCCTTTGAGGTGGGTCAGGCTGCTGACGGCTTTCTTCTCGCGCATGAAGAGCCACACTGGCTCGGTGAACAGGCTGCCCAGCGAGACCAGGCCGGTGCGCTCGGCTTCGGCTTCGTTGGTGGAGCCGCTTTGCACGAAGGCGATGTCGGTGTCGCCTTTGTTCAGGCGCTGCAGGTTTTCCTGCGAGCCCTGGCTTTGCTGGAGGACGACCTTGATGCCGTGCTTGGCCATCGCCTGCGCGTAGCGCTTGCCGATGTTTTCGTAGGCGCTGTTTTCCTGGCCGGTGGAGAGCTTGACCACGCGCGGCGGGGTGGGGTCGATGATCCAGTAGGCCAGCGCGCAGGCGCCGGCGATCAGCAGGACGGTGGGGGCGAACGAGACCAGCAGGTCGCGCAGGCTGATGTTGGTGAACTTGGTGATGAGTTTCATTCGCGCATTTTAAACCGGGAACCCGGTGTCTGACCCGCAGGGTCAGACACCGTCAGTGCGGCGGCCGCTGACGGGGTTTGAGGCTTTTGACTTTCGACGCCCAACCGGACCCCTCGGCCCGGAGACCGTACAGGGTTTAGCGGGCGCCGCAGGCGCGCAAGGGCGCTGCAGGAACGGCAGCGGAAGTCGCCGCCACCAAAGCCGCCGTGGCCACCGGCTGCACGCCGCCCGGCGCGCCAGCCGCCATCGCGGTGACCACCGGCGCTGCCTTCTGCGCATTCGGCTCGATCAGCGGCATCAGCGAAGGCGCCAGCACCGTCAGCAGCTGCACCGGCAGCGCCGAGGTGAAGTCATAGTTCTTCGACTCCGGTCCATGCACATAAGCCGTCATCGAGCCAAAGAAGCGCTCGCCGATATTGAACACGAAAGTCGCCGATCGATTCACATAACGCGACTCGATCAGGCGCCCGCCCGCCGCGTACACGTCAAAGCGCTGGTCGCCGGTGCCAGTCTTGCCGCCTACAGGAATGATCTGCCCGTCCGACCCGACGAAGGCGGACTTCACGCGCCGCGCCGTACCATCCGACACCACTTCACGGATCGCGTCGGCCACTGCACGCGCCACTTCCGGCGTCAGCACCTGCTCGTTGGTAGAGGACTTGTTGCGCGCCACCGTCGTTTCATACGGCGTGCCTTCGGCAAAGTGCAGCGACTCGATGCGCTGGGTGGTCTTGCGCACGCCGCCGTTGACGATAATGCCCATCATCTCCGCCAGCGCAGCCGGACGATCGGCCGAAGCGCCCAGCGTGGTCGCATACGAAGGTACCAGCGAATCGAACGGATAGCCCATCTTTTTCCACTGGCGGTGGATGCCCATGAAGGCCTCCATCTCAAGCAGGCCGGCGATGCGCTTGTCCTGCGCGTACTTGTGATGGGTCTTGAATAGCCACTGGTAGACCTCCTGGCGCTCCTTCTCGCTGGCGGCCACTACATCGGACAGCGAAGCACCTTCGTTCTGGTGCAGGTATGCCACCAGCCACAATTCCAGCGGATGCACGGCAGCCAGGTAACCGCGGTCGGCCAGGCTCCACTTGTCCATCGCGTACTGGTCGTACATCTTGGCCAGGCGGTCTTCCGGCACATCGTTCTGCACCTTCAGGTTGTCGTTCACGAACTTGTCGAATTCCGCCAGCGTCGCGTTTGGATAAACGGTGCGGTGGATATTTGCCAGGCGCACCGGCGTCGGACGGATGGTATCGAGCAGGATCCCGTCCAGCTCAGAGGTCTTCTTGCCCTTGTACTTGGCATAGAAGCGGTACAGGAATTCCTTGCCTTCCTTGTCGGCGAAACGCGCCAGGTAGGCCGCGCGGCGTGGATCGTCCGAGTCGGTCAGCAGGGTCTGCGAGGAGCCCGGCATCTGGAAGGAGTAATACTTGACCACGTCGCGCATCAGGCGCACGAACACCAGGTTGGTGGAACGGCGCAGCGCTTCGCGCACGGTCATGATTTTGAAGTCGTCGTCCTTGCTGAAGTTGCCGAAATAATGCAGGCCGCCGCCGGTGAAGAAGCCCTCGCCCGGGTTGGCCGAATACTTGCGTTCCAGAGCCGCTTGCAGCATGTCGGGCAGGCTGCGCTTGTCCTTCGGCGTCATGGTCAGGTATTCGATGCCCCACGTGGTCAGGCGGTCGCGCTGGTCGACGCTGACCTTTTTCAACTCCGCCACTTCCATCGCGCCGTACTTCTTGTACAGCTGGTCGACGATGTCCATATACGTCACCAGGGTGCGCAGCTTGGCGGTGGAACCCAGGTCCAGCTTGGCGCCTTCGTTGATGTCCAGCGGCTGGTCGTAGTTATCGGTCTGCACGCGTAGGTAGTTGGCGTGCTCGCCGCGTTCCAGCAGCGTGAAGCTGTACACCACATTGGCAGGGTCGCCGTTGCCCAGCATGCCCTTGCCGGTCAGGCCGGCCTGCACGGCAGTTTCCGGCTCGCGCAACTGGCGCAGCATGGCGGTGACGGTCTTCTGGGTTTCCGCATCGAGCGTGGTGTTCACCGACAGGTCGAGGCGGTCCAGGTTGTACATGCGGTTGTCGCCCAGCAGGTTGGCCAGGTGCACGCGTACCGCGTTCGATGCTTTCTTGGTCACATAAGTCATCGGCGGCGCAGCCTGCACGCCGCTGCCTTTGGCCGGATGCAGTTTTTCCTTCAGCGCGGCGTCGCGCAGCTGCGGCGTGATGATGCCAGCGCTGGCCAGCAGGCGCAGGTGGCTGTTGGCCAGCACTTCCAGGTCTTCATCGCCTTCGCCCAGGTAGTAGCTCGGGCGGCGCTGCGCGATCAGCAGCGACAGCGCTTCCTTGAAGGCCAGCGGACTGCCCGGCTGGTCCATCTTGCCGCCCAGCAGGCGCGCTACTTCGTTGAACTCGCGGCCGTACCAGACCCACATGCCGTCGCCCACGCCGTTCACTTCGCCGTAGCCCGGCTTGGCCGACAGCGGCACGGTATTCAGGTAGTCGACCACGATCTGGCGCCGCGCCTTGGTGGTGTCTTCGCCCTGCTGGTAGGCACGCAGCGAGGCCGAAATCATCTGCTGCAGCTTGTCCTTCATCGAGCCGGTGCGGCCTTCCGGCGAGTGGCGGTACTTCTCGATCTGGGTAGCCAGGGTCGAACCGCCCGCCGCACGGTGGCCGCCGGCGCCGACAGCGCTCGCGGTTTTTTCCAGGATGGCCTTGGACAGGCGGTCCCACTCGACGGCCGGATTGCGTTTCGGGTATTTGTTATCCAGCAGTTCGCGGTTCTCGATGAACAGCAGGCTTTGCACCAGCGCGTTCGGGGCCTGCTCGAAGCTGCCGTAGACGCGCTCCGGATAGCTGGCCGTGAACAGCGGCTGCTCGCGGCAATCGAAGATCGACAGGCCGGTACGGGTCTTTTCGCGGTACGTGGCGAACACGCCCATGTCGCTCAGCTCCACCATCTTGGGCGAAAAACGCGCCTGCGACGTGACTTCGTAATCGCGTGCTTTCAGCTTGTCCAGGTAATCGGGCAAGTTGGCGTAGCCAAGGCGTTCGTCGTAAGGACTGTCGTGCGGGAAGCGGATCGACTTGCTCGGTCCCGGCTCCACCTTGTAAGTCAGCTGGCCGACAAGGTCGGTAAACACCTTCGCCTGCATGGTCGAGGTGCGGGTCTCGTGATAGCCCCAGAAACCGGCCACTGTCAGCAGCACCAGGATCAGCACAATGAGCGCATTGCGCGAACGTGAACCTTTTTTCGGTTCCGATGGAGGTGGTGGTGCTGGCTCGGTTGGTTCGTGTGGTTCGAAGGAGCTTGAGTCTTGATCTTGTTGGGAAGGCATAGGTACCGAGCGCAAACGCCGCCTGTTGCCGCCATATCCAATCGCTGCCGCGCCGGCGCGCATTTTGCGCACCGCTCTGACGACAACTCGGGGCCGGCGAAAACGACGATTGCTTAACATAGTGTTCAAACCGGACAGTACACGCAGAGTATTTCTGCTTGATTACCATTGCACCACATCGGCGTGCACTGCACGGGGCAAGTCGCAAAATATTTAAAGTTCGCGTATCAGTTTCGCAAAAAAACAACGGCGCTTCACACGTTTGTGAGCG
This sequence comes from uncultured Duganella sp., assembly GCA_946482635.1. Next base: position 20,580 of record CAMLSG010000036.1, read on the forward strand.
CCGTTGCAAGAGCAGTTAATACCCTTTTCACACTGTGGATTCAGGGCTTCACGTACTCCACTTTCAAGGCATCGAGCTCACGGCACATCTGGGCAAATGCTGCTTCGCATTGGGGCGGATCGCCTTTCACGCCAAGCTCGATATGGCGCCGGGTCTTCGCGTCGCCCACGCTTGGCAGGCTGAAGACCTTGATGCGCGGCCAGGCTGTTTCAAGGGCCAGCATCAGCGGAGTAAGCGCGGCTTCCGCTGCTTCGTACACTAACACCGATCGCTCTGCGCGGGGCTCACGATTGAACAGGTCGGCGTAGTGCGTATCGAGCACCCATTCGATCATCGGCCAGGCCATCACCGGGAAGCCAGGCACGAAGTAATGCGTGCCGTGCGCAAATCCCGCCACGTTGTTATAAGGATTTGGAATAAGCGCGGCGCCTTGCGGGAATTCGGCCATCTGCAGGCGCTGCAAATTCTCCGCCGACGTCAGGTCCGCTACCTCGCCTTTTTCTTCCGCCACCTGGCGCACGCGCTGCTGGATGCTTTCCTTTGCGCCTTCATGCAGCGCCAGCGGCAGGCCCAGCGCGGCGGCCGCAGCCTGGCGCGTGTGGTCGTCCGGCGTGGCGCCGATGCCGCCGCAGGAGAACACGATATCCCCGCTGGCAAAGGTGCGCTTCAGCGTGGCGGTGATCCGTTCGCGGTCGTCGCCGAGGAATTCGGCCCAGGACAGTTGCAGGCCGCGCGCCGCCAGCAACTGCACCACTTTGGGGAAGTGCTGGTCGGTCCGCTTGCCGGAAAGGATTTCGTCGCCAATGATGATCAGTCCGATTCGCATAAGCTTTCCTCGAAAGGAGCATGGCGCAACTGCGCCAGCGCTTGCAGACAATAATACTCAAACCACAGGCCGGTGAAGATGAAAATCACGACGTAGACCCAGATCGAGGCCGCCAGCAGGATCGGGAAGAAGGCAATTGCCGCCGCCGCGCCGCCCACCCACACCAGGGCCGGCAGCGAGCCGGCCAGGCCGGACACCACGCCGATCGACATCAGTTGCCAGCGGTGTTCGCGCTGCAGCCTGGACAGTTCATCCGGGCTGGCGTAATCGGCCAGCGCGTCATAGCTCATCACGCGGCTGGTGAGCCAGCCCCACAGCAGCACGGTGGCCAGGCCGGCCAGCGGCGGGAAGATGTACGTCGGCAGGATGCACAGCCAGGCAACCACGAAGATCCCAAAAGCGCCCAACGCCTTGATGACGCCGCCCAGGATGGAACCGCCCTGCTTCTTTTCCAGTTGCGGGAAATGGCGGCCGCCGACATGGCGCACGATGAAGGGCATGGCAGCCACGCCGATGAAGATCATGGCCGTCACGATCATCAGGGGCAGCAGCAGGAGCAGCGCAAACAGCGGCACCACGATCGAACGCAAGCCGCCCAGGCCGATCGTTTGCAGCCAGTCGCTGGTCACGCGGTAGATTTCGAAATCGACGAAGTGGCCGTGCAGCCAGTCCAGCAGCGGCTGCAGGCCAAGCCACAGCAGCAGCGCCCACAGAGCGACTGACAAAATGAAAGGAACAATACTCAGCAATAAGATCTTGCCGTGGAACTGGGACAGCAGGGCCCTGCCGTAAGCGTGAATAACTGCGCGCATCGATTAACTCGGTTTCTTTTTCATGTATTCAAACATCCGCTTCAAGCCCAGCCATTGCTGGGCCCAGAAGCCGCGGCCGTAGTCGCGGCCCGCCAACTGGTCACGCACGCCGGTCGCTTCGAAGCGCGGCGTGAAGTTAGCGGTGCGGAAAATAATGTCCCAAATCGGGAACAGCACGGCGAAATTGCAGCCACCCAGCGTGCCCTGCCCTTTCGATTCATGGCCGACGCCAATCGCGTGGTGCATGCGGTGGTAGCGCGGCGACACCAGCAGCCGTTCGCCGATGCGGCCGAAGTGTATACGAACATTGGCGTGTTGCAAGCTTTGCACAATACGGGACAGCGATACGAGGAGCACGTACTGGCTTGGCGGCACCCCGATGGCCAGCGCCAGCACCGCCATAAAGACATCGTGCAGCAAGTCGTCCAGCAAATGATTGCGGTCGTCGCTCCACAGGTTCATGTTCTGCTGGCTGTGGTGCAGGCTGTGCAGGCCCCACCACCAGTTGAACTGGTGCTGGGCGCGGTGGAACCAGTAATCGAAAAAGTCCAGCACCAGCAGGTAGATGGCAAAGCTGGCCAGCGGGTGCATATTGGTGACCAGGTTCTCCAGGTTGAAGGGCTGCACGCCTTCCATGTGCAGGGCGCCCGAAATGGCGTCCATCACCGGGTCAAGCGTGAAAAACAGCAGCAGCGGGATCAGGCCGATACGCTGCAGCACGGTGTAGATGAAGTCATTCCAGCGGGCGCGCTTGTCGCTGAACTGGTGCACCGGGATGGCCGCTTCCAGCGGGCGCAGCACCAGGTAGATCAGCAGCAGTTCGGCCATGCCGATCAGCAGCCACTCCGTGCCTTCGAAGGCTTCTTCGGTAATGTCGCCCATGCCGGAGTAATAAATCAGCGGCTGGATGGCGTTTTCAAACAGCCAGCCCTGGGCTTGGCCCAGCAGGTCCAGGAAGAATTGAATCATTTGCGGTAATCCGGGTGTTCTCTCAGGGTGGCGAAGCAGAAGCCTTTCTGCTTCAGGCCTTCAATCAGCGGTTCCAGGTTGGCCGGCGCCCAGGGGTCCTTGCGCGACCAGATCCCCATATGGGCCATGAAGATGTCGCCGTCGCGCAGGCCGTCCAGCGCGCGCTTCAGCAGTTGCGCGTTGGAGGCGCGCTCCACCGCCAGCTCGTCGCCGGAGAAGCCGGCGGGCGTGGCCCAGCCGGCGTGCTGGTAGCCGCAGGCCTTGCCGGCCGCCAGCGTGCGCGGGCTGGTCTTGCCGCCGGGCGCGCGCCAGAAGGGGTCCAGCGCCTTGCCGGTCAGCTCTTGGAAGCGCTGGTCGACGCGGCGCAGTTCTTCGCAATACTGCTGCGGCGTCCAGTCCAGCGGCTTGCCGGCGCGGGGACCGAACTGCGGCTTGACCGTGATCTTGCCGTTCGCGGCGTCACGCAGGTAATAAGTGTGGTCGAAGGTGTGGCTGCCAAAGGCGTGTCCCTCGGCGACGCGGGCGCGCCAGTAGGCTTGCCAGGACGGGGCCAGGCTGTAGTCCCCCTTGACGGTCTTTTCGTTCGCCAGGAAGAAGGTGGCCTTGACGTTTTGCCGCGCCAGTACCGACGCGATCAGGTCGGCCTGCGACTGGCTGCCGGTGTCGAAGGTGAGGTAGATCGTGCCGCGGCATGCCGGCGCGGGCGCCTGCGCGGCGTTCGACGCGCCGGTGGCCGCCGCAGCGGCCAGTCCCAGCACGCATGCCTGCCACCGCATTACATCCTCGCGGACGAATTGGCGAAGAAGACGCCGTGCGGCGAGCGGCCGACCGGGATCATCTTGACGACCTTCTTCTGCTGCAGGTCGATCACTGCCACTTTCTTAATCCAGCGCAGCGTGGCCCACATGTATTTCTTGTCGGCCGTGATTTCCATGCAGTCCGGCCCGCCCGGCACGTCGATGGTGCCGACGTTCTCCAGCGTCTTCTGGTCGATGATGTTGATGGTATTGGACACCCGGTTCGACACATAGGTGTAGCGGCCATCGCCCAGGGCACGGAAGTTGTGGGTGCCTGCGCCCGCCTTGATGCGCTTGACGGTCTGGCGGGTGCGCCAGTCGATCACCTCGACGTAATCGCTGCCCATGATCCCGACCAGCAGGTATTTATCGTCCGGCGTCATGGCGATCCCCGCCGGCAGCTTGCCGACCGGGATAGTCCACAGCACGTTCTGCGTCTTCAGGTCGACCGCGCTGACCTGGTCGCTGCCCTGCTGGGTGACGAAGGCCGTGGTGCTCTTGGCATCGAAGGCGATATGGCTCGGCAGCTTGGGCAGCGGGATGCGCTTGGCCAGGGTCATTTCCTTGCCGTTGTAGGAATAGACATCCAGCCGGTGCAGGCGCAGCGAAGTCGCCACGAACCATTTCTGGTCCGGCGAAAAGCCGATCTGGTATGGATCGAGGATATCCTTGACGTGGCGCTGCACCTGGCCGGTCACCGGATCCAGGAAGACCAGCTCATTGCCCACGGCGCTGGCGACGATCAGCGACTTGTTGTCGGGCGTGGCCATCAGGTGGTGGGGCTCTTTCCCCACCGGGAAGGTCTGCAGGCTCTTGTAGCTTACCTGGTCCAGCAACTGGACCGTGGCATCGCGCGAATTGAGCACGACGACGACGTTTGCCTGGACAGGCTGCACGCCTGCCAGCAAACCACATAAAACTGCTGCGCTACGGATACTGCGGAACATGAAAACTCGCTTATTGGTTAAGCCAACCAGTATTTTACGGTCAAACGTCTTGTATTAAGTTATTGCCGACAACATTTAATGGGTATCGGCCGCGAATGGACTACAATCGCGGCCTAAGCCCCACATTTCTAAGGAATCCAAATGACTATCATCACTAACGCATCCGGCCTGCAATACGACGACATCAAGGTTGGCGACGGCGCCGAAGCCAAGGCTGGCCAGAACGTCACCGTTCATTACACCGGCTGGCTGCGCAACGACGACGGCAGCAAAGGCCCGAAATTCGATTCCTCCAAAGACCGTAACGACCCGTTCGAGTTCGCCCTGGGCGCCGGCATGGTGATCCGCGGCTGGGACGAAGGCGTGCAAGGCATGAAAGTAGGCGGCACCCGCCAGCTGATCATCCCTGCTGAACTGGGCTATGGCTCGCGCGGCGCCGGCGGCGTGATTCCGCCAAACGCCACCCTGATCTTCGACGTGGAACTGCTGGGCGTTTAATCCAGCCCTGATGGCGGGAGGCTAGCGCTGCCACTTGCGCTGCACGGCCTCCTGCTCCGCTTTCGCATCCAGCGGTTGGCCGGCGATACGCTGGTCGATCGCATCCAGCACCTGCGTCGGCATCTCCGCAGCCGCCTGCCGGTATTCCCCTTGCTGTGACTTGCCCTGGCTTTGCACCGCCAGTTGCACCTTCCATGCGCCGCCCTGCTTGCAGGCCAGGCCGGACATTTCCTGCGCCGTGGTGAAGCTGCGGCAGTAGCTGTTGTCCTGCGCCAGGAAGCTGGTGCCGATGCGCACCGGACCGCCGCTGCCGGCCAATTGCTGGTCCAGCGCCGTCGCCAGGCGGCCTTGCGCCACCAGCACGCCTTCGCGGCTGGCCACCGTTTCGCCCTGGTCGACCGGCAGCATGCCGACGCCGTAATGGCCGGCCATCACCCCCACCATCAGCATGGCCGCCAGCGCGCCCCACTCCGGCCATGACCAGCGCCGGCCGCGGGTGGCCTTGCGGGCCGCCTGCTGCTCCGCCTCGCGCCGGGCGCGCACGGAATCGAGGCTGACCACCGTGGCCTGGCGCAGCGGCTGCGCCAGCCTTGGCGGAACGGCCTCCTCCGCCACCGGGGCGAAGGCGGCAAAGACGTCGTTGCGCATGGCCTTGTGCTGGGCCACGCGGCGCGCCAGCGCGGCATCCTTGTTCATGGCTTCTTCCACTGCGCGGCGGGTGACTTCATCCAGCTCGCCGTCGGCGTAAGCCATCAGGATTTCGTCGGAAAAACTCTTCATACTGTCCTCGCTTGTTCCGATAACATTTCTTGCAACGCAGTGCGGGCGCGCGCCAGGCGGCTGGTCAGGGTGCCGACCGGAATTTCCAGCACCTCCGCCGCTTCTTTATATGGCAAGCCTTCCACCAGCACCAGGCCGACCACCAGCCGGTGCTCCTCGCTCAGCAGGCTGACGGCTTTTTGCACCGCCAGCCGCTGCTGGTGAGCCTCGGCAAAATCGTCACCCACATGCTCGCCCTCCTCCTCCGGCGCAAACAGCTCGCTGCGCCGGGTGCGGGAGCGCACTTCGTCAATCCAGGCATTTTTAATAATGCGGAACAACCAGCTATCCAGGCGGGTTCCCGGCTGGTAAGAGCTGCTGTGCAGGATTGCGCGCTCCACGGAGAGCTGGACCAGGTCGTCGGCATCCTCGCGGTGCCAGGCCAGGGTACGGGCGAAACGTCGCAGTCGCGGCAACAGTGTGGCGATTTCCTCGTGCAGGGCGCTATCGTTGTCCATCATATGAAGATAACGAACGGGATGGGGATTTTCTTCCCTCTTTCCATCGTTAATACAGAATAGAAACCGGTACCCTATATTATCATCCGACCATGCCAACCTTGCGCCCGACTTATTCCCTGTTGCGTTCCTGCCGCTGCCTGCTGCTGGCCCTTGGCCTGCTGGCCGGCGCGGGGCCGGCGGCGGCGCAAATCGGCCTGCCCGGCCTGCCGCAGCTGCCGGGGAGCGTGACGTCCCGCCTGGGCGACAATGGCTTGCGTGACCGGCTGCGCGACAAGCTGCTGGACACCACTGAATCGACGCGCAAAGTGGCGCTGGACCAGCTTCGGATGCTGAATATGCGTGAATTGCTGCAGCGGCACCCGGCGCAGCTTGAGCCGGATCCCGCAGGATTCCCTATCGTACGCAGGGAAATCCTGGCCTGGTCCCCCTCGGAAGCGGGGCTTGCGGCGGCTGCCGCGGCCAGGTTGACGGAGACCAGCCGGCAGGACATGCCGGAGATCGGCCAGGTGCTCGTGACATTCAGGGTGCCGGACGGCGTCGCCACGGCCGACGCGCTGGCCAGGCTGCGTGCTGCCGATCCTGATGGCAGCTACGATTTCAACCATGTGTATACAGGAGCCGATGCAGGAGCCGATGCAGCGGGCAGCGCAACGGCCTCGCCGCCGGGACCTGCAACGCGCATGGCGGCCAGCGGCGCCGGTGCGGCCGGCGCGGTCGGCGGCGACGTGCGGGTCGGCCTGGTAGACAGCGGGATCGACGGCAGCCACGAGGTATTTGAAAACGCCCGCATCGTTCGCTGGGGCTGCGATGGCGCCACGCGCCCCGCTTCCCACGGCACCGCTGTCGGCGCCCTGATGATCGGCAAATCGGAACGCTTCACCGGCGCAGCGCCCGGCGCAAAGCTTTATGCCGCTGATATATATTGCGACCAGCCCACCGGCGGCTCGGCCAGCCAGATCGTGCAGGCGCTTGCCTGGCTGGCGAAAGAACGGGTCGGGGTCATTAATATCAGCCTGGTCGGGCCGCCCAACCAGATGCTCGGGCGCGTGGTACAGGCGATGGTGACGCGCGGCCACCTGCTGGTGGCGGCAGTCGGCAACGACGGACCGGCGGCGCCCCCTTTATATCCAGCCAGTTATCCGGGCGTGGTGGGCGTGACCGGCATCGACCCGAAACGCCACCCGCTGCCGGAAGCGGCGCGCGGCCCGCAAGTGATGTTTGCGGCGCCGGGCAGCCAGATGGCGGCAGCAGCCATCGGCACGCCACCATACAAGCTTGTGCGCGGAACGAGCTTCGCCTCGCCGCTGGTGGCGGCATTGCTGGCGCCGCGCCTGCCCTCTCCTTCCCCTGCGCAGGCTGCCGACGCCATATCCGCCCTCGCGGCCAGCGCCAGCGCAGCCGGCGACGGCACCGGCCGTGGCGTGGTGGCCGAAAACCTGCGTATTCCCCCGTCCGCCTTCCGCTGAAAAAAATTTAAAAAATTTTTCGGATGGATGGAAGAAATCCGTTTTCCGGATCGTTCTCTGTATGTAAGCGGCGGATTTCCCGCAGCCAGACTAAGGAGAACTGATATGAAAACCAACATCGCAACCATCATCCGCGCTGCCTTTATCGCTGCTGCCAGCGCCGCATCCATCGCCCAGGCCGGCCCGCTCGGCGGCGCACTGGGTGGGAATATTGGCGGCGGCATCGGCGGTGCCTTCGGTGGCGGCATGGGCGCCATGCGCGGCGGCATGACCGGCGATATCGCTGGCAGCACCATGCGCGGCAGCCGCGCCGGCGCGGATATCGCCGGCAATGCGGCAGGCAATGTCACCGCCACCGCTTCCCGCGCCGCCGCTGCAGATTCGGCAGCCAACAACGCCACCCAGCGCGGCCTGGACGCCAGCGGCGCGGCCAGCGGCGCCGCCAACCTGACCGGCAACCTGTCGCGCAGTGCCGGCGCGGTCGGCGGCAACGCAGACGGTGCAGCCAATGGCGCCGCAAATGGCGCCTCGAATTCGGCCGCCAACGGCGCATCCAGCGGCGCGGCGAACGGTATCGCCGGCAGCCTGGCCGGTAGCGCCGGCGGCGCATCTTCGCTCGGTGCCCAGTTGACGCGCGGCGCCGGTACTGCGAGCGGCAGCGCGGACGGCGCGGCTAACGGCGCGGCTAACGGCGCCGCGAACGGCGCGGATGGCGGCCTGGCCGGCGCTGCAGCAGGCGCATCCGCCCTCGGCGGCAAAGTAGCGCAACGTGCAGGTTCCGTGACCGGCACCATGGACGGCGCAGCATCGGGCACCGCAAACGGCGCGGCAAACAAGGCATCCAACAGCGCCTCGAACAGCAACGCCAGCGGCAACGGAGGCGGCTCGGCAAACGGCGCGGCGAACGGAACGGCTAATGGCCTGGCTGGCAGCCTGGCGGGCAGCGCAACGGGCGCACACTCGCTTGGCACTCAGGTCGCGCGCAATGCCGGTGCAGCCAGCGGCAACGCCGACAGCGCGGCAGGCGGTGCGGCAAACGGCGCTTCCAACAACGCTGCCAATAGCACCCCAAGCGGCACTTCGAACGGCAGCAAGTCCGGTTCGGCCTCCGGCAGCGGCAACGGCGCGTCCGGCCTGGGCGCCAGCCTGGCACGCGGCACGAGCATCGTGAGCGGCAGCGCGGACGGCGCATCCAATGGCGGCGCAAATGCGAATGCAAGCCGTTCCGGCGCCAGCGGTTCGGCAAACGGCAACGCCAACGGCGCCGCCAGCGGCAAGGCAGCACGGACTTCCCGCCATGCCAACGCCGCGGCAAATGGCTCGGCGAACGGTTCCGCCAGCGCCAGCAAAGGTGCCCGCAGCGGCAGCGAAACCGCACCGCAGCAATCGCCGAAAAGCGCATCCGCCAACGCTGGCGTGAACGCCGGCTTCAGCGCCCAGGCAGGTAAGAACGCCGCCGTTGAAGGCTCCGCGCAGTGATGCACCACCCTGGGGCGGCGCGGCGGAAAAGCTTAAACTAGCTGAGGTTTTCGCCAAATCCCGCCCCGGATTTCGTGGCGAGCCAGTCACTATATGGGCTTCTTCAAAAAACGGTACACACTTTTTTCAATTAATGTGCTAATCTGCGCGCTCCATTAACCAAGGAGGTAGTAATGAAAAAAGGCGAACTGATTGCAGAATTTGCGAAGCGTACCGAAATGTCCGGCGCAGCCGCTAACGACGCAATTAACACCCTGATCGCGATCGTTACCGAGCGTCTGAAAAAGGGCGACACCGTTGGCATCACCGGTTTCGGCACCTTCTCCGTCGCCAAGCGCGCTGCCCGTAAAGGCCGCAACCCAGCAACCGGCGAAGCGATCAAGATCGCTGCATCCAAGACCCCTAAGTTCTCGGCTGGCGCAACCCTGAAAGCCGCTGTGAACCCAACCAAGAAGAAGTAATTCTTCAGGCTTACCGCCAGAACGGCGGTTCAAGGCTGGCCAGAACGGCTCGTCTTGAACCGCCGTTTTTTATTGTGCGCTGCACCGATCCGCTTCACGCGTAGGACGAACAACGACATGCGACTTTCCCTTATGCTGGCGACTTTCCTGCTGCCGTTGGCAGCGCATGCATTCAATCCGAACGGACTGTCCTTCAGCCATATTGACTGGGAACTGGCCTGCGATAACACCGGCACCTGCCGCGCTGCCGGTTATTATCCTGGCGAAGGCGGAGACCTGGCGGTGTCGATCCTGCTGACGCGCGAGGCGGGCCCTCGGGCACCGGTTAGCGGCCAGGTGATGCTGGGCGAATATGGTGAAAACCCGGTGTTGGCGGCGCTCCCTTCCAAGTTCAAGCTGACTCTCAAGGTCAACGGCAAAGCGTTCGGCCAGGTTGCTATCGACAAGGCTTCACTCGTCGCTGATCTGTCGCCGGAACAGGTGGATGCTTTACTGCTTTCCTTGCCGCGGCACGCCAATATTGAATTCGCCGGCAAGCGCGATACCTGGGTGGTGTCGGACGTGGGTGCGGCAGCAGTCCTGTTGAAAATGGACGAATACCAGGGACGCGTCGGTACTGCCGGGGCCATCGTCCGGAAGGGCAGCCTGCCAGAGGAATCAGTCCCCGTCGCCGCTCCCGCGCCAACCATCACCAGGGCCGCCTATGCCAAGGCGCAACCGGGCGACGAGCGCTTCATCGAGTCGAACAAGAAAGCGCTCCTGGACGTCCTGCGCGCGACGATCAAGGACCAGTATTGCGATGAGCTGACAACCGACGGCGCTCCTGAGCCTGAACTGAAGGCGCAGCGGCTGACCGGGAAGCAAATGCTGGTATCCACCCGCTGCTGGCTGGGTGCATACAATTTCGGCGAAGGGTACTGGGTCGTCAACGATAAGCAGCCATTCAATCCAGTGCTGGTCTCGACCAGTATTTCCGAAGGCGGCACCGAAGAACTCAGCGTCAGCCAAAAAGGGCGTGGACTGGGCGACTGCTGGACGACGCGCTCCTATACCTGGGACGGCAAGCAGTTCAGGGTGACCTCGGCATCCACAAGTGGCATGTGCCGGCTGATGGCAAGCGGCGGCGCGTGGTCCCTGCCCACGGTGGTAACGAACGTGCGCTGAATTGGAGCCCATACTCTAAGGCTCAGGAGCTTTTCTTTTGTATGATGGCGCTTCATCACCCCACTAAACCAAAGGTAGACACCATGAGCCTGCAAGAACAGTTCGACCAAGCGATGGCCGATTCCAAGAACCTGCCGGAACGCCCGGACAACATGACCCTGCTGAAGATTTACGCCCTGTTCAAGCAAGGCTCGGCAGGCGACGCCACCGGCGAGCGCCCTGGCATGACCGACTTCGTCAACCGCGCCAAGTTCGACGCCTGGGCGGCACTGGCCGGCACCAGCCAGGACGACGCCAAGCAGCAGTACATCGACCTGATCGAAAGCCTGAAGTAACCTTCCCGCCTTCGGCGCCGCGCTTGTCAAAAACTGCGCGGCGCTGCACACTGCAGCATTTGCAAAATAATTAACAGTCAAATGCTGGACAACCACTCCAAGATCGCCGCGATCGTCCACATCGTCCTCGGCACTTTTTCCTTGCTGTTGCTGGCCTGCCTGGCCGTCTTCTTCCGCGCACTAGTGGAAATCGTGCGTGACGCCCCGGCCGTCATCGAACTGCTCACGGGCGTCGGCTCGATCATTCTTGGCGTGCTGGTCACCCTCTGCCTGCTGCAAATCGGTTCGGCTATCGCTTTTTTGAAGGGCTCGCTCGCCGCCCGCACACCCCTGATCATCTTCAGCATTATTGCGCTGTTCAACGTTCCGGTCGGCACCGTGG
>CAMLSG010000037.1 GCA_946482635.1 uncultured Duganella sp.
TAAGGGCGGTCGTGATTTTGGGCCGAGCCGCTGGATCGACATGCCGGCCAAACAGTCCGATGGACATTGGATCGAGGAGCAGGCGCAGGCGGCCCTGGCGCTGGCTCTGCAGATTACGGGTGGCATTCCCATGCACGGGAACGAATTCAAGGTCTACGTGATTACGCCATTCAGGAAGGTGGCCCAGAGAATGTACACGCTCCTCCGTGCGGAGATGAATGGCAGCGTGGACGGCATGGTCGGCACCGTGCATACATTCCAGGGCAAGGAGGCGGAACACGTCATCTTCCTCCTTGGCGGCAACCCACGTACACCTGGCGTCATTTCATCCTTTGCGGGGGCAAAGCCCAACCTGGTCAATGTCGCGGTAACGCGTGCCAAGCGCAGGCTTTACGTCATTGGCGACAGGCGCTATTGGACCGGGCCGCACGATACGCGCCAGATTTTCTCGCGCATGTCAGAGCGCCTTCCTTGAGTATGTCCTTACAAAGTCGACGGCGGAGGTGGGCGTATAATGCGCATTACACACCCCCACCCTTAATGCGCACTGGAATCTTATGAAACCGGCACTTTCCATACCTAAGCTGCCAAGCAAAAAGGCGACCAACATTACCTTGTCCATGGACGTGTATCAGGCAGCCAAGAGCCTGGGCATCAATATCTCGCAGGTTTGTGAGCAACGCTTGCGTGAAGAGATCCAGGCGCGAAGGGAAAAGCAATGGAATGAGGAACATGCCAGCTTTCTCGATGCTTATAACAAGCGGTTAGTCGAGGAAGGAGTTGCCCTACAGGAATGGCGAGCGTTCTGATGGCACGCTTCGACATTTACGTCAATCCGGGGCGGAGCCACCGCAATATTCCATACCTGGTCGACGTGCAAAGCAATGTCATCAGTGGGCTGGCAACAAGGATTGTGGTGCCGCTACGCCCTCTGGCGGCATTTTCCTCGGTTGCTTTGCCACCGGACCTGTTTCCCATCATTCCGATTGATGGCGAAGACTATGTTCTGGACACGCCTCAACTCGGCGCCATCCCGCTGGCAGAGCTGAAGACCAGGGTTGCTTCGGCACGTGAGAGCCAGTTTGTTATCCAGACTGCGTTGGATCGGGCCTTCGGCGCCTATTGAAGTCATGACGAAACCGGATAAAGCGCTAGCGGCCTACCGCCAAATGCGCCAGCAGCCTCTGTGGCGACTCCTGGCGGCCGCCAATGGGCCGACTGTCATCGCACTGCTTCAAGCACATTTGTACGAGAGCGACCGCAGTCTCCAGGCATCCATCTTCCACGAACGAATCGAACGCGAGCTTGAACGCCTGCGCAACCTTGGCGAAGACTGGCCGCAGACCGCGCAGCAATATGCTGCGTCCTGGCTGGGAGATGGCTATCTCGAACGGCGCTTCCCGCCCGGTTCGAAAGAAGAGGAGTACGAGCTCGCGGCGTCCACCGTCGAGGCGATCCGCTTCATTTCCAGCTTGGCCAAGCCCCATAGTGCGGCCACCGAAAGCCGGCTCGGACTGGTGATCGATGCATTGGCCAAACTTTCCGACGATACCGACACAGACAAACGCCGCCGCGTGGCACGCCTGCGCGCGGAGCAGGAACGCATCGAACGCGAAATTGCCGACATCGAGCAAGGCAAGGCCATCATCCTGCCGGAGGCTGCCGCCCTGGAGCGAACGCGCGAAATCATTGCGTTAGCCGATAACCTGGCAGGTGATTTCCGCCGCGTGCGCGACCAGTTCGAGCAGTTGAACCGCGAGTTGCGCGAGCGAATCATGGACAACGACGGCAGCCGCGGTGAAGTCCTTGATTCCCTTTTTGCCGGCATTGACCTGATCAGCGAAAGCGATGCGGGCCGCACCTTTTCAGCCTTTTGGCGCCTGTTGACCGATCCCGTGCAGTCCGCCACCCTGGAGGACGCCCTGGACCAATTGATGTCGCGCGAGTTCGTCGCAGCGCTCGATCCGGCCGAGCGTAAGTTCTTGCTGCGCCTGACGCGCACCCTGCTTGAGCAAGGGGGCATTGTGCATGAAGTGCTGCAGTCGTTCGCCCGCAGCCTTAAACATTTCGTGCAGAGCCGGGAATTCATGGAGCAGCGGCGCCTGACCCAATTGCTGCGTTCCGCCCAGCGCTCCGCCTTGGCGCTGAAGGAGGAGGTCAAGGCAACGGATACCCTTAACTACACGCTGGGGCTGACCAGCAGCAGGCTATCGTCATTGTCGCAATGGGTGCTGCACGATCCGGCGCTGCAAGCGCTGCCGGACCGGATGAACGAGGCTTCCGCGCCTCCAATCGACCTTGCGGCCATCGGCGAGCTGGTCGCCCAGTCGGAGATCGACTTCCGCACGCTGGCCGCCAATATCCAGTCCGTGCTGGAGACGCGCTCACAATGCTCCGTTGCCGACATATTGTCCACGTTCCCCGCCCCTCAGGGCTTGGGCAGCGTGATCGGGCTGATGTCGCTGGGCAGCCGCTACGGGATGGTGGCGCAGTCCAGCGAGACCATCAGCTGGCTGGGCCACGACAATGTGCAGCGCAAGGCTACAATACCGGCTATCTACTTCTTCGAGGACCAACAGGATGGACTTGCCAGAACCAGCGGCAGCGCCGGCTGACGCTGTGCCGGAACCGACCGTTCTTTTCACGAACGACACCGGTGAATTGCCGCTGGACACACGCCGAGTGCTGGTGCAGCTGCTGTCCGGACCTTCGCTGGAAGGCCGACGCCATCTCAAGCTGTGGCCGGTCCTGCTGCGCGACGAGGTAGTGGTCAAGCGTCGCCTGCACGACCTGTTCCTGGACCTGGTGATCGACCGTGACATGCAGGTCGCGTTCACACGCCAGGTGGATGCGGGAGACCTCGAAGTACCGATCCTGTTGCGCCGCGCCCAGCTGACTTTCATCGACTCGGTGCTGGTCCTGTTCCTGCGCCAGCGGCTGACGCAGGCTGAGACGCACGGCGACCGTGCCGTTGTGGCGCGCGACGAAATGGTGGAAAACCTGGTGTTATACGAGCGCGCCGCCAGCACCGACCGCGCCGGCTTCGCCAAGCGGGTTGCCGCTTCCATCGAGAAAATGAAGAAGCACAATATCCTGCAGAAGATTCGCGCCAGTGAGGACCGCTTCGAGATTTCCCCTACGCTGAAGCTGCTCTTCACCGCGGAGGAGATCGTTTCGCTGACGGCCCTGTATCAAGCCATGGCCGCTGGCGAATCGCCGGCATTGGATCGCCAGCCGCTGGACGATGGCGAGGACGAGGAATGAACGACCAGTTCCGCATGGCGCGCCTGCAGGTATTCAACTGGGGCACCTTCAACGGTTTGCACGATATCCCGATCAGCGAGCGCGGCTTCCTGATCGTCGGTCCTTCCGGCGCAGGAAAATCCACCCTGTTGGACGCATTTTCCGCGCTTCTGGTGCCGCCGCGCTGGGTCGACTTCAACGCGGCGGCACGCGAGGCTGACCGCACAGGCCGCGATCGCAACCTGGTCAGCTACATTCGCGGCGCCTGGTCTGCGCAAAGCGATAGCGCCTCCGGGGTGACCACAACGCGCTACCTGCGCGGCGGCACCACGACCTGGTCCGCAATTGCCCTGCACTACCACAACAGCAATGGCCATGACGTGGTGCTGCTGCAGCTGTTCTGGCTGCGCGGGAACAGCAATGCCAACACCGATGTCAAACGCATTTTCATGATTTTCGAGCGGCCATTCGACCTGCGGGAGCTGCAGGACTTCGGCAGTACCAATTTCGATATCCGCAGGCTGAAACAATCGTTCCCCGATGCCCATGTCAAGGACGAATTCCGTCCCTACTGCGAGCGCTTCTGCCGCCTGCTGGGCATCGAAAGCGAAATGACGCTGCGCCTGCTGCACAAGACGCAGTCGGCCAAGAACGTTGGCGACCTGAACACCTTCCTGCGCGACTTCATGCTGGACAAGCCGGAAACTTTCGAGGTCGCCGATCGCCTAGTCGACGAGTTCGGGGAGCTGAACGCCGCCCATCAATCTGTCGTTACCGCACGCAGGCAAGTGCAGACGCTGGCGCCGGCCCGCGCACGTCACCAGGAGATGGATTCGCTGAAGCTGGAGCGCAACGGCTTGCAGGAGCTGGAAGCCGGGCTGAATAGCTATCGCGAACTACTGCGCATCAAGCTGCTGGCGGAGCAAATAGCAGCCTTGCGGATCGAGGCGGACGGACTGTCCGGACGTGTGCAGCAGTTGCGCAACTCCCAGGACAACCGGGAACTGGCGCTGCGCGACCTGGAGCTGCAACGCAGCGCGGCCGGCGGCGACCGCATCGAGCAGCTGGAAGTCGAGCGCCGCCTGGTGGAAGAACAGCGCATCGGTCGCATGGCCAAGCGCAAACAGGCGGTCGAGGCCTGCAAAGCGCTCGACTGGACGTTTGACGGATCGCCCGATGGCTTCGCTGCGCTGGTCGGCCAGGCGCGGCAAGAACTGGATGATTGGCAGCAGAGCGCTGAGGGTGAAGACCGCCTGCTGGAGCTGGGCCGCGCACGCGATGACATCAAGCGCAAGCGCGAGGAAGTACTGCAGGAGCTGCATTCGCTGCGACGCCAGCCAAGCAGCATCCCGGCCCACATGCTTGAAATGCGGCGGCAATTGGCGGCCTCGCTCGGAATGGGGCAGGACGCCCTGCCCTTTGTCGGTGAACTGGTGGAGGTGAAGCAGGAGGAATCCCAGTGGCGGGGCGCCATCGAGCGCGTGCTGCATGGTTTTGCGCTATCCATTCTCGTCGACGAAGAGCATTACGCTGCCCTGGCCAATCACGCCAACGAGGCTAGCCTGGGCCAGAAACTGGTCTATTTCCGCACCGGACGCTCGGAACAGCCTCAGGCACGGCCACTGCGTGCGAGCTCGCTGGTCGCCAAGCTGAATGTGAAAGGCGGGCGCTTCGCGGACTGGCTGCAGGCCGACTTGCGCCAACGTTTTGACTACGAATGCGTGGATTCGATGCGCGCCTTCCGCGCCGCTTCTGAACGGGCGCTGACGCGCGAGGGCCAGGTCAAACACAACCGCGCACGGCATGAGAAAGATGACCGCAACAGCGTCGATGACAGGCGTTACTGGGTACTAGGATTCGATAACCGGGATAAGCTCGGCCTTTACGAACAGCAGGAACGGGAACTGCAACAGCAACAGGAGGCGTTGGAGGTCCAGTTGGCGGCGCTGGGCAAGCAGCGGCGCGAGGCAGCCATGCGGGTGCTGCAGTGCCAGACCCTGGTCAACCTCCAGTGGCACGAGATCGAAGCCGAGCCTCTGGTGCTGCGCATCGGCGCCATTGAGCGCCAGCTTGCGTCCATCCGCGACGGCAACGCCAACCTGCAGGCGATTGACGATCGCCTGCGCCAGCAACGCGATCTGGTGCAGCAGGCGGCAGAAGCGCTGGAGAACGAAAAGGTATCGCTACGCACCCTGCAGCAGAGGATTGAACTGCATGAGAAGCAGCTTGCCACTGCGCAGCAGGATCCTTCCATCGTTCGCCCGACGCCGCACCAGCAGCAGGGCCTGGACGAGCGCTACATGCGACTGCCGCAGCCAGTGGCATTGAAAGACGTCGACCATGCGGATCGCGTGGTTCGCAAGGGTATTTCGGACGACATCCTGAGACTTAGCGAAAGCATTAGCGACTGCGGCAAGTTCATCGAGGCGCAATTCGCCGTGTTTATCAACACCTGGCGCGCCGACGCCGATGGCCTGGATGCGGCGCTCGCATCGGCAGCGGACTTTTTCACCAAGCTCACACGCCTTGAAACCGATGGCTTGCCCGCCCATGAGCACCGCTTCTTCGACCTGCTACGCAACCAGAGCCACCAGAACCTGGCAGCCCTGAACACTTACCTGAACGATGCGCGCAAGGCCATCCTGGCACGCATGGACGTGGTAAACGAAAGCTTGCGGCAGGTGCCCTTCAACCGGAACGAGGAGCGCACGACATATTTGCAGATCCAGCCCAAGGACCGGCAATTGCCGGAAGTGCGCCAGTTCAAACAGGACATCCTCGACGCGCTCAGCCATGCCTGGCATGACGATCCGGAAGCCGCAGAGGCACGGTTCATCGAACTGCGCCGCCTGGTGGAGCGGCTCTCCAGCCAGGATACGGAGCTTCGGCGCTGGCGCGAATCCGTCCTGGACGTCCGCATGCATGTCGAGTTTATCGGCCGCGAGTACGATGAGCATGGCGCCGAGCAGGACGTGCTGGAGAGCGGCGCCGGCAAATCGGGGGGGCAGCGGCAGAAACTGGCCACTACCGTGCTTGCGGCCGCGCTGCGCTATCAGCTTGGCGGCAGCGAAAGCGGCGTCCCGGTTTACGCTCCGGTGGTGCTCGATGAAGCCTTTGACAAGGCCGACAACGAGTTCACGGCCCTGGCCATGAATATCTTTGCCAACTTCGGCTTCCAGATGATCGTTGCAACGCCGTTGAAATCGGTGATGACCCTGGAGCCATTCATCGGCGGTGCGTGCTTTGTCGCGATCCGTGACCGGCGCGAATCCGGGGTACTGCTGATCGAATATGATGAAGGACAGCGGAAATTGAAGCTGGCCGCCAATGTACGTGCTGAGGCTTCCCTTGAAGCTGCCGGATGATGTTCGTTCCCTGCTGAAGAAGCGATTCGCCGGCAAGCACCGCGAATGGCTGGATGCAGCCGATCCTGCGCAGCAGTGGCCGCTGGTGATTCCGCTTGGTCCTCCAAGCGAGGCGGATGCATTGAAGCAGGTCGACGCAGTGCGCGACTGGGCCGGCGCGTGGCGCAATTGGAACGGCGACGGCGAAGTCCAGTGGGTGGAGCGCCGCTGGCGCCTGCTTGGAACGCAGCGCTTGCCAGAAGCCTTGCTACTGGACGGGCCGCGTGCGGTCTGTGCCTGGATTGGCGAACTTGACCGATGGCGCCTGGCCGAAGGCCGCTTCCAGGAATTGTGCCGCAAATGGCCGCAAATGGCGCCGGCGGCCTCCCGCCTGTTCAATGTGTTGGCTGATATTGAAGATGCCGACTTCTCGCGCCTGCTTCACATGCTGGGATGGCTCGAGGCCAATCCACGCTCCGGCCTTTACCCAAGGCAACTTCCGATAGCCGGGCTCGATACCAAATGGGTTGAACCCCGCAAAGGCTTGATTGCAAAGCTCCTTGCCGGCATACGCCGGCTGGATGGCAATGGCGAAGACTTCTACAGCTTGAGCGGATTGAAGCCTCTGCCTGCCGCCGTGCAGGTTCGGATTCTCGATCCTGGGTTGCGTGCCATGAACGGCGGCTTGTGCGACATCATTGCGCCGGTATGGCAATTGGCTGGCATGAACCTGGCACCATCGACCGTGCTGGTAGTCGAAAACCTGCAGTCCGGACTTGCGCTTCCCGATATGCCGGGCACGGTCGCCTTGCTCGCCCTGGGATACAACGTCGACGTGTTGTCGCAGATTCCATGGCTCCGCAGCTGTAAAGGTCTTTACTGGGGGGACATTGACACCCATGGCTACGCGATCCTTCATCGCGCCCGCTCCCATCTACCGCAGCTGCGGTCGCTTTTGATGGACGAAACCACGTTGCTGCAGTTTTCGTCACTGTGGACCAGCGAAGCAAAACAATTCCCTGCGGAAGACTTGCCGCTCTTGCAGCCAGCGGAGCGCGT
Source organism: uncultured Duganella sp. (assembly GCA_946482635.1). Next base: position 7,647 of record CAMLSG010000037.1, read on the forward strand.
TGTATACCAAGGCTTGCGCGAACATCGCTGGGGACACTGCGTCAGGCTGGAGCAGGAACGCATCGGGTGGCAGGTGGTGATGCAGGCATTGAGCGCTCAGCGCTGATCATTGCGGTGGGGCGACCGGACCCTAAAGGGACTCCGTAATCAGTATTGCGAAGAGGATCAGCATCAAGCAGATTATTCTCGCAGATGCCGCACGCGGGGGCTGTGGAAGCTTCTGCAATATCGTTAGGCTGATTGCGTACATGAAGTAGAGCCCAATAAAGAGTAACCATCCCGTCGGGCCTGCATTCCTGATCACGTCCAGTAAGGTGTTCGGTTCCATGCCTGTTCTCCTTTATGACCTGAATTCAGGATGCAGGACCGAAGCAATTTCAACTACCAGAAAGACCGTGTTTTTGAGGGGCCTTTTCCGGTTAGCTTCAAAGCATGTTTGGCGAGATGCCGCTTGCTTCCCGAGAGGCAGCTTCCAACCGTTCGGATTGTTCCTTCGCAAACTCGACAATCTTGTTCACCAGTTCCCGCTCCTCCTTCAGGTAAGGCTGGCTATTTGCCACCTCGACAGCATGCTGTCGCACCCCATCACGAATGCGCCGGCATTCACGCACCAGCAATTGCCGATCGATTCCGCATCGCTGGGCAAAGTCGGCCAGCGAGAATGCCTTGATCTGATCGAGATTGAACTCGTCGCCAAACGCCATCGCAAGGTCGTGGGAGAACTGCGGATACTGCACAACGCTTGCCAGGTCATACCAGGGCGCGGCCTGCAGACCGGACCTGTGCACGAAGAAGGAAAAGTTCTTTCCATGGGCATCGCTGTTGCCGATCACTAGCTGGAACAGCGCCCAGCGCAGCATCGCCTGCCGGTCTGCAGCCTTGCGGGTTGCGTGTTCAAGCAAGCCGAATAGCTTGGGAAGGCTGACACCATCGCGGTACAGCGCAGCCTCGCCTACGCTACCGATATTGCGTTCGTATTTGTACGTGGCGGGCAGGTCGCTCGCCTGGCAAGCATCGATGATGTGCTTGCGCTCCACCCACGCTCCACTTGTACCGTTATGCGCTATGCGGTCAAAACGGGTGATCGCAAGAACTGGCCGTGGCGTGCGGAGAATGCTCACGGTGGCTGCCGGCAAGCCAAGGCGTTTTGCCAATGTCATGCAAAAATGTTCGTTGGCGACCATGTAGGGCAGGCGTGCGTCGGCCGGCTCCGGTTTCAGGATGTGGGTCGATGCCAATGGGAAGTCGGGCAGGAACATTGGCGCTTCGCCTGGGTCTCCCTTTGCATAGAGCAGCAATTTGTCCTGGTAGCCAGCTACCGACATCCGGACCTTGCCATCCCATTCCACGAGGGGGCGGGATTCGCGTTCACCGATACGCTCGTCCAGCTCCACAAGGGTTATCTCACGCGGTCGGTTTCTCGCAGGCTCTGTACTGCCGTCCTCACCGAGAGGCAGGAATCGGAATGCACCTGTGGTCTCCGCACCCAGTGCGCGAATCAATCCGTAGACGTTACTTTTTGCGACACCTTGTGCCGATGCCACGATATCCAGCGCGCGCCCCTCTGGCAGAAGGTTCTCGATAAAGCGGCGAATCGAGGCCGAGCTACATTCCGTGCCAAGCGGCAGGGCTGGCGAGAGCGCAAACGCCTGGCGGTCTTGCGACCAGTCGTCCGTGTAGCGCAAAGACCAGGCTTCGTTCAGCGGCTCGTAGCCAATATCCGCGACATGGCGTTTGTGCAGCCATAGGCTTAGCTGGTGGTTTGACTGGTTCATGCCGTCTCATCACCTGTGAGCTTGTCCTGCGGCAGGCGCTGGAGAAGTTCGTGATCCTTCGGCGCAATAACAAGGGCAAGGCCAAGACCATCCAGCACCGCCAGCAGTTTGTCTGTACGAATGCCGCCAGCGCCGTTTTCGAGTCGCGACAGCAGGTCCACCGAAACGCCGTTCAGCGCCGCGGCATCGTCAATGCGCAGTCCTTGCTGTTTGCGGTGCGCTCGTACTTGGCGCCCAACGTCAGCCAACTCTCGTACGACCTGTACTGCCGGCAGCGCCGCGGAGCTAATTTGGCTCATATTTCGGAATTTCAGAAAGATCGATGACAATCATCAGTATATTCCAGCTATTTCTGATTTTCCGAAATATCGCAGATATTTCCCGGCTAGTGTTTAAAATTTCTGATATTCCGAAACTGCTGGCTTCGGACTTGCTACTGTGGCGTTTTGGCCAAGATCATCGGCAAAAAGAAAAACGCTGTTATTCTCCAAGTTCGTCGTTTTTCAAACAGCAGCGGCAAAGGGGACGGTCATGACGAAATCTTTTCGGTTCGTGCGCCTGGTTTCTCTGTTGGGCGCAAGCGTGGTTTGTAGCACGGCATTTGCAGATCCTTTCCTCATCGGGCGCGGCATGTCCGATATCACGGGCGAGGCGGCGGAAGTGGGCATGATGGGGTATGGCTCGACCTCGCAGGTCACGGCCGGAATCCATATGCGGCAGCGGGCGCGGGCTTTCATCGTGGTGGACCAGGCCAGCGGCAAGCGCATGGTCTTCGTCAATAATGACCTGGGCATGGTGTTCCAGGGCGTGCAGCAGGCGGTGCTGCGGCAGTTGCAGGCGCGGTATGGCAGCCTGTATTCGGCGGAGAATGTGATCCTGTCCGCTACGCATACGCATGGCGGGCCTGGCGGCTTCTCGCACTACGCGCTGTACAACTTCACTACCTACGGCTTCAACCCGCGCACCTTCGATGCGATTGTCAGTGGCATTGTGGCGGCGATCGACAAGGCGCATCGCGACCTGAAGCCGGGCAGCATCGCAATCGGCAAGGGCGAGCTGACGGATGCGAGCAATAACCGTTCGAACCCGGCCTACCTGCGCAATCCGCAGGCGGAGCGTGACCGCTGGGGGCGCAATATCGATCCGGAGATGACAGTGTTGCGCTTCAAGCAGGGCAGCTCCGATGTGGGCGCGATCAGCTGGTTCGCCACGCATGGCGTGTCGATGACGCCCCTGAACCGCTTGATCACGCCGGATAACAAGGGTTATGCGGAGTGGCGCTGGGAGCATGACCTGAAGGGCGTGCGCTATAACTCGGACGGCGACTTTGTCGCGGCCTTTGCGCAGTCGAATGCGGGCGACATGACGCCGAACCTGAACCTGGACGGAACCGGGCCTACGGCCAATGAGCTGGATAACACGCGCATCATCGGCGAGCGGCAGTTGCAGAAGGCGCTGGCCATCTATAACGGCGCGCTGGAACCGCTGGCGGGGCCGGTCGATTACCGTCAGCGCTATATCGACTTTTCCCGTGTCACGGTGGAGGCGCGCTTTGCGGATGGCGTGGCGCGCAGCACTTGTCCGGCGGCCATCGGCAGCTCCTTCGCGGCGGGCACGGAGGATGGGCGCGGGCTGGATGGCTTCAATGAAGGCGACCTGGCGGGCAATCCATTCTTTCAGGCGCTGGGCGGTATCATCGCGCCGGCGCCGCAGTGGGTGCTCGATTGCCAGGGCGTGAAGCCGGTTCTGCTGTCGACGGGTACGCAGACGCCCTTCCCCTGGTCGCCGGAGGTGCTGCCGGTTTCCATCGTGCGTATCGGGCAGCTGGCGATTATTGCCGCGCCGGCGGAGTTCACCATCATGTCCGGTCGGCGCGTGCGCGAGACCGTCAAGGCGGCGTTGGGGGATAGCGTGAAGCATGTGGTCTTTGCGGGGTATTCGAATGCCTATTCGGGCTATGTAACCACGCCGGAGGAGTACGACGCGCAGCATTACGAAGGCGCTTCCACGCACTTTGGCAAGTGGACGCTCGGGGCTTACCAGCAAAGCTTCCATGAGCTGGCGACGGCCATGCGGCAAGGAACTGCGGCTGGCGGCAGTGCATTGGTGCGGGATTTGAGCGGCAACCAGATGTCGTTCCAGACCGGGGTGGTGCTGGACAACACGCCAATATTCAAGAGCTTTGGCGACGTGGTTCAGCAGGCGAATGCAAGCTATTCACGCGGCCAGCGTGTGGACGTTTCGTTCTGGACGGGGCATCCCAAGAACAACCTGCGCCTGAACGGCACCTTCCTGGAAGTGCAGCGCTGGGATGGTGCTGCATGGCGTACCGTGGCGGTGGATGGCGACTGGAACACAACCTATCGCTGGGTGAGGATCGATCCGGTGTGGGGCACTTCGCAGGCCGTCATCGGGTGGACCATTCCAGCAGATGCGGCGACCGGGCAGTATCGCATCCGGCATTACGGGGACTACAAGAACGGCTGGAATGGCGCCATCTACGGCTTGACGGGAACCAGCCGAACATTCCAGGTCAACTAAGCGTTGATCGTCATCAAAGTCCGGACCGGCCAGCCCTGCCTACAATCGTGTTCACCCACGATTTAGGGAGCCAACGATGGAATTCCGGGTCTTTGATGACAAGTCAGGCGCGTTCGTCTTTACCGCGCCGGGTTCACAGGAAACGTCCGACAAGTTCGATCAACTTGTCGAGGCTTTCGAGGATGGGCTGATAAAGCAAAGGCGCATGGCGACCATCTGCGAGAACATGATTCGGGATGCTCGTCCGCTGCTACGCCCTTACCACATCCTCGCTACGATCCACTTCTCGAAAGGGAAGCGTGCAAGTGCGCTGGAAACTGCCATGCGCGGGCTCGCGGCCGTTCATCACTTGATCCCGGACGATTTTTCCGGGCCGTTCCCCTGGCACCACGATGGGAATCGTCCTTACCTGGCGCTGCTGAAAACCATCCTGCTTTGCTTCATCTCCGATAAGAAGTACGACAAGGCCGCCGACTGGTGCAAGCTGGTACAGCGTGCCGACCCTGACGATAGTTGCGGAACGCGTTTTGTCATCGGCCACGTCTTGTTGCGGGCGGGCGAGCATGAGCAGGCGCACACCTGGTTTGCCGAGCATGGGGCGGAGTACTCGCCCTACTTTTACGAACTTGGCCTGAGCCTCTTTCAGCAGGATAAGCTGATCGAGGCTGCTACTGCATTCCGGCGTGGGATAGCGATCAATCCCTATATCGCCGAAATGATCTTTTATGGCCACCAGCCAAACCCTTATCCGGTCATGCATTTCTGGGCCAATGAAAAGCCGCCGCTGGCCAAGCTGTATCTCGGTTCATACGGCACAATGTGGGAAGATGCCGTGGAGGCTCAACGCTTTCTTTACTGGCTCTTTAACCAGTCGCATGTGCTGGCGGAGCGTGCCAGGATGATGGCGTGCAGGGAGCAGCGATCCATTGACCTGAGGCTGCCGCAACCCGATGCGCAAGTTGAACATTACAGGGAACTGGTTGCCGCCATTGACGACGAGGTTTCCAGCGAAATTGTGCAGCGCAGGCCTAACGGCGACGGCTTCATGGAGTGGCCGTGGCAAGTCTATAGTGATTCATAAAAGCGGGAGCGTTCCGGAACGGGGCACGGAAAGGTACAGGATCCGGCCCCTGTCGTTGGCGATACGGAGCTGGGCGAACCGATTCTCGCGCAGCTTGTCGGCCAGCGCCATGGTCAGGATTTCGCCGAACATGTGGATGCTGTGGCCACGCAGGCCATCTTCATCGACCAGCAGGGTGAACTCTGTTCCGTGCATGTGGAGCCGTCCCCTCGGGTGCTGTAGCCAGGCGGTGGCGGGCTTGGCGGCCAGGCTGTTCATGCTTTCGATGTATGGGCAACCGTGAAGCTGCAGCAGTTGGCGCAGGGCTGGCAGGGTTATCTCCTGTGTGTAGAGGCTTTCACACAGGTCGCCAGGGCTTGAAACGCGGCGGGCGCTGGCTGGGCCATGCACGAAACGAATCGGGAAACCGCCGGCGCTGGCTTCCGTTGTCAGCCTGGCGCCGGGCTGCGGCAGTTCATCGTTCGTGCATGTGAGCTGCACGGAGATCGTTCCTGTTTCCAGCCTGGCCGGGCGCTGCTCGCGGTCTACGAAGGCCAGCGCAAAGCCTTCCTGCTCGTCCAGTTGCCAGTAAGGGCCAACCTCCGTGTGTGCAGTTCCATGGAAAGGCAGCAGCACGCGGTCGCCGCTGCGGCTCATGAGCGAAACCTTTTCTATGCTGTAGATACTGCATCCGAGCTGGGTCGGCGCGACGGGGTAGGACTCGCTTCGGCCATCCAAGCGGATCGGAGCGGCGGCTTGGCGGAAGAGGTTGAGGACCGGTGCGCATGAGAGGCGGAAGTTCGCTGCGCTGGCCTGGCGCAATATCGGGTCACACGGGGGAAGCACTATGTACAGCGTGAGGCCCTTGCAGCTGGCCGGGCAATGCGCGGCGATGGCCTGCAAGTCGAGGTCAATGAAGTCGAATTTTTGCGGCAGGTGGAAGAATTCCGTCATCAGCCGCGGGCTTTGTTGGCCGGTCCGCAGTGGCAGGAGGGCTTCGTGGACGGCGGTACCGGCTGAAGCGAATGGCGATGCCGGGATCAGGCGCCAGCTCCCGCCGGCTTCAAGGCAAACACACAGGCCATGCATTAGGATGGCATCGAGAAGGCCCGCGCGCAGCCGCGCTTCGCCGTCAACCCAGAGGCGCAGCAGGGGAATGGGCGGCTGGTCGAATACGGCGCTGTTGGCTGTGGCTTCCAGGCTGATGCCAAGGGCGGACGTGGCTTCGCCCGGGATGCGCAGCGTTGGAGGCAGATCGAGGGTAGGCTGGAACCTTGCGCTGGCGACAGTGATGGGGGCGATGCAAACATCGCAGGCGGTGGCGAATTTGCTGGCGCCAGCACGCAGGATCGTTCCACGTGGCAGGCGGCTGGCCGTGCCGATTTCGTTGGGCCGCGCGGCCGAGGTGTCGACCTGGATAATGCCGCAGGCGGGAACTGCACGCAGGTAGTCCGGCTGCAGCGTTTGCAACAGGGCCGCGTGGAAGTCGCTGCGGCCATTCTCGATGGATTGCTGCATGCTGGCGTTGAGTAGCGCGACCGATTGCAGCAGGCGTTCCACTTCGGGATCGGCGCTGCCATCCGCCTCCAGTTCAAGCGCGGCGGCGGTTTGCGGATGCGTGTCGGCATACCGCCTGGTGGCCTGGCGCAGGCGGCCAAGTTCCTGCTCGTAATGGTGCAGGAGATCCATGGTCAGCTCCCGCTGCGCAGGCTGACGGCGATCTTCACGCCTGTTTCGCGTTCGAAGCGGCCTAGGCGGAAAATCCACAAGTAGGCGTGCACCACTGCGCGGGAGAATGCATGCATGGCCATGGGGGTGGTGACAATGGCGCAGATGGCGAGGCTGCCGCCGGCGCGGTCGTAGTCAATGCTGGCTGAGAGGATCGGGGCGCCGGCGGCGATGGCGGCGATCATGGACCAGCCGTCGATGCGACTTGGCTCGGTGGCATTGCGGCCTACGTGGCTGAGCAAGCCGCTCAGGGTACTGGCAGTAATGGTGCCGCCTTTCGCTTGCTCCGCCAGGCATGTTTCAAAACGGTGGCCCGTATGCTTGTCGGTGGCGGTGCTCCAGAGGCGCACCAGCGTCAGGACTATAGCGCATCCGGCCATGATGGCGATGACCGTCAACCAAGCATCCGCCCGCATCGCGTATGCCGCCAGCACTATCACCGGTGCAGCAAGCATGCACAAGGGGACAATGTAGATGAAGACCAGCGTGATGATGGCGATGTCCTTCAGGCGTTCTGGGTTGCCGTGCCGCGCAAGGCGCCACATGTAGAACACGCCGCCCAGGTGCGCCACGGTCAGGCAGAGTTGCAGGCGCATGCCAAGCGGGTTCACGCTGATCGGCATTGCAAACAGCGACAGCAGCAGGAGCGAGGTGCCCCAGACCAGGGCGGAGAAGTGCCAGATATTGGGGCGGTGCTGCGCGGCGGATTGTGGCTTGGGCATGAGGTCACCATTCGTCAGGGGCTAGGCCTGACAATGGTGGCACTCAAGGGTTCGGCAGCGTTTGAGGTGGAGCAAAGATGCAGCAGGCTGCGATCAGGAAAGCAAGTCGCTCCAGATGTTTTGCGCCCAGCTGTTGGCGTAATGGGCTTCGAGCTCGCTGGGGCCGGGACTGACTCCGCCGCTGCCGGGGACAACCAGCAGCGTTTTCTTTTCGGCGTTGTAGGCGTGCACGCTGGCGACGTGGATCACATCCTTGTCGCTTACATAGCTGTAGCAGGTATTGGTCAGCAGCGGCGACTGCTCGGGCACACGGCCGCTTAGCAGGTCGACTACAGCGGCGGCGCAGACCTTGGCGTGCTGGTTGGCCATGTGGCCGGATTTGGGCATCAGCGGGGAGACCTGGATGGCGTCGCCGATCACGTGGATGTTCTTTGCCTGCGTGGACTCAAAGGTGATGAAATCGACTTCGCACCAGCGCTTGTTCATGTTCGCCAGCCCGGTCTGCGCGGCGATCGCTCCGGCGCGGTGCGGTGGCACGACGTTCAGCACGTCGGCCTTTACCTTGTCGCCCAGTTCGGAGATGGCGGTGCGGGCGGCGACGTCCACGTCCACGGTCTTGAAGCTTGGGCGGTACTCGATGATGCCGGCGTAGCGTTCCTTCCACACCTTCTTGAACAGCGGGCCTTTACTGACCACATCTTCGTTGGCGTCCAGCAGCAGGACCTTGGATTTCGGCTTGTGCTGGCTGAAGTAGTGGGCTACCTGGCATACACGTTCGTATGGGCCGGGCGGGCAGCGGTAAGGCGCTAGCGGTACGGTCATCACGAACACGCCGCCATCGTGCATGGCTTCGAGCTGCGCGCGCAGGGCTGTCGTTTGCGGGCCGGCTTTCCAGGCGTGCAGGATCTTGTCCTGCGCGCCTTCCACGCTCATGCCCGGCAGTTCGCTCCACAGGAATTCAATGCCGGGGCTGAGGATCAGGCGGTCGTAGCTGAGCACTTCGCCGCTTAGCAGCTTGATGGTGCGCTTCTCGGGGTCGATGCTGGAGGCGCTGTCGTGCAGGATTTTCACGCCATGCTTGCGCTGCAGTTCGTCGTAGCTGCGGGTCAGGTCTTGTAGCTTGCGCGAGCCGCCCAGCACCAGGTTGGAGAGCGGGCAGCTGACGAAGCTGGCGTTTGGCTCGATCAGCGTAACGTCGATGCTGCCCTGGCTCCACATGCGTACATGCTTGGCGGCCGTGGCGCCGCCGTAGCCGCCGCCGACCACCACCACATGGGGTTTGGCCTGGCCGCCCATGCTGGCGCAGCCTGTCGTGGCGGCGAGGATTGCTGCGGCTTGCACAAATGTTCGACGGTCCATGGGGCCTCCTCAATCAGGTTTGCATTGCGTCTTCCACGTAACTGATACGGTCGCGCCCTTCGCGCTTGGATCGGTACAGGGCTTCGTCCGCAAGGTGCAGCAACTCGGTAGCTGTCGCCTGCTGTTGCGGCGTGAAGGCCACCACCCCAAAGCTGGCCGTCACCGGCAGGCCTGCCTCTGCGCCGATGTCGACCGGTTCGCTGCGGATGGCCCGGTGCAGGGCTTCGATGCGCGCCGCGCCGGCCGGCAGCGTCAGGCCTGGCAGCAGCACGATGAATTCTTCGCCGCCATAGCGGCCTACGGAGTCGTAGGAGCGCGTTGCAGCGACCAGGCGGCGGGAAGTCTCCACCAGCACGGCGTCGCCGGCCAGGTGGCCGTGCGTGTCGTTGATGCGCTTGAAGAAGTCCAGGTCAAGCAGGACCAGCACGAAGCTTTCCCCCGTGCGCTGGCATTTGCCGATTTCGCGCTCAAGGATCTCCATCATCGCGCCGCGGTTCCAGGTGCGTGTTAGGGCATCTTTCAGGGCGCGCACGCGCAGCGCTTCCTGGGCCTCTTCCAGCTCGCGCGTTCGCTCCTGCACCATGGCTTCCAGCTCTGCTTCATGGCGCTTGTGGACCAGCAGGCGCATGCGGTGGAACAGCAGGAAGCCGAATATCACTGCGGCGGCGCACAGGGCGTAGAAGGGGTAGCTGCGCCACCACGGCGGGGCGATGGAGAATGCCAGCTCAATGGGCTTCGGTTGCACGGCGCCTTCCACATCGACGGCCATTGCCTGGAAGCGGTAGTCGCCGGCGGGCAGCGCTGCGTAGCGCATCTCGGGCAGCACCGATTCGTTCCATTGGTCTTCCATTCCGGCCAGGCGATAGCGGTAGCGCAGGCCTTGCCGGCCTTCGAATTGCAGGCTGGCGAGGCGGAATACCACCGGGTCCTGCGCCCATGGCAGGCGCCCGGCATTCGCAGCCAGCGGCCGGCCGCCGCGCAGGGCTTCTTCAATCACGGCCTCCGGCGTGCTTACCTCGAACAGCGTTTCTGGGCGCAGCACGTGGGACAGGCCATTGCTGGTGACGATCCACATCGAGCCGTCCTTGTCTTCGTAAAAGCCTACGCCATTCAAGTCGTTCCACGCCAGGCCGTGGGTCTCGTTCAGCATGCGCCAGCGGTTTCCGTTCCAGACCGCGAAGCCGGCGTCGGTGGCAATCCAGAGCCAGCCGCGGCTGCCTTCGAACATGGCATACATCGTGCGGTCTTTCAGCACTGGGGCTTCGAAGCGTGTCGCCTTTGCTTCACCCTGCACTTTCAGGTTCCACAGCGCTCCGCCGGTGCTGGCCCACAGTGTGCCGTTGCGTGAGCACGCGATGCCGTCGAAGGTGCCATCGCCCAGCGCGGAGCGGAACTCCAGTACTTTCCACGCATTGCCGTCGTAGTGCAGGATGTCGGACTGGCTGGGCAGCCAGATGCCGCCTTGCGCGTCTATGCAGCCGGGACTAACCGGATTTTCCGGGTGGCGGTTGGCGGTGGAAGGCATCTTTACCACCTGCGGTTGCGTGCCGGCCGGCGCGTTTTCGGGCAGCGTATAGACGCCTTTCCAGGTGGTGAGCCATAGCTGGCCTTTGCGGTCGGCCAGCACTTGCGAAATGAAGGGCAGCTTGGCCACCAGCTCGGTCTTTTGCGTAGCCGGCAGGTAGCGCATCAGCATGCCGGAATAGCTTCCGGCCCATAGCCTGCCGCTGCTGTCCGTTTCAATGGTGGACCATTGCTGGTCGGCCAGGGCCGGCGGAGTCGGCGGCGTGGTGAACCTGTTCGCGCCTGGCTCCATCACGGCGTGGCCGGAGCGGGTGCCGACGTGCAGCCGTCCTTCGCGGTCGCGCTTGACGGAGATGATCACGTCATCCGGCAGCCCTTGCTGTGTTGTCCAGGTTTCCCAGTTGCCGTAGCCGCGCCAGTGCAGCAGGCCGCGGCCGCGCGTTGCCAGCCAGGTGCCGCGCCCCCGATCGCGCAGGATGTCGGTGACGCCGCCGGCGGCATCGAGGCCGTTTTCCTTGCCGTAGAACTCCCAGCGGCCCTGGCGCCAGCGCAGCAGGCCGTTGTCGGCGTTGGTCAGCACGTTGCCGCTGTCGTCGATGTGCAGCTCGCTGCGCAGCATGTGCTTGCGCATCAGGTCTTGCGATGGGGTGCGCTCCTCGAAGCGCGTGGCGCCCTGCGGCAGCGTGTAGATGCGCTTTTCGCTGCGGATCCACAGGTTGCCGTCCTTGTCGCTTGCGAAGCTGGTCCATTGGTCGTGCGGCAGGCCTTCCTGCTCGCCGAACACGCGGATGTCCTTTCCGCTGGCCTGGCAGAGCGATGCCTTGCATGCCATCCACAGCGTGCCTTTTTCGTCGACGTGGATGCTGCGGATCGATTTCAGTTCGGCGTGCGCCTGCAGCGTGGCGGCGTCGAAGTACTGGCGGACGTTGGTGCGGTCGCCCTGCGCGGACAGCGCAAACAGGTCGCCCTCGCTTGCCAACAGCGTTTCGCCGGCGGGGCTTTCGGCCATTGGCTGGAGCGGCCATACGGGCAGCTTCTTGTCCTCCCATAGCACAGGGACCAGGCGGCCCTGCTGCAGGCGATACAGGCTCGCGTGATTGCCGACCCATAGCGCGCCGGACTTGCTGCTGTGTAGCGCGGTGACGAAAGTGTCGTCCATTCCCTGTGTGCTGCCATAACGGCGGAATTCGGCGCCGTTGTAGCGGAACAGGCCATTCTCGGTGCCTACCCACAGGTAGCCGCTGGAATCCTGGGCCAAGGCCGTGAGCGAAAGGTTGCCGAGGCCTTCGCTTTGTCCGAAGTGCTGCAGGGAGATGTGCTGGGCGTTGGCGCCCCAAGTGGTCAACGCCAATGCCGCAGCCAACAGGCTATGGGCCAGTTTGAATCGCATTTTTATTTTTTCTGGGCGGCGAAGTACGCTGCCAATATTTCCAATTGTTCGTCAGTGTACCCTTTGGCGAGCTGGGTCATGATGGTTGCAGGGCGTTTACCGGCCTTGAAGTCTTTCAGGGACTGCAGGAGCTGGTCTTTCGGCTGGCCGGCGAGGGGTGGCAGCGCGTTGCCTTGCGTGGCGCCGTTGGTGCCGTGGCAGCCGGTGCAACTGGCTGCGAGGCGGGCGCCTTGCGGGATGGCTTCTGCGGCGGCAGCGGGGAGCGTGGCGGACAGCGCGAGCGCCAGTGCGGCGATGGTCTTCATGGGCGGACTCCAGGGGTTTCCAGGGGCATGCCCTGGGCGCGCAGGGCCAGGTAGGCTTCGAGGTCTACGAGGTCGGGGGCGCCGTAGGGCGGGACTTCGGCTCGTACGCCGCTCATGCAGTTGCGCAGGCGGCGCTGCAGGCTTCCTACGCCTTGCCATTCAAGGCGGTAGATGGGGTAGGCGTTGGCGTGGCCTTGCGGGATGGGGGCGCCGGCCAGGCGCTTGCCGGCGTTGTTGTCGTGGCATTGGGCGCAGCTCAGGTTCAATTGGCCGATGCGGGTGGTGAAGAGTTTCTGGCCGCGTTGGGCGGCTTGTTTTGTTTCTTTGTCGGTTGCTGGCGTTACCGGCATTCCGCGGCTTTGCAGGGCGATGTAGGCTTCCAGGGCTAGCAGGTCTGCTGACTCGGGCTTCAGCGAGGACGCTTTCAGGGCACCGGTGCGGCATTGGTTGACCTGGTCGGATAGCGTGATTACCTTGCCGGCTGATTGGCTGAAGCGGGGGAATTTTGTGGCGGCGCCGCGCATGCTGGTTTTGGCGTCGGTGTGGCAGGTGGCGCAGGATTTGCCGTTGCCGCCCATGGGGGCGGTGCGCCAGAGGGCTTCGCCGTTGGCGACCCAGAGCATGGCGGGGTTTTGGGTGTCGTCGGATTGCAGGGCTTGGGTGGCGGGGGACATGTAGTCGCGGCCGGATTTGCGGTCTGAAACCGGTAAACCTGGGTCAGACCCGGAGGGTCTGACCCAGTCTGCGGCCACGGTGGTGGTGCTTATCAGGGCTAGCAGGAGGGCGAACGTCAGTCTCATGGTTGCACCTGCAGCTGCTTTGTTTCGGTTTGGGTGAAGGCGTGGTCGCCGGTCCAGGTGAATTCAAGGGGGCCGCTGGTTGTCGCTCTTACGAAGAAAGCGATGTATGGGTTGGCGCTCATGGCGGGGTGCAAGTCGGCGCTGATGACCTGCAGGCCGTTGTAGCGGCATTCGAACTTGCGGATGATGTCGCGCGGGAGGGGCTTGCCGTCGGGGCCGGGGCGGAAGCCGGTTTCCATCGTGTGGGCGATCAGGGCACGCACTTCGATGATTTCGCCGGGCTTCGCTGTCGCGGGCATGTGGATCAGGGCGCTGGCCATGTCAGATAGGCTCCCCTTCTACGCAGGCGGCCAGGGCGACGATCACGTCGACTGTCTGCTGCCACCATTGGCCGTCGCTGGTGCGGGCCAGGGCGGTGAGCGTCTGGCTGGTGGCGAGGCGGATGCGGGTGCTGATTTCGGGCTTGCCGGCCAGGGGCGTCAGCTTGAACCGCACGACGTCGGGCAAGGGGTTCTTTTCGTTGAAGATGGCGATGTCGGTGACGTGGGCTTGCTCGGTCATCGGGCTGTCGACCCGTACTGTGATGGGGACTGCGTTGCCGTTGTCGATCAGCTGGGCGATGTCGATCTGGACGCGGCCGCGCTGGATGCTGGCGTTATTGGTGTAGGCGGCGATGGCGGCTGTCATCTCGGCGGGCGTGGCGGCTACGGGGCGGACTAGCGCCAGTAGCGGCAACGCGGCTAGGAGTTGGCGGCGGGTGGTCATTTCGGTTCAGCAGCCTTGAGCGTGGCGAGGTAGGCGACCACGTCTTCGATTTGCTGCGCGGTGAAGATTGGTTTGTCGCGGTGGGCGGGGGCTACGCGGGTCAGGCCTGCGGTTTTGGCGTACGAGGGCATGATGGTGCTGGGGTTGATGGCGCTGCTGTCTGCGATTCGCTGGCGGAGCTCGGACCTGGTGTAGCGGTCGCCGACGCCTGCAAGGTCGGGGGCCAGGTTGCCTTGGAAGCGCTCTTCCGGGATCGGGGCGCTGTGGCAGAGGAGGCAGAGGCCTACCTGGCGGTTGGCGACGATGGCGCGGCCGGATTCGGCGTTGCCTTCCTGGGCTTGGGCGGCGTTTAGCGTTAGCAGGGCTGCAAGCAAAAACCGGTAAATCCGGGTCAGACCCAAGGGTCTGACCCTGTCTGTTCCGCGGTTGGCGGATGGGGGCATGCTCAGGCTTTCTTCAGGCTGTGGTTCTTCAGGGGGAGGTCGCGGATGCGTTTCCCTGTGGCGGCGAAGATGGCGTTCAGCACCGCGGGGGCGGCGACGGCGATTGTTGGTTCGCCTACCCCTCCCCAGAAGCCGCCGCTTGGCATGACGACCGTTTCGACTTTCGGCATTTCGTCCATCTTCAGCACGTTGTAGGTGTCGAAGTTGGTTTGCTCTGCCGCGCCATCCTTGATCGTGATTTCGCCGTACAGGGCCGCACTCAGGCCGTAGACGAAGCTGCCTTCCACTTGGGCTTCGATCTGCTGCGGGTTCACTGCGTGGCCAGGGTCGGTGGCGGCGACGATGCGGTGGATCTTCAGCTTGCCCTCTTTGCTGACCGAGACCTCGGCCACGGCGGCGACGTAGCTGCCGAAGCCCATTGTCTGGGCAATGCCGCGGTAGATGCCTTTCTTCGGCGGCTTGGACCAGCCGGCTTTCTCGGCTACTGCGTTCAGGACTGCCAGGTGTTTCGGGCTGTCCTTCATCAGCTTGCGGCGCAGGGCCAGCGGGTCCTGCTTCGTGGCGTGCGCGATTTCGTCAAGGAAGCATTCGACGTAGATCGTGTTCTGGTTCAGGTTCACGCCGCGCCAGAAGCCTGGCGGCACGGCGGGGTTGCGCATGGCGTGGTCGATCAGCAGGTTCGGGATGGTGTAGCCGAACGAGGCTTCCGGGCCGGGCGGGTTCAGGCCCTGGAAGACCGCCGGGTCCTTGCCGTCCTTGACGTTCTGCGGGAACAGCGCGGCCAGGATCGACTGGCCGGCGATGCGCATGTGCAGCGAGGTTACCTCGCCTTTTGCATCCAGGCCTGCGGTCAGCTTGCATTGCGTGACCGGGTGGTAGCGGCCGTGCTGCATGTCTTCTTCGCGGGTCCAGATCAATTTGATTGGCGTGCCCGGCATTTCTTTTGCGATCTTCACGACCTGGGTCACCCAGTCATGCGTGGCGCCGCGCCGGCCGAAGCCGCCGCCCAGGTGCAGCTTGGTCACGTCGCATTTGGACTGCGGCAGGCCGGCTGCTTCACTGGTCGCGGCCAGGGCGGCTTCGCCGTTCTGCGTCGGGGTCCAGACGTCGCAGCGCTCCGGCGTCCACACGGCGGTGGCGTTCATCACCTCCATGGTGGCGTGGTTCTGGTGCGGGTAGCTGTAGACGGCTTCGATCTTGCGGTGGGCGCTGGCCAGGGCGGCCTTGGCGTCGCCATTGCTGTTGCCGACGGCGGCATCGGGCGCGTCCAGGCCGGCCTTGATCCAGGCGGCGGTGTCCTTGCTGTTCATGCCGGCGTTGGGGCCTTTGTCCCATTCGATCGGCAGGGCGTCGAGCGCGCTGCGGGCGCGCCACCAGGTGTCGGCCACCACGGCGACCGCGCTGTCGCCTACCTGCATGACTTTTTTCACGCCGGGCTTGCTGGCGATGGCGGCCGCATCGAAGCTCTTTACCTTGCCGCCGAAGACCGGGCAGTCCTTGATAGCGGCGTTCAGCATGCCCGGCAGCTTGAAGTCCATGCCGTAGATTTGCTTGCCGGTGGTCTTGTCGACCGTGTCCAGGCGCGCCAGGCGCTTGCCGGCCAGCTTCCAGTCCTTCGGATCCTTCAGCTTGATGTCGGCGGCGGCGGGCGCCTGCAGCTTGCCGGCGGCGTCGGCGACCTTGCCGTAGGTGAGCGTGCGGCCGGACGGTGTGTGGGTGATCACGCTTTTCGCGGCCGTGCATTCGGCGGGAGGCACGCCCCACTGGGCGGCGGCGGCCTGCACCAGCATCATGCGGGCTGCGGCGCCGCCCTTGCGGACGTATTCGTGCGATTCGCGCACGCCGCGGCTGCCGCCGGTGGAGAAGCTGCCCCAGACGCGGTTGCGCGCCAGCTGGCGGCCGGGCGACGGGTATTCGGTGGTGACCTTGCTCCAGTCGCCATCCAGTTCTTCCACCACCAGTTGCGCCAGGCCGGTAAGCGTGCCCTGGCCCATTTCGGAACGGGCGATACGCACAACAATGGTGTCGTCAGGCTTGACTACGACCCAGGCATTGATTTCCGGCGCATCGGGTGCAGCGGCGGCCTGCGCCTGCTGCGCTTCCGCGAACGGGATATGGAAGCCGAACATCAGGCCTGCGGTGGCGCCCAGCGAGCGGCCCAGGAAACTGCGACGGGAATGAGAAACTGCGGCGCTCATGCTTTGCTCCCTTCCACGATGTCCAGGCCTGCAGTCTTCACGTCGCCGCCTTTGGCGATTACGTGGATTGCCTTGCGCACGCGGTTATAGGTGCCGCAGCGGCAGATATTGGTCATGGCCGCATCAATGTCGGCATCGGTCGGGTTCTTCTTCTGTTTCAGCAGCGCGGCGGCGGCCATGATCATGCCGGACTGGCAGAAGCCGCATTGCGGCACGTCCAGCGCGGCCCAGGCTTTCTGCACGGGGTGGTTGCCGTCCAGGCTCAGGCCTTCGATGGTGACGATCTTCTGGTCGGCCGTCACGGTGGAGACCGGACGCACGCAACTGCGCGTCGGTTCGCCGTCAATGTGCACGGTGCAGGCGCCGCATTGCGCCACGCCGCAGCCGTATTTCGTGCCGGTGAGTCCGAGCTGTTCGCGGATCACCCACAGCAGCGGGGTATCTTCTTCGGCCTCGAATTCGCGTACCTGGCCATTGACGTGCAATTTCATTTCCTGCCTCCGGGGGATAGGGTGGGATGTGAATTCGCGAATCTTACTCTCGTTTTAGCTAACTTGTGTTCGTTCGGGCAATTTTGACTTAGGTCAAAGATTTTGCTGCGTCGCATCAATAGACTTTTACTTACCGAATATCAATGACCACATGAAAGAGGTAGTGAAATGAAGAAAGCGATTTTGGCAATTGTCCTGGGTGGCGTGGCTCTTGGTGCAATGGCACAGGAAACGCCTTGGCAAGTGCGCGCCCGCGCTGTGCACCTGAACCCGGCAGACAAGTCCGACCCGATTCTTGGCGTGGGCCCCTCCGACCTCATCACCGTCAGCAGCAAGACCATTCCGGAAGTGGATATTTCCTACTTCTTTACCCCGAATATTTCCGCCGAACTGGTGCTGACCTACCCGCAAAAGCACACCGTCTATATCGATGGCGAGTCCGTCGGCACCTTCAAGCACTTGCCGCCGACCCTGCTGGCGCAGTACCACTTCACTCCGTCCTCCCAGGTCAGCCCTTACGTTGGCGTGGGCGTGAACTGGACCACCTTCTCCAAGAACAAGATCCTGGACGGCGCAGGCAGCCTGGAGCATGACAGCTTCGGCCTGGCCCTGCAGGCTGGCCTGGACTACAAGCTGGACAAGAACTGGTCGCTCAACGTCGACATCAAGAAAGTGCAGATCCGCAGCGACGTGCTGTTGGCTGGCACCAAAGTCAGCAAGGTCAAGGTTGACCCGGTACTGTTCGGCGTGGGCGTAGGCTACCGGTTCTGATAGCTGATATTTAATTGCTGAACAAGCCGCCCTGCACTTCCGCGCGCAGCTCCTGGGCCAGCGCGCGGCGGCGAGGGTCGGTGGCGAAGTAGCCGATGTCGACTGCAACACCTTTCGACTCAAGGTGGATCAAGTCGCCGTAGCGGGCGGGCATCTGCAGGCGCAGGAAATAGAGTTCGAGCTGCGTTACGCTCATCTTGCCGGCGGAGACCTGTTCCACCAGCAGCTTGCCGTTGGCGAGCACGATGTGCTCGTAGTCCGTGGCGTGGCGGGCGAAGTAGAGGAAGGCGGCCGCCACGGCTGTCATTTCCAGCACGGTGAACAGCAGCACCTGCCACATGCCGATCATCATGAAGCCTGTTGCGACGGCAAACGAGAACAGGCACATGAACGCGTAGGCCATCCCCATCTGCTGGGGCGACAATGAGCAATTGCGCCGCAGAAGCCATTCCCTGCGTTCCCTGAGCAAGTCCCGGTTCATGGGGACATTCTATGCCTATGTTGGCAAAAAGCGTTGCGCAATCTTCATTGCACGGAACTGTTCTGTCACAAAATCCACAAAAGCCCGCGTTTTGCCGGGCAAGAGCTTTTGGCTGGTGAAGTAAAGCGAGATCGGGCCGGCGTCGGCATGCCAACCTGGCAAAACCCGCACCAGCTCACCGCTTTCCATGTACCGCAACACGTTCGGCATGGCCATCAGGCCGATGCCCATCCCCATCAGCACGCCCTGCACCAGGGCATCCGGGTCGTTGGCAGTCATGCGCGCCGGCTGCTCGGCAAGCTGCTCGGCTCCCCTGGCATTGCGCAGCGTGCGCTGGCGCAGGCGCCCCGTCACGCTTGAACGCATTACCACTCCGTCATGGTCCATCAGGTCGGACGGCTGGCGTGGTGCTTTGCGGCCTTGCATGAAGGCAGGCGAGGCGACCGCCACGATGTGGATGCGGGCCAATTCGCGCGCCACCACGCCGGGACGCAATTCGATGCCGCCGCCGACGGCAGCGTCAAAGCCTTCCGCCACCAGGTCGACCTGACGGTTTTCGAGGTGCCAATCGGTGACCACAGCGGGATAGCGCTGGCTGAAATCGGGCATCAGCGGCAGCAGGAAGTCGCGCGCGAAGCCGGGAGCGGCGCTGAGCTTCAATGTACCGGCAGGCTGGCCGGCATTGGTGCTGATGTCGGCAATGGCGGATTGGATGCTGTCCAGCCCTCCCGACACGCTGGCGAGGAAGCGGTCGCCCGCCTCGGTCAGCGTCAGCCCGCGCGTGCTGCGCTGGAACAGCTGAACCCCCAGGTTGCGCTCCAGCTGAGCGACGTTGCGACTGACGGCGGCAGCAGTCAGGCCAAGCCGGCGCGCAGCCGAGGAAAAGCTGGCCGATTCGGCGCTGCGTACAAAGCTTTCCAGGTTGGAGAGGGTTTCCATGGCTAATGCTTTCAACGTTTGCTTGAAACTGATTATAGCCACTCATGACTACCACTAGGTGAGTGCCGGAACCATACTGAACTCATCGCAAACCACTCTTCGAAAGGAAAATCATCATGGGTCAATTGAACAACAAGGTCGCCATCGTTACCGGCGGCAGCCGTTCCATCGGTGCAGCCATCGCCAAGCGACTTGCCGCAGACGGCGCCACCGTCGCCATCACCTACAACGCATCGCCCGAAAAAGCGCAGCAAGTTGTATTGGAGATCGAAGCCGCCGGCGGCCGCGCCATCGCCATCCAGGCCGACGCGGGCAATCCGGACGCAGTGCGTGCCGGCGTGGCGCAGGTGGCGCAGCACTTTGGCAAGGTAGACATCCTGGTCAACAATGCCGGCATCAGCGTGCTGGGCAACGCGCAGGACATCGCATTCGAAGATTTCCAGCGCATCCTCGCCGTGAACGTGACCGGCGTCTTCGTTGCCACGCAGGAAGCGCTGAAGCATATGGGCCAGGGCGGTCGCATCGTCCATATCGGCAGCTCGATGGTGCAGTACGCAGCCTTCCCTACCGCTTCCGCCTACACGCTGACCAAGGGAGCAGTCACCGGCTTTACTCGCGGCCTGGTGCGCGACCTTGGCCCACGCGGCATCACGGTCAACACCGTGCATCCCGGCCCGACCGATAGCGACATGAATCCTGCCGACGGTGCAGTGGCGGACTTCGTCAAGCCGGGCATTGCCCTGGGCCGCTATGGCCAAGGCAGCGACATCGCGGCGACTGTGGCATTTCTCGCCAGCGACGATGCAGCCTTCGTAACTGGCGCCGAGCTGATGGTCGATGGAGGATTCACAGCATGAAAACCTTTTCCATCATTGGTGCTGGAGCAATCGGCACCGCCATTGCCCGCCTGCTTGCCGGCGCAGGCATTGAAGTGAAAATCGCAAATAGCCGCGGGCCGTCCACCCTTGCATCGTTGGCCGCTGAACTGGGATCGCGCGTGCGGCCGGCCACGGTGGCGGAAGCGGCCCAAGCGGAAGTCGTGTTCCTGTCCGTGCCGTGGTCGCGTATTGGCGGGGCTGTGAACGGCGTGGGCGAATGGGGCGGGCGCATCGTGGTCGATACCACCAACCCGATCGAAGCGCCGGGCTTCAAACCGTTTGACCTTGGCGGCCGTGCGTCGAGCGAGATGGTTGCGGAACTGATGCCGGGTGCGCGTGTGGTCAAGGCTTTCAACCACCTGCCTCCACCATTACTGGTGCCGGCGGAGGGTGGTCAGCGCGTGCTGTTCTACTCGGGCGAGCACGCCGAAGCCAAGCAGGAGGTGGCGCAGCTCATGGCACGCCTGGGGTTCTTCGGCATCGACCTGGGCGGCACCGAAGGCGGCAAGCTGGCGCAGTTCCCCGGCGGCCCGCTGCCCGCGCTAAACCTGTTGAAGCAGTGAGTTGTCCACCGTGGGGCCAGACCCTACGGTGGAAACTTCTTCCACACGGGGGAGAGTGAAGATGAATACTGCGCCTTCGCCCGGCTTGCTGCGGGCCGTCAGCGTGCCGCCGTGGGCTTCCGCCAGCTGGCGCGAGATGTACAGGCCCAGTCCCAGGCCGGCCGGCATGCCCTCCATTTTCCCGCGCTCGAAGGGCTCGAAGATTTTCGGCAGCACTTCTTCCGGAATGCCGACGCCCTGGTCGATCACTTCGATGCGCGCGTTCTGGCTGTCGGCATGCAGGCGCACGTCGACCGGCTTGCCGCCGCCATAGCGCAGGGCGTTGTTGACCAGGTTGACGATCACCTGCTCCACACGGAATTCATCCCAGCATCCGGCCACCGGCTGAACGATCGACAGCCGCAATTCGCTGTGCATGTCGGCAGCGTGGTGCGACAGGTCGCCGACGATACGCTGCAGCAGCGCTTCCAGATCGACGCGGGCGGGGCGGATCGAGAGCTTGCCGGCGCGGATGCGCGAGACGTCGAGCATGTCGTCGATCAGGCGCACCATGGCGTGGATCTGGCGCATGTCGCGCGCCACCATGCGCTCCAGCTGCTCCGGCGCGAAGTGGTCCATATTGCCGCGCTCGAGCTGCAGCTTGCGCATCTGGGCTTCCAGGTAGAGCGTATTCAAGGGCGTGCGCAACTCGTGCGCCACCATCGACATGAACTGGTCGCGCATTTCAAGCGCGCGTTCCAGCTCCTGCTGCACGGCGTTCAGTTCGCGCACGGTGGCTTCGCGCTGGTCCACGATCTGCCGCACTTCCTGCTTCTGGCGGAACAGGTCGACGAAGACATTGACCTTGCTCTTCACCGCTTCCGGATCGAGCGGCTTGTGGAGGAAGTCCACCGCACCCGCTTCGTAGCCCCTGAAGGCGTAATTCAGCTCCTTGCCGGCGGCGCTCACGAACACGATGGGGATGTGGCGGGTCTTGCCGGTGCCACGCATCAGCTCCGCCAGCTCGAAGCCGTCCATGCCCGGCATCTGCACGTCCACAATGGCCAGCGCGAATTCATGTTCCAGCAACAGCGCCAGCGCTTCTTCGCCGGTGCGGGCCTGGTAAATCACGCGGTCGTCGGCGCGCACCAGGGCACTCAGCGCCCTCAGGTTCTCCGGCAGGTCGTCTACCAGCAGGACATTGGTCGGTTCCATCAGCGCATCTCCAGCATGAGCAATAGCTGCTTGATTTGTTCCAGCGGCAGTACCAGGTCGGGCGGGCGGACGCGGATCGCTTCCAGCGGCATCACGCCGACATTGGCTTCTTCCGGGTCCTGCACCACCGTCAGGCCGCCCGCCCTGCCGATGGCGGCCATGCCTTGCGCCCCGTCGTCATTGGCGCCGGTGAGCAGGATGCCCGCCAGGCTGGCGCCGTAAACGTCTGCCGCTGATTCCATAGTAATGTCGATTGCGGGACGTGCAAAGTGCAATGGCGCATCGCAGCTCAGGGAAAAACTGCGTTCATTTTCCAGCAACAGGTGGTAACCGGCTGGCGCAAAATACAGGGTACCCGGAATGACGTCTTCCTTGTCGCCCGCTTCACGCACCGGCAGCTGCACCCTTTGCTGGAACACGTCCACCAGCTGGTTTTGCCGACCGCTTCTTACATGCAGCACAACGACTATCGGTAAGCGGTAGCCGCGCGGTAGCGCCGGCAGCACCTGCATCAATGCGTTAACGCCTCCGGCCGACGCGCCGATGACAACCGCCTCGAATTGGCGGCCTTGCACGGCCATTTCAAGCGAAGGTACGGTTTCCATTATCTCTTCCTGAACAGGCGATCACGCTTGGCGAGCACTTCGAATCTTGGCCCGTAGGACGAGAAGTCGATGCTCTCCTTGCTCCCCAGCCCAAGGAAGCCGCGGTGGCAAAGCGACTCGTGGAACAGGCCGAGCGCCCTTTCCTGCAGCTTCTTGTTGAAGTAGATCATCACGTTGCGGCAGCTGATGAACTGGGTTTCGGCGAACACCGAATCGGTGGCCAGGCTATGGTCGGCGAACGTGACGTTCTCGCACAGCGAGCGGTCGAACAGGGCGGCGTTGTAGGCGGCCGTGTAGTAGTCGGAAAAGGCGCGCCGGCCGCCCGCGGCCTGGTAATTGGCGGTGTAGGTGCGCATGTTCTCCAGCGGGAACACGCCTTTCCTGGCCTTTTCCAGCGATTGCGGGTTGATGTCGGTGGCGTAGATGATGCTGCGCTCGAGCAGCCCTTCTTCTTTCAGCAGGATGGCGAGCGAATACACCTCTTCGCCGGTGCTGCAGCCGGCGACCCAGATCTTCAGCGAGGGATAGGTGCCCAGCACCGGCATCACATGCTCGCGCAAGCCGATGTAATAGGTCGGGTCGCGGAACATTTCCGTGACAGGGATGGTGAGGTATTGCAGCAGCTGGCTGAAGGCGCTGGGTTCGTGCAGCACGCGCGATTGCAGCTGCGAGACAGTGGCGCAGCCCATTTCGGCCATGGCGTGCAGCACGCGGCGTTTTTGCGAGGCGCCGGTATAGTCGCGGAAGTCATAGCTGTAGCGCAGGAAGATGGCTTCCATCAGCATGCGCAGCTCGATTTCAACGCTGCTGATTTGCGCGCCGTCGCTCATCACACCGTGTCCAGGGCTGGCATCCACACCCGCAGCAAGGAATACAGGCGGGACAAGTCGATCGGCTTGGCCAGGTAGTCGTTGGCGCCGGCAGCCAGGCATTGTTCCTGGTCGTCCTTCATGGCCTTGGCGGTGATGGCGATCACCGGCAGCCGGGCGAAGCGCGGGTCGGCGCGCAGGCGGCGCGTGGCTTCCAGGCCGTCCATGACGGGCATCATGATGTCCATCAGCACCAGGTCGATGTCGGGCACGGCATCGAGCTTGTCGAGGGCTTCGTGGCCGTTGCGGGCGATTTCCACCAGGGCCCCTTTCTGTTCAATGGCGCTGGTCAG
>CAMLSG010000038.1 GCA_946482635.1 uncultured Duganella sp.
TCCAGCGCGAACAGGTCGGCCGGGTTTTCGCGCTGGCGCACGACGTGGACCTTGTTGCCCTCGACGATCAGCTCCACGGCGCGGCCGCGGGTGTTGTAGTTGGAGGCCATGGTCATGCCGTAGGCGCCGGCAGTCTTCATCACCAGCAGGTCGCCGGCATCGACGTTCAGCTCGCGGTCGCGGGCCAGCCAGTCGCCCGATTCGCAGATCGGGCCGACCACGTCGAACATGGCGGCAGCGGCGCCGTTGCGCACCACTGGCTGCATGTCCATCCAGGCCTGGTACATCGCCGGGCGCGCCATATCGTTCATGGCCGCGTCGACGATGCAGAAGTTCTTTTCTTCGCCGTGCTTGATGAATTCCACGCGGGTCAGCAGCACGCCGGCATTGCCGACGATGGAGCGGCCCGGCTCGAAGATCACCTTGATCGGTGCGCCGCCATGCTTTTCGGCGCGCCACGCGTCGATGCGCTTGAACAGGCGAGCCAGGTAGTCGCCGACGGGCACCGGTGCGCCGTCGCCGTAGTCGATGCCGAGGCCTCCGCCGATGTCCAGGTGGTGCAGGTGGATGCCTTCCGCGCCCAGCGCGTCGATCAGTTCAATCAGCTTGTCCAGCGCTTCCAGCAGCGGCGCGTCGTCCAGCAGCTGCGAGCCGATGTGGCAGTCGATGCCCGACACGTCCAGGTGCGGCAGCTTGGCGGCGGTACGGTAGGTTTCCAGCGCGTCGTCGAAGGCCACGCCGAACTTGTTGGCCTTCAGGCCGGTGGCGATGTAGGGGTGGGTCTTGGCGTCCACGTTCGGGTTCACGCGCAGCGAGATGCGCGCTTTCTTGCCCATGCTGCCTGCCACTTCGTTCAGGCGGTGCAGTTCCGGGATCGATTCGACGTTGAAGCACAGGATGTCGTGTTCGAGCGCCAGGCGCATTTCTTCCACGCTCTTGCCGACGCCGGAGAAGATCACTTTCTTCGGGTCGCCGCCGGCGGCGATCACGCGCAGCAGTTCGCCGCCCGACACGATGTCGAAACCTGCGCCGCGGCGGGCCAGCAGGTCGAGGATGGCCAGGTTGGAGTTCGCCTTCATCGCATAGCACACCAGCGCATCGCGGCCGGCGCAGGCATTGGCGTAGGAGTCGAAGTTTTCGGTCAGCTGGGACTTGGAGTAGACGTAGGCCGGGGTGCCGTAGTTTTCCGCGATGGCGTCGAGCGCAACGCCTTCGGCGTGCAGCACGCCGTTCTGGTATTCGAAGTGGGACATAGGATTACTGTTGGGATGCTGGTGGTGTGGTCGGAACCGGAGCCGCCGGTGGCGCCACGCCCGGTTTCGCCTCGGTGGCGGGCTTGGCGGGTCGCTTAGGCATGTAGAGGGGGCCGGTTTGGCCGCATCCGGCCAGCAGGGCTGCCATTGTAAGGACAGCAAGTGCGATTGGGGACTTCACGATTAAAATAGGGGCTTGATAGGAATCTTGGAGTGTAGCATGACCGAATCGGAATTTTTGGACCTGGCCGAAGCGACCCTGGATGCGATCGAGGCTTCGCTGGATCGCCTGTGCGAGCAGGATATGGTGGATGTGGAGTGCAGCCGCAGCGGGAATGTGCTGGAGATCGAGTTCGTGGGGAACGGATCGAAGGTGATCATTAACTCGCAGGCGCCGATGCAGGAGCTGTGGGTGGCGGCGAGGTCGGGCGGCTTCCACTATCGCCAGGTGGAGGGCAAGTGGGTGGATACGCGCCGCGGAACGGAGCTGTATGCGGCGCTGTCGGAGATTGTGACGGAGCAGGGCGGGGCGCCGGTGGTGGTGGCGCCCTGAAACCGGTAAACCGGTGCCTGACCCGCTGGGTCAGGCACCAGGCCTGCGGCAGCCGCGTATTGGTGTCTGACCCAGCGGGTCAGACACTGCACTGCCGGTTTTAGAACAGCTCGTTCTTGACAGCGTCCTTCTGTTTCTCCTCCGCCGGTGTGCCGCGCGTCGCGCCTTCCAGGCTGTCGATGCCCACGCCCGGCGGATTCTCCGCGTAGTAGTACTCGCCATCCTGGGCAATGATGCCCTGCGGAATTGGGCGTTCCTCAATCGGAATATTCTTCAGCGCCTTGCCCATGTAGCTGATCCAGATCGGCAGGGCCAGGCCGCCGCCGGTTTCCTTGTTGCCCAGGTTCTTCGGCTGGTCAAAGCCGATCCATGCGATGCCCACCAGCTTGGCCTGGTAGCCGGCAAACCAGGCATCGATCGAATCGTTGGTGGTGCCGGTCTTGCCCGCGATGTCCGGGCGCTTCAGCGACAGGGCGCGGGTGGCGGTGCCGAAGCGCACCACGTCCTTCATCATCGAATCCATCAGGAAGGCATTGCGTTCGTCGATCACGCGGTTCTTTTCGTCGCCCGCCTTGTCCGGGTTGGCCT
This sequence comes from uncultured Duganella sp., assembly GCA_946482635.1. The sequence goes on from CAMLSG010000038.1 coordinate 2,395, forward strand.
GCGACAGCACCTTGCCGTTGGAGTCGGTGACCTTGGCGATCAGGTAAGGCGAGATCTTGTAGCCGCCGTTGGCAAACACCGCGTAGGCGCCAGCCATCTGCATCGGCGTCACGCCGCCGGCGCCCAGGGCCAGCGTCAGGTAAGGCGGGTTGCGCTCAGGGTCGAAACCGAAGCGGGTGGTGTATTCCTGGCCGTACTTGGCGCCGATGCGGTGCAGGATGCGGATCGAGATCATGTTCTTCGACTTGGTCAGGCCGCGCCGCATGGTCATCGGGCCTTCGTATTTGCCGTCGTAGTTCTTCGGCTCCCAGGCCTGGCCGCCGGTCTGGCCGGCGTCGAAGGAGATCGGCGCATCGTTGATCATGGTGGCCGGCGACAGGCCGCGCTCCAGCGAGGCTGAATAGATGAAAGGCTTGAACGAGGAACCGGGCTGGCGCCAGGCCTGTGTCACGTGGTTGAACTTGTTGCGGTTGTAGTCGAAGCCGCCCACCATGGCCTTGATCGCGCCGTCTTCGGTGCTGGCCGACACAAAGGCGGATTCCACTTCCGGCATCTGGGTGATCAGCCAGTCCTTGTCGTCCTGCATGACGCGGATCACGGCGCCGCGGCGGATGCGCTTGTTCGGCGGGTTCTTGTCCGAAAGCCAGCTCTTGCCCATGGCCAGGCCATTGCCCTTGATGGTGATTTCCTCGCCGGAAGCGGTGACTGCCACCACCTTGTCGGCGGCCGCGCTCAGCACCATGGCCGCCACGATATTGTCGCTGTCGGGATGCTCGGCCAGTTCGGTCTCCACGATCTCGTCGGCTTCCGATTTATTGGCCGGCAGGTCGACGTAGGATTCCGGGCCGCGGTAGGCATGGCGCTTCTCGTATTCCATCACGCCGCTGCGCAGCGCCAGGTAGGCGGCGTCCTGGTCGGCCTTGGTAATCGTGGTGAAGACGTTCAGGCCGCGCGTGTAAGTCTCTTCCTTGAACTGTTCATACACCAGCTGGCGCGCCATTTCCGCAACATATTCGGCATGAACACCAAATGCGCTGCTGTCTGTTTTCACTTTTAGCTGCTCATTCTTCGCCGTCTCATACTGTGCGGGCGTAATATAGCCAAGCTGGGCCATGCGTTGCAGGATGTACTGCTGGCGCACCTTGGCGCGCTTCGGGTTGACCACCGGGTTGTAGGCCGAAGGCGCTTTGGGCAGGCCGGCCAGCATGGCCGCTTCGGCCACGCTAATGTCTTTCAAGTTCTTGCCGAAATAGATTTGGGCGGCCGATGCAAAGCCGTAGGCCCGCTGCCCCAGGTAGATCTGGTTCATATAAACCTCCAGGATCTGGTCCTTGGTCAGGTTCTGCTCGATCTTCCAGGCCAGCAGCGCTTCATAGGCCTTGCGCTTGAAGGTCTGCTCGCTAGAGAGGAAGAAGTTGCGCGCTACCTGCTGCGTGATGGTGGATGCCCCCTGGCGGGCGCCGCCGGTTGCGTTGTGGACCGCGGCGCGCAGGATGCCCCAGTAGTCGACGCCGCCGTGTTCATAGAAGTTGCTGTCTTCGATCGCCAGCACCGCCTTCTTCATGACATCGGGGATGTCCTTGATATGCACCAGGTTGCGGCGCTCTTCGCCGAACTCGCCGATCAGCACATTGTCGGCCGAGTAAATACGCAGCGGCATTTTCGGCCGGTAGTCGGTAATGGTATCGAGCGACGGCAGGTTGGGGTAGGCCAGGGCCAGGCCGAACACCACCAGCAGCACGCCGGCCAGGATCAGGCCCAGCAAAGAAATCAGGGCCATCAGCAGAAAACCCTTCGGCGATTTTTTTGCCGTGGTCTCGTGGTTGTTTGCAGTCATACGCAGCTTCAGTGAGTTTTATGCAAGGCATTATAAATGAGGGCCTCGCGGCCTGAGCGCACGTGATATCCGGAAATATTGACTGTGAGCAACAAAGCAACTTAGTTTATTGATATGCCATTAATTGCAACATTAGGTGTGGCAAATCCCTCACAAAACATTAATGGTGCACTGGAGAAATACCTTTACATGGCGCTGACAATGTTGCTAGCATCTAATGTACTGTCTCATGTTTGCGGTCTAAACACGGGTTTTTAAACGAATTTGGATATGTAAATGTCTATGGAGTTGTCAGGAGTGCATCCATGTCATTGGACCTGAAAGCCCTGTTTGGCGGAGCCCAGGCGCCGCTGGTTGGCTTAGATATCAGCACCTCGAGTGTGCGTTTGGTGGAATTGTCCGATGCGGGCAAGGACGGCATGCGCCTTGAGCGGTGCGCCTCGGAGCCACTGCCGCGCGGCGCGGTCGCCGACGGCAATATTGAAAATATGGAGCAAGTGGTCGAGGCGGTGCGCCGCCTGGTCAAGAAAAGCGGCACGCGCGCCAAGCATGTCGCGCTGGGCATGCCGCCTGCTTCCGTGATTACCAAGAAAATCGTGCTGCCCGCCGGTATGTCGGAACAGCAGCTCGAGCTGCAGGTCGAATCCGAAGCTGCCCAGTACATCCCGTTTGCACTCGACGAGGTGAGCCTGGACTTCGACGTGATCGGGCCGGTTGCCAATTCGACGGAAGACATCGAGGTCATGCTGGCCGCAGCACGCCGTGAAAAGGTCGTTGACCGGGTGGCGATTGCTGAAGAAGCCGGCATGAAGGCTTCGGTGGTCGATGTCGAATCGTACGCAGCGCGTGCGGCGCTGGACCACGTTACTTCCCAGCTGCCGAATGCCGGTGCTGGCCAGGTGATCGCGTTGTTCCAGATCGGCGCGGTGTCGACCCAGATTTCGGTCATGCTCGATGGCGCCACGATTTATGAGCGCGAGCAGCCGTTCGGCGGCAACTCGCTGACCCAGGATATCGTGCGCTCCTACGGCCTGGCATTCGAAGAAGCCGAGGCCCGCAAGAAGGCCGGCGACCTGCCGGAGAACTACCAGACCGACGTGCTGGTTCCCTGGCTGGAAGGCGCCGCACTGGAAGTAACGCGCGCGATCCAGTTCTTCTTCACCTCGACGCCATTTACCAAGATCGACCAGATTTTCCTGGCGGGCGGTTGCGCCGTGTTGCCGGGCTTGCTGGACATGATTGCCAGCCGCACCCGCATTTCCAGTGCCGTCATTTCGCCGTTCAAAGGCATGCAGCTGGCATCCGGCGTGCGTGAGCAGGCGCTGCGCAGCGATGCGCCGGCATACCTGGTGGCCTGCGGCCTAGCCATGCGGAGGTTCGGCTGATGATACGCATTAACCTTCTCCCGCACCGGGAGGAAAAACGCGCGCTGCGCAAGAAAGCCTTCTACGCCCTGCTGGGTCTCGGATTCGGCCTGGGCGCCACCGTCGTTGCCATGGTGGGCGGCTACAACGCACGCGCCATTTCGATCCAGGGGCTGCGCAACGAGGAGCTGAAAGGCGCCATCGTCGAGCTCGACAAGAAGATTGTCGAAATCAAGTCGCTGCGCGAAGAAATCAATGCGCTGAAAGCGCGCCAGCAGGCAGTCGAGGACTTGCAGGCTGACCGCAACCAGCCGGTCTACCTGATGGACGAACTGGTCAAGCAAACCCCGCCTGGCGTGTTCCTGAAGACAGTCAAGCAGGAAGGGCAGAAAGTCACCTTGTCCGGCAGTGCCCAGTCGCAGGAACGCGTCTCCGAGCTGCTGCGCAACCTGTCCGGCAATTCGCCGTGGCTGGAACGTCCCGACCTGGTGGAAGTCAAGGCCGGCACGATCGGCGGCAAGGACAAGGGCGGCGGCCGTGCCATCGTCGAATTCCAGCTCTCCGTCATGATCAAGCGTCCGCGCGACAAGGACGAAAACCCGGACGGCAAGCCGGGCGCCAAGCCTGGCGCCAAGCCGAATGCCGCAGTCAAGTCCTGAGAACATAACTATGGCAACCGATTTGAAACAATTAGATGAGGTGCTCAAGTCCCAGTTCAGGAACCTGAGCGGGGTGCACCCGGGCCTGTGGCCGATCCTGCCGCGCGTACTGCTGGCGGTAGGCGTGGCGGCGCTGGCGGTGGCCGCCGGCTATTTCCTCTACTGGCAATCGCAGTATGAGGAACTGGACGCCGGCGCCCAGCAAGAGCTAAAACTGCGCGAAGAGTTCACGACGAAGGTTACCCAGGCGGTTAACCTGGAAGAACTCAAGCGCCAGAAAGAACAGGTCGACAAGTACGTGGTGCAGATGGAGAAGCAACTGCCAGGCAAGGCCGAAATGGCGGCGCTGTTGTCGGACATTAACAACGCCGGCACCGGCCGCGGCCTGACGTTCGAGTTGTTCAAGCCGAACCGTGTCGACGTCAAGGAGTACTACGCCGAGCAGCCGATCGAACTGCGCGTCAACGGCAGCTATCATGACCTGGGCGCCTTTGCCGGCGACCTGGCGGGCATGGCGCGTATTGTCACCTTGAACAACCTCTCGCTGGATACCAAGCCCAAGGAAGGCAGGGAGCTGCCGGCCGGCGTGCTGCAACTGAACGCTATCGCAAAGACCTTCCGTTACCTGGACCCGGAAGAAGTGGCTGAGCAGCGCAAGGCAGCCAACGACAAGAAGAAGGGAGCTAAGCAGAAATGAAGAAGTTTGCCCCCCTCCTCGCCTGTGCGCTGCTGCTGACGGCCTGCGGTGAAAGCGACGTCCAGCAGGTACGTAGCTGGATGAAGGAAACCGAGAGCCAGACCAAGCCGACCGTCAAGCCGCTGCCAGAGCCAAAAACCTTCGTGCCGTTTGCCTACGTGGCCGGCGACGTGCTCGATCCGTTCAACGCCAGCAAGCTGCTGACTGAACTGGCCAAGAGCCGGCCGGGCGGTGCGCAGGCGCCGGACCAGAACAGGCGCAAGGAATTCCTCGAGAGCTTCCCGCTGGATGCCATGAAGATGGTTGGCACCATGGAAAAGAACAATGTGGTGAATGGCCTGGTGCAGATTGACCGCACCGTCTACCAGGTCAAGAAGGGACAGTACGTGGGACAGAATTATGGGTTGATCACCGCGGTCACGGATGACGCGATCACGGTGCGTGAAATTGTTCAGGATGCGGCCGGCGACTGGGTCGAGCGCATGTCGAAGCTGGAACTGCAGGAAAGTAAGGAGAGCTCCAAATGATCGCCATCAGAACCCTGAAGCGCTTGTGCCGCCAGGCTAGCGTTGTGCTGGCACTGGCCGGCAGCGCAGCCGTTGCGCAGGCCCAGCAAGGCAACGCGATCGAATCGATCACGGCCAACCAGCAAGGCAGCAATGTGATCGTGAAGATCGCGATGAAGGAAACGCCGCAAAAGCTGCCGATCGGCTTTGCCATCACCAACCCGGCCCGTATCGCGCTTGATTTCGGCCAGACCGTCAATGCCACCGGCAAGACCAGCCAGGACCTGAATATGGGCGACCTGGCCAGCGTCAACGTGGTGCAAGCCGGCGACCGTTCGCGCCTGGTGTTCAACCTGAAGCGCACGCTGAACTACGCCACCGCGCTGGACGGCAAGAACGTGATCATGACCATCGACGCTTCGGGCGGCGTGGCGCAGGCGGTGGACGGCCGCGGCCTGCCGGTCGCAGCGGCCAAGCCGGCGGCGCCGGCGCCTGTCGGCAAGCAAGCGCTGCGCGATATCGACTTCCGCCGCGGTAACAATGGCGAAGGCCGCGTCGTGATCGACCTGCCGAACAACCAGGTTGCCGTCGACGTGCGCCAGACCCCGAACGGTGTCGTGGTGGACTTCCTCAAGACCACCGTGCCGGAAACCCTGCGCCGCCGCCTGGACGTGACCGACTTCGGCACGCCCGTCAACCGCATCACCACCGTCCCGCAAGGCGACAACGTGCGCATGACGGTGGAAGCGCATGGCCTGTGGGAGCAGAGCGTGTACCAGAGCGACACGCAGCTCGTGGTCGACGTCAAGCCGATCAAGGAAGACCCGAACAAGCTGGTGCAGGGTAGCCAGGGCTACCGCGGCGAAAAACTGTCGTTCAACTTCCAGAACGTGGAAGTGCGCGCAGCGCTGCAGGCGATCGCCGATATCTCGGGCCTGAACATCATCACCAGCGACAGCGTGCAGGGCAACCTGACCCTGCGCCTGAAGGAAGTGCCGTGGGACCAGGCGCTGGACGTCGTGCTGCAGGCCAAGGGCCTGGACATGCGCAAGAACGGCAATGTGCTGTGGATCGCGCCGAAAGAAGAATTGCTGACCAAGGAAAAGCTGGAACTGGAACAGAAGGCCCAGATCGCTGACCTGGAGCCGCTCAAGTCGGAGATCTTCCAGCTCAACTATCAAAAAGCCGAAGCGTTCAAGACCGTGTTTGGCATCGAAGGCGGCGGCGACGCCAAGAACCGCATCCTGTCCAAGCGCGGCAGCGCGATCATCGAATCGCGTACCAACCAGCTGTTTGTGACCGACATCGCGGCCAAGCTCGATGAAGTGCGCAAGCTGATCCAGAAGACCGACATCGCGACCAAGCAAGTGCTGATCGAAGCACGTATCGTGGAAGCGTCCGATACCTTTACCCGCAACCTGGGCGCCAAGCTGGGCTTTGCCGACATGCGCGCCATCCGCGGCGGCGATGCCGGCTGGAGTGTCGGCAACGGCAACAACCGCGTTGGCCTGACCGGCAACATGACCGGTATCGGCCAGCAGACGGGCATCGTGAAAGTGGACGATGGCCAGGGTTCCTATAACAACACCCAGTTCATCAACCTGCCGGCGGCATCGATCAACGGCGCCCAGGCCGGCAGCCTGGCAGTCAGCCTGTTCAACGCGGCAGCCAATCGCTTCCTGAACCTGGAACTGTCGGCCCTGGAAGCGGACGGCGCCGGCAAGATCATCTCGAGCCCACGCGTGGTGACCGCCGACAAGGCGCCTGCCGTGATCGAGCAGGGCGTGGAACTGCCATACCAGGTGGCGACTTCTTCCGGCGCGACCTCGATCGTGTTCCGCAAGGCCAACCTGAAACTGGACGTGATCCCGCAGATCACGCCGGACGGCAATGTGGTGCTGGAAGTTGATGTCAACAAGGACTCCGTGGGCCAGGAAACCCGTGCCGGTTTCGCGATCGACACCAAGCACGTCAAGACCCAGGTGATGGTGGAAAACGGCGGCACCGTGGTGCTGGGCGGTATCTACCAGCAGACCGAACGTAACGTCACGGCCAAGGTGCCGGTGCTGGGCGATGTGCCGATCCTGGGCAACCTGTTCAAAACGAATTCGCGTACCAATGACAAGACTGAACTGCTGGTCTTCATTACGCCAAAGATCGTTACCGACCGCCTCTCCGCGCGTTGAGACGAATATAGTGTCATCAGATTAAAGGAAAGAACATGGCAAACGTAGTATTCCGAAAACTGTCCGGTTTGGTAGGCGCGCTGGCTTGCGCCGGCCTGCTGGCGGCGTGCGGCGGCGGCGGCGGCAACCCTGGCGCCAGCGTCACCAACCCCGATCCGCTGACTCCGAAGGCGGCCAATGTCGTGGTGATCCCCAGCTCCTATACCATTGCCGCATCCGGTACCGAGGAAGTGACGATCACCGCCATTGTCAAGGATAGCGGCAACCAGGCCGTGCCTAACGCCACCGTCCTGTTCAGTACCAGTGCCGGCACCATCAGCAACAACGGTGGGACCACGAACAGCAATGGCGAGGTCAGCGAGAAATTGAGTGTAAAAGGCGTCAACCAGCCAGCGGGCCTGGAAATCAAGATTTCCGCGGGCGTCAAGGGCGTCGACAGCGTGACTTCCAACACCATCATCATCAAGACGGTGTAAGCGGGACCGGTGCAGCGCCTGCCCGCGCAGGCTGCTGCCGCGCAATTTGCGCTATCATGCGTGAATGCAAAATGTTTACTTAGTTGGATTGATGGGGGCGGGCAAGACGACGATTGGTCGCCAGCTCGCCCGCAAGCTGGGCTTGCGGTTTGTCGATTCCGATCATGAAATCGAAAGCCGCACCGGCGCCTCGATTCCCTGGATTTTCGAAATCGAAGGCGAACCGGCCTTTCGCCGGCGCGAAGCGGAGGTGATCCGCGAGCTGACCGGCCAGCAGGGCATCGTGCTGGCCACCGGCGGCGGCGCCATCCTCAATGAAGCCAGCCGCGCCCTGCTGCAGGAACGCGGCACCGTCATCTACCTGCGGGCGTCGATCAACTCGATCCTGGCGCGCACCGCGCACGACAAGAACCGGCCCTTGCTGCAGACGGCCGATCCCCGCAAGAAACTCGAAGAACTGCTGGCGCAGCGCGAGCCGCTGTATATGGACATGGCCGACCTGGTCATCGACACCGGCCGCCCCAACGTACAATCGATGGTGCAGAACATCATCAACCAGCTCGACGCGCTGGCCTGCCAGGCCGCGCCCAACTGCGTGACCAAAGCCCAACCCGCCATGAACGAACAAACCAATATCCTGCTCAACGTCGACCTGGCCGAGCGCAGCTACCCGATCGCCATCGGCCCTGCGTTGCTGGACGATGCCAGCCTGCTGGCCAGATACGTGGGCGGCAAGAAGGTCGCCATCGTTTCCAACGACACTGTGGCGCCGCTGTACCTGGAGCGCGTGCGCGCCCCGCTGGCCGCTGCCGGCAAGGAAGTGATCGAAGTGGTGCTGCCCGACGGCGAAGAACACAAGCACTGGGAATCGCTGATGAAGGTGTTCGATGCGCTGCTGGCCAACAAGGCCGACCGCAAGACCACCCTGGTGGCCCTGGGCGGCGGCGTGATCGGCGACATGACCGGCTATGCGGCTGCGTCGTACATGCGCGGGGTGGATTTCGTGCAGGTGCCGACCACCTTGCTGTCGCAGGTCGATTCTTCAGTGGGCGGCAAGACCGGCATCAACCATCCGCTGGGCAAGAACATGATCGGCGCCTTCTACCAGCCGAAGGCGGTCATTGCCGACACCACCACGCTGGAAACGCTGCCGGTGCGCGAACTGTCGGCCGGCCTGGCGGAAGTGATCAAGTACGGCTGCATCATCGACGTGCCGTTTTTCGAATGGATCGAGGCGAACATGGGCCTGCTGATGGCGCGCGACAAGTGCGCCCTGGCGTATGCCATCGCCCGGTCCTGCGAAATCAAGGCCGACGTGGTGCGCCAGGATGAGCGCGAAGGCGGCCTGCGCGCCATCCTGAATTTCGGCCACACCTTCGGGCACGCCATCGAGGCCGGCATGGGCTACGGCGCCTGGCTGCACGGCGAGGCGGTCGGCTGCGGCATGGTGATGGCAGCCGACCTGTCGCAGCGCCTGGGCTTCATCGACAGCGCCACGGTGGAACGCATCCGCGACCTGGTCGCGGCAGCCGGCCTGCCGATCGCGGCCCCTGGCCTGGGCACCGAACGCTGGCTGGAACTGATGGAGGTGGACAAGAAGAACGAGGGCGGGGCAATCAAGTTCATCCTGCTCGACCCGCTGGGCAAGGCCCGCATCACGACGGCGCCGCAAGACCTGCTGCTGCAAACCCTGGCTGCCTGCACGGAATAATATGGAAGAAACGCTCGCCCCCTACGCAGCACATTCTGACAAGGGGCGCGGCCGCCGCTTCCCCGAAGCGCCGCACGCCTCGCGCTCGCAATTCCAGCGCGACCGCGACCGCATCATCCATTCGACCGCCTTCCGCCGGCTCGAATACAAGACCCAGGTCTTCCTCAACCACGAAGGAGACCTGTTCCGCACCCGCCTGACGCACAGCCTGGAAGTGGCCCAGATCGGCCGCTCGCTGGCGCGCAACCTGCGCCTGAACGAAGACCTGGTGGAAGCCATCGCGCTGGCGCACGACCTTGGCCACACCCCGTTCGGCCATGTGGGGCAGGATGTGCTGCACGAATGCATGAAGGAGCACGGCGGCTTCGAGCACAACCTGCAAAGCCTGCGCGTGGTGGACCTGCTGGAAGAGCAGTATGGCGCCTTCGACGGCCTGAACCTGATGTTCGAGACGCGCGAAGGCATCCTGAAGCACTGTTCCGTCAACAACGCGCGCCTGCTGGGCGACGTGGCGCAGCGCTTCCTCGACAAGACCCAGCCTTCGCTGGAAGCGCAACTGACCAACCTGGCCGACGAGATCGCCTACAACAGCCATGACATCGACGATGGCTTGCGCTCCGGCCTGATCTCCATTGCGCAACTGGAGGAAGTGGATTTCTTCGGCCGCCTGTGGCGCGAAGTGCAGGCGGCTCATCCCGGCCTGGCCGGCCGCCGCGCGATCTACGAAACCCTGCGCCGCCTGATCACTGCGCTGGCCGATGACCTGATCGCCACCTCGCAAGAGCGCATCGCCGCCCACGGCCCGCAAAGCATGGACGACGTGCGCGCCGCGCCGCCGCTGATCCGCTTCTCCGACCAGATGCGCAAGGACGCTACGGAGCTGAAGCGCTTCCTGCACGAGAACCTGTACCGCCATTACAAGGTGAACCGCATGCGCCTGAAGGCCAGCCGCATGGTACGCGAGCTGTACGAAGCGTTCACCGCCGACCCGTCGCTGCTGCCGCCCGATTACCGCACCGGGCGTGGGGACGCGAGCGGCCAGGCGCGCCGCGTTGCCGACTACATTGCCGGCATGACCGACCGCTATGCCATCGCCGAGCACCGCCGCATTTACTCGCTGGAAAACCTCTAGTCTTGCATCGGCGCTTGCAGCAGGTTAATCTTCTGGCAATTCCAACTTGCCAGAAGTATCATGACCGACACTACCGCGATCGCAGGCGCCAGCCCGCAACTCAGCAAACACCGCATTGAGGCCCTGGTCGACGGCATTTTCGCCGTCGCCATGACGCTGCTTGTCATCGAACTGAAACTGCCCGAGCATGTGCACGCCACCAGCAGCGCCGAACTGCTGCATGTGCTGGGCGAACTGGCGCCGACCTTCTTTTCCTGGCTGGTCAGCTTCCTGGTGCTGGCCATCTTCTGGGTCGGCAATCACCGCCTGTACAGCTATGTGCGCCACGTCGACGGCCCTTTGCTGTGCTACACCATCCTGATGCTGGCCGGGGCCAGCCTGCTGCCGTTCGCGTCCGCCGTGAATGGCCGCTTCCTGTCGCAGCTCGCGCAGTCGGTGTATGCGGTGGTGATGACCCTGATGGCGATCGGCTCCCTGCTCGTGGCCACGCGCATCTATCGCCATCCGGAGCTGTGCTCGCATCCGATGGATAAGGCGACCTATGCTGGCGTCTGCATCCGCCAGGGCACGTTGGTGGCGATTGCCGCGCTGACGGTAGTCCTGGCCGGCGTGCTGCCAGGCGCCGCCAACTTTGCCTTCCTGCTGCTGGTCCTCGGCCGTCCATTGAGCAAGCTCCTGACGCGTCGCCTGCGCTAAGCCTGGGCTTGCTTGAAGTCCTCCCTAGCCGGGCGCAAAATGGTCCCATGGCGTTCGGTCAGGAGGGCCTATGGTTGACGAACAAGAAGAAGTTTCCTTGGCAAACGAGCGCCGCCATGCCGCAATTGAGCGCGATGTTGCGATCATCAAGTCCAATTACGCAAAGAAGGAAGACATTTCGAGACTTGAAACCCAGATGGCGCGCATGGAAACACGCTTGGTCAAATGGGTGATTGGCGCGATGGCCGCGAGCATCGTCAGCGTCATCGGAACTGCTTTGAACCTTGCGAAACTCTTTATCTCCTGAACGCGATCAGAACATGCGCGCCTGGGCGCGTTCGCCGAGCAGGTCGAGCAGGAGTTTCTTGATCGGGGCGGGCAGGGCAGCGTCGGGGATGGCGGCAGCATCGAGCCACACGTAGCGGCCTTCGCCGGCCAATGCGGCGCGGCTGGCAAGCGTCACCAGCAATGGATGGATGTGCAGCTTGTAGTGCGTGAAGACGTGTACTACAGGCAGCAGGCGCTCCAGCGACTCCATCGGACCGAAGGGATGCACGGCTGCTGCCACGGCGCCATCGTCAGGCGTATCGGCTTCGGCGAGGTGGCCCGCCAGTTCGGGCAGCGACAGCAGGCCGCCCCAGATGCCGCTTGCGGGGCGCTGTTCCAGCAGCACCTGGCCGCGATCGACGACCAGCAGCATGTGCGCCGACTTTTCCGGCGTGGCCTTCTTGGGCTTGCGTACCGGCAGTTCGGCGGTGCGGCCGGTGGCGAAAGCCACGCAGCGCGGCTGCATCGGGCAGCGTTCGCAGGATGGGCTGCTGCGGGTGCATAGCGTTGCCCCCATGTCCATCAAGCCCTGCGTATAGGCTTCGATGCCCTCGGCCGGCGCCAGCGCTTCAGCGCGGGCCCACATGGCTTCTTCGGTCTTGCGTTCGCCGGGATAGGTATCGATGCCGAACACGCGCGCGAACACGCGCTTCACATTGCCATCCATGATGGCGGCGCGGCGGCCGGCGGAAAATGCCGCGATGGCGGCTGCGGTGGAGCGCCCGATGCCTGGCAGCTCGGCCAGCAAAGCCGGATCGGAAGGGAATACGCCGCCATATTCCGCCACCACGCGCTGCGCGCACTTGTGCAGGTTGCGGGCGCGGGTGTAGTAGCCCAGGCCGGCCCACTGCGCCATCACATCTTCAACGGGAGCGGCGGCCAGCGAAGCGAGGGTCGGGAAGCGCTCCAGGAAGCGCGCGTAATAACCGAGCACCGCCGACACCTGCGTCTGCTGCAGCATGATTTCGGACAGCCACACCAGGTAGGCGTCGCGGGTGTTCTGCCACGGCAGGTCGTGGCGTCCATATTCCTTTTGCCACGCAACCAGCGTGGCGGAAAAGCTCGGGTCTTCGTACTGCAATTACGCCGCTGCCTCCAGCACGACATGCTCGGCCGAGATGGCGTCGCTGATGGCGGCGGCCAGCGCGGCCAGCTTGGCCTTTTGCGCCTCCAGTTCGGCCTGGGTGGCTTCGAAGGCCTCGATCTTCTGCTCCAGCGTATCGGTCGCGTCGTGGATGCGGGCGATCGATTGCTGGCGGTGCTTCAGCTGTTCCTTGTGCTGGCGGATCTGCGCTTCCAGCGGCGCCATGATCACCTTCAGCCAGGCATCGGTATCGGCATTGGCGGCCTTGAAGCAGCGCTTGACGGCCGAGGCCACGGAATCGAAGAAGCGCTCCATCAGCACCACGCGCGAGGTGGTCAGCATGACTGCCGTGCCGAACTGCTTTTCGTAGATGCCGTACGCTTCGTTGATTTCGTCGCGATACTTGGCCAGCGAGAAGGACATCGGCATCGGCAGCGTCAGGCCGTGCTCCGCCGAGAACTTCTTGTACATGGTTTCCATCATGCTGCGGATTTCTTCGATCTTGCGCTCCGACTCATCCAGGTTGGCATGGATGCTGTCGAAGTACACCTTGATCGCATCGCGCAGGCCGGTGGTGAAGCGGCTGTTCTGCATTTCCGAACGCGCCTTGACCAGGTTGTCGCGCAGGATGCCCATGCCCAGGCTGGAATACAGCTCGGTGGACAGGCGGGTGAACACCGCGCGCGTGGCTTGCAGCTTGAACAGGCTTTCGTCGAACTCCTTCTTTTCCGCCTCGACGCGGCGCGCCATGTGGGCGATCACCGACTGGTTCTTGCCGCGCAGGCCCTTCAGCTCCAGCAGTTGCTCGACGATGCCGCGCGTCTTGGCCGACAGCGCCGCGTACTGGGCGCCGCTCAGCGCCGCCAGGTCATCGCCCAGGCGGCGGCGGATGATGTCCTTGCGGGCCGGGATCAGCTCGTTGAACAGCGCGCTTTCCAGCTGCTTCATGCGGCTCTTGTGCACCAGCTCATGGTCGCCGGTGATCTTGCCCAGCAGCGCCTTCTGCGCCGAAACGGGGAACACCTGGCGGGTGTCGAGGCCCAGCATGTGCGCGGCATGTTCGCGCTGGCGTGCGATGGCCGCTTCGATTTCCTCTTCGGTGCGCAGCGGATCCCACATGGAATCGATCTTGTTCAGCACCACCATGCGGCCGGCGCCGTTGCCGATGTGGGTGCGCCACACTTCGATGTCGCTCTTGGTGACGCCGGTATCGGCAGCCAGGATGAACAGCACCGCGTGGGCATGCGGGATCATGTTCAGCGTCAGTTCCGGTTCGGTACCGATCGCGTTCAGGCCCGGCGTATCGAGGATCACCAGGCCCTGCTTCAGCAGCGGGTGCGGGAAGTTGATGATGGCGTGGCGCCACTGCGAAATTTCGACCAGGCCGTTGTTGTCCAGCGTGGCGCCCATGTCGGGGTCGTTCTCGTCGTACAGGCCGTAGCGCTTGGCTTCTTCCACCGGCACATGACGGGTCAGGCTGACTTGCTTGAACACTTCCTGCATGTGTTCCGGCGAATCGAGCTGCAGCGGCAGCACGGTCCAGGCATGCGGATCGTCGCGGTAATCGCTGGTCGACAGGTTCTCGGCGCGCGTTTCGATCGGCAGCAGGCGGATGCAGGCCGGATAGGCGGCGTCATACATCAGCTCGGTAGGGCACATGGTGGTGCGGCCGGCTGCCGATGGCAGGATGCGCTGGCCGAAGTCGGCAAAGAAGATCGAATTGATCAGTTCGGATTTACCGCGCGAAAATTCTGCGACGAAAGCCACCGACAGCTTGTCGTCGGCCAGCTTGGACAGTGTGAGCGCCAGGCGCTGTTCGGTCGCGGCGTCGGCCAGGTCGGCCTGCACGACCCAGTCACGGTAGTTTGCGACGGCGCCAATGACGCCCTGGCGCCATTGGCTGTATTGTTCGAGGTCCCTTACCATTCTGCTCTCGTTATTTCTGGCAATTTACACAATAAAAAGTAGATCGTTGGCCCTGCTTGATCTGGCGCACAGGCGCGCCGCATAAGCGGCAGGGCACACCAGCACGATCATAGACGAAATATGTCTGTTGGAAATACCCTGATTGCCCATTTACCCCGATAAAGTCGCGTAAAGTGCTGCCTCCTTGCACAATTGCCTCGGCCAGCACGTCGCGGATGGCCTGGGCCAGGCGGTCGTAGCGCGCCGCGCTGATGCGGTTGGCGGCGGTTTTCGGGTTGATCCCGGCACGAAACAGGCTTTCAGAGCAGTAGATATTGCCCACGCCGACCACGATATCGCCGGCCATCAGCACTTGCTTGATGGCTGCGCTGCGGCTGCGGGTCTGCTCGAACAGCAGCTTGCCGGTGAATTCGGGGCCGAGCGGTTCGACGCCCAGGCCGCGCAGCAGCAAATGTTCTTCCAGTTCGCCTTCTTCTGCCGCATGCCACAGCACGGCGCCAAAGCGGCGCGGGTCGGTCAGCCGCAGCACATGCTTGCCATCCGCGCCTTCCACCATCATGTCGAAATGATCATGCTTTTCCGGTGGAATGCCGGTTGGCAGCACGCGCAGGTGGCCGCTCATGCCAAGGTGGATGATCAGCGTGCCATGCTCGAATTGCAGCAGCAGGTACTTGCCGCGGCGGCCGGTCGACACGATGCGGCGGCCTGCCAGCAGCGCCGGCAAGTCGTCCGGGAACGGCCAGCGCAAGCCGTCGCGGCGCAGCTCGACATCGCGCACGATACGGCCTTCGATATGGGGTGCGACACCGCGCCGGGTGACTTCTACTTCTGGTAATTCAGGCATGAGGGTGGTTTCTTGCAGGTTGGCGTAGAATCAAGTCTTGAGCCCGATTTGCAGGATCTTCCTTTGAAAAACGCATTCGCCATTGTAACCCTGTCGGCCCTCGTGTCCGCCTGCGCAGTCGTGCCGCCGGAACAGGCTGCGCCAGAACCTGCAACGCCCACCGTCACGCCGCCGGCAGCGGCCGCCGAGGCCGTTGCCAAGGCTGCCGCGCCCGACGAAAAGCTGCCCAATGTCGAACTGACCAGCGATTTGTTCTACAAGCTGACCAAGGCCGAACTCGATTTCAAGCGCGGCCAGTGGCAAAGCGCTTACGTGACGATGATGGTGCTGGCGCAGCAGACGCGCGACCCGCGCCTGGCGCGCAGGGCGTCGGAAATGGCGCTGTCGGCCAAGCAGGGCAATGAGGCGCTGGCGGCGATCCGCCTGTGGCGCGAACTGGCGCCTGAATCCGACGAGGCGGCCCAGTACTTCCTCGGGTTTGCCGTCCTCGGCGATGATTTGAGCGAAGCTGAAAGCCTGTTTGCGCAGCGCCTGAAGGCCGCGCCGCCCACTGGCCGACCGCTGCTGATGTTCCAGATGCAGCAATTCCTGCTGCGCGCGAAAGACAAGGCTGCCGCCTTCGGGCTGATGGAGCGCGTCCTGCAGCCCTACCTGAATACGCAGGAAGCCCACCTGGTGCTGGCGCAAGGCGCCAATGCCGCCAGCGATGCCGAGCGTGCCCGTGCCGAAGCGAAGAAAGCAGTGGAGATCAAGCCCGATTCCGAACTGGCGACGCTGACCATGGCGCAAATGCTGGGCGAGCTGGATGGCGCGCAAAAGCTGTTTGCCGACTTCCTGCAGAAATATCCGGCCGCGCGCGAAGTGCGCTCGGCCTACGCCCGCCTGCTGGTGGAGCAAAAGCAGTACGACCAGGCGCGCGAACAATTCCTGCTGCTGCTGAAAGAGCAGCCGGACAATCCAGGCACCCTGTACGCGCTCGGCATCATGGCGCTGCAGGGCCAGGACAGCAAGGCCGCGGAGGGCTATTTCAAGCGTTATGTGGAAGTGCTGGAAGCGCAGCCCGATCCTGAGCGCGACCCGAACAAGGCGCTGATGCTGCTGGCCCAGATCGCCGAAGAAAAAGGCGACCTCGATGGCGCATTGGCCTGGCTGGACAAGATCGACGGCGACGATGCCCGCACCACCCTGGCGGCCCGCCTGAAGCGCGCCCACATCACGGCACGCAAGGGCGATGTCGACGGCGCGCGCGCCCAGTTGAAGGACATCACGCCGGCCGACCAGGCCGAGCAGGTGCAGATCCTGCAGACCGAAGGCCAGCTGCTGCGCGATTCCGGCCGCGCGGCAGAAGCGTTCAAGACGCTGCAAGACGGCGTGCTGCGCTTCCCGAACAGCCCTGACCTGATGTACGACTACGCGCTGGCAGCGGAAAAGCTGGGCAAGGTCGAAGCGATGGAAACGGCGCTGCGCAAGGTGATTGAATCGGTGCCCGACAACCATCACGCTTACAATGCGCTGGGCTATTCCCTGGCCGACCGCAATGTGCGCCTGGATGAAGCCTATGAGCTGATCGACAAGGCGCTGAAGATGGCGCCGGGCGACCCCTACATCATGGACAGCATGGGCTGGGTTTTGTTCCGCATGGGCAAACTGAAGGAAGCCGAGCAATCGCTGCGCCAGGCTTATGCGCTGCGCAGCGACGCCGAAATCGCCGTGCACCTGGGCGAAGTGCTGTGGAAGCAGGGCGACAAGGCTGGCGCCACCAGGCTGTGGCGCGAAGCCCGCGACAAGGATCCGAAAAACGACGCGCTGCGCAGCACGCTGGCGCGCCTCAACGCAGGAATTTAATGAGCTTCAAGACATTCGCCGCCATCGCCGGCGCGGCCGCCATCCTGTGCGGCTGCGCCACCACGCCTTCCGTGCCGCCCTCCAGCGCCGTGGTGGCGCCTTATGCCGACAGCATCGCCTTGTCGGGACGCCTGAACGTGCGCTACCTGAAGGACGACAAGCAGGAATCGACCACGGTCAATTTCGACTGGAAGCAGGATGCGCAGAACACCGACGTCGCCTTGTTCAATCCTTTCGGCAGCAAGGTTGCCACGATCAGCGTGACGCCGCAGGGGGCGACGCTGAACCAGGGCGGCAACAAGCCGCCGCTGACGGCGCCCAGCGTCGACGCTTTGAGCGCCCGTGCGCTGGGCTGGGCGTTGCCGGTGGCCGGGCTGCGCGGCTGGCTGCAAGGCCATGCCACCGCTGCCGATGGCAAGCCGTGGTCGGCAAGCCCTGCCAATAATCAAGTGACCACGCGCGAAGGCTGGCGCCTGCAATACAGCGAATGGCAGCCCGGCAGTACGCCGCCGCGCCCGAAACTGATCGATGCCGAACATCCGGGCGGGGGCGACGTGCAGCAAATGGCCTTGCGCATCGTGATCGCTGAGTGAAAATGAAAAGCCTGTTGAACTGTCCGGCCCCGGCCAAGCTGAACCTGTTCCTGCACGTGAATGGCCGCCGTGCCGACGGCTACCATTTGCTGCAATCGGTGTTCCAGATCATCGACCGCAGCGATACCCTGCATTTCTCGCTGCGCGAAGATGGCGAACTGCACCGCACGAACGATATCCCCGGCGTTCCCGCCGAGCAGGACCTGGTAATCCGCGCCGCCCGCATCCTGCAGGCGGAAGTGTTGCGCCGCACGGGCGCTTTGCCGCCCGGCGCGAATATCACCATCGACAAGATCCTGCCCATGGGCGGCGGCCTGGGCGGCGGTTCCTCCGATGCGGCCACCACCTTCATGGCGCTGAACAAGCTATGGGGCGCGGGACTCACGCGCGAGGAATTGATGGCGCTGGCCTTGCCGCTGGGCGCCGACGTGCCGTTCTTTATCTTTGGCCAGACCGGCTTTGCCGAAGGCGTCGGGGAGCAACTGCAGGCGGTCGATGCGCCCGACTGTTGGTATGTTGTCATCGAGCCCGGCGTGGCTTGCCCGACAGCGCAAATTTTTACCTCCGAGCATTTGACAAGGGATACTCCGCCCGTTAAGATGTCGGACTTTTCCAGCTACCACGCAAATCGACAAGATCTGCGGCAGTTTGGGAAGAACGATTTGCAACAAGTGGCGTGCCGCTTATTCCCGCAAGTAGCAGAAGCGGTAGAATGGCTGGGCGCTTACGGTGACGCCAGGATGACTGGCTCCGGAGCTTGTGTGTTCGTCGCAGTCCAACGCGAAGAACAGGCCGATGCGGTGCTTGCGAAAGTGCCTGCCGCCTGGACTGGCTGGAAGGCGAGGGCGCTGAAACGGCATCCGATCATCGCAAAGTTGTGAAGCGTAAAAAGATTTGGTTTTTCGTGAAATAGGCTATATAATGTCGGCCTACTGACGAAAGACAGTCAGTTAAGAGTAGGGGAATCGCCAAGCTGGTTAAGGCACCGGATTTTGATTCCGGCATACCAAGGTTCGAATCCTTGTTCCCCTGCCACCGTTTTCCCTGGGTCTGTCGAGGCAGCAGTCTCCAGCCAGGGTTAAGACAAAAGCTCCTGTGTCGCAGGAGTGCCTCAAGAATTCAACACTACCTCTCGGGACTCCCAATGGCTTACGAAAACCTGATGGTTTTTACCGGCAACGCTAATCCAGCCTTAGCAGAAGGGGTCGCAAAAAATCTCGGCATCCCACTCGGCAAAGCAGTCGTTTCGAAGTTCTCGGACGGCGAAGTCATGGTCGAAATCAACGAAAACGTCCGCGGTAAAGACGTGTTCGTGCTGCAATCGACCTGTGCACCGACCAACGACAACCTGATGGAACTGATCCTGATGGTCGATGCCCTGAAACGTGCGTCCGCTGGCCGTATCACTGCTGCAATTCCTTACTTTGGCTATGCCCGCCAGGATCGCCGTCCGCGTTCCGCCCGTGTGGCCATTTCGGCAAAAGTAGTTGCCAATATGCTGGAAGAAGCCGGCGTCGAGCGCGTCCTGATCATGGACCTGCACGCAGACCAGATCCAGGGCTTCTTCGATATCCCGGTTGACAATATTTACGCTTCGCCAATCCTGCTGGGCGACCTGCAGAAGAAGGCCGAGCAAGACCTGCTGGTGGTGTCGCCTGACGTCGGCGGCGTGGTGCGTGCCCGTGCACTGGCCAAACGCCTCGGTTGCGACCTGGCCATCATCGACAAGCGCCGTCCAAAGGCCAACGTATCCGAAGTGATGAACATCATCGGCGACGTGGAAGGCCGTAACTGCGTGATCATGGACGACATGGTCGATACCGCAGGTACCCTGGTCAAGGCTGCCGAAGTGCTGAAAGAGCGCGGCGCCAAGAAAGTAACCGCTTACTGCACGCACCCGGTGCTGTCCGGTCCGGCAATCGAGCGCATTTCCGGCTCTTCGCTGGACGAGCTGGTGGTGACCGACACCATCCCGCTGTCCGAAGCGGCCAAGGCTTGCGGCAAGATCCGCCAACTGACCTGCGCACCGCTGCTGGCTGAGACCTTCAAGCGCATCATCAAGGGCGACTCGGTGATCTCCCTGTTCGTCGACTAAAGTTTTTCCGGCCGTGGCGCAAGCCGCGGCCGATTTCTTGAAGTGCCCTGGTCGCGGGGCACTTCGTTTATCGACAAGGCGCGAGCCTTGTTTTATTTTTTGGAGTATTCCATGAAAGTTGTAGCATTCAAACGTGATCTGCAAGGTACGGGTGCGAGCCGCCGCCTGCGTAATTCCGGCCAGACCCCTGGCATCATCTACGGTGGCACCGAAGCCCCTGTGACCATCGCCCTGGACCACAACGCACTGTTCCACGCGCTGAAAAAAGAAGCTTTCCACTCGTCCATCCTGGACATGGAAATCGACGGCGCCGTACAGAAAGTGCTGCTGCGTGACTTCCAGATGCACGCGTTCAAGCAACTGGTCCTGCACGCTGACTTCCAGCGCGTTGACGCCAACAAGCCACTGCACGTGAAAGTTGCCCTGCACTTCGAAAACGCTGACGTGTCCCCAGCTGTGAAACTGCACGCTGCGACCATCAGCCACGTGGCCAACGAGATCGAAATCTCCTGCCTGCCAGCTGACCTGCCAGAGTTCCTGACCGTTGACCTGTCCAAGATGGACGTCGGCCAGTCGATCCACGCTTCCGAACTGAAGCTGCCAAAAGGCGTGACCATCGTGACCCACGGTTCCGATGCCACCATCGCTACCGCATCCGTGCCAGCCGGCGCTGTTGCTGCTGAAGCCGCTGCTGCCAAAGAGTAATCCTCTTTCGCCGCAATAAAAATTGGGGACGTACCCTTTAAAGGGGTACGTCCCCTTTTTTATTAAAGGGGTACGTCCCCTTTTTTTTATTGCTTACGCGCCTGGCCGTGGCTGGGGCGCCGCGGGCGGGACCACGATGGCCTCGTTCAGGCGCATGAACTTGAAGCCCGCCAGGCCGTTGTTGGCGCGTGCCTGGGTGCGGCCAATAAAGGCCTCGAACGGCTCTTCGCGCACTTCCGGCGCCGACGAATGCAGGAAGCGGCGCCCACCCTGCGCATCAAGCACCACCAGGCCGACATGGGTCACCATGTACTGGCCCTTGCGCACCGACACCACTTCCACCATATCGCCCTCGTCCAGCGTGCCGAATTCCTGCCGCGCGCGCTCCACCGGCAGGTAGTTTTCGAGCGTGTCCTGCAGCGGGATATCGCGCTGCACATGGTGCTGGGTCTTGAGGAATTGCGCACGGTCGACGCGCATGGCGTAGCTGGCGCCGTTGCTGGCATCGGACAGCAGCCAGCGGTTATTGATGTTCCAGTCCACTTCCATGTAATGGTTGCGGCTGGCCACGCCGATCACGCCATCCTTGTAGCGGATGCGCTGCAGTGTCCAGAAAAACTCCTCCCATGATGAGCTGAGCGCCATGGCATAGGTATGCTCGGCGAACACCAGGCAGTCGCTGGCGGACAGGCTGTACATCGGCAGCGTGTCGTGCAGCTCATAGGGGAATTCACCCAGCAAGTTCAGCTTGTATGGCTGGCCGATATTGCGGCGGCCGATGGCGGCAATGCGCTTCCGCAAGTCCGGTTCGGCCTGCCGCACCTCGGTGATGAAAGTGCCCGCTTCCTGCGGCGTCATCTGGTAAATCTGTTTCGCTTCCGCCGCCGCGGTGAGCGCGGCGGCGAGCATGGCACTGGCAAGTAAGGGCATGTTCAGGCTGGGTTGGTTTTCGATGGCCAGGTGAAGTAGGACTTGGCGATATGGCCCCACGGCACGGCAATAATGGCCAGCAGCACGCCGAGGAAAGCATAGGTCGTGCTTTCCGCCGGCGAGCCAGCCAGTTCGCCACGCGACCAGAGCGGGTAGGCGACGATCGCCAGCCACATCACCTTGTAGAGGATCTCGAGCAGGATGATCGGCAGCATCTTCACTGGCCGCAGCAAGCCAAGGCCGGCCAGCGTGGCGAACGCTGTCCATACCGTCCAGGCGACCGCTTTGTTTGGCTCCCATTGGCCCTGGTGGGTCAGGATTTCCGTCCAGGTGGTCTGGCCCAGCATGAAGAACATCAGCGCGTAAAGCAGGCGCAGCAGGTAGATGTTGATGCGCATGACGCCTTCATGCCGCGCATCGCGCTGCCACAGGCGGGCCAGCATCAGCCCACCTCTTTCAGCATGGTTTCGACTTCGGCCAGGCGGCCGTTCATGTTTGCCAGCGTGGCTTGCATGGCGGCCAGTGCGGCGGCGTTTTCGGCCTGGGCGGCGGCCGCTTTCGCGGCCAGTGCGTGGTAAGCCTCGGCGCTGGCGGCTTCGGCGCGCGCCTTGTGCGCGGCAGACCAGTACTTCATGCCAAAGACAATCAGTACGGTTGCCAACGGCAGGCCCAGGGTCAGCAGGTAAATATGTTCGGACATACGGTCATTCCCCTTCCAGGTTGAGATGTTTGGCGGCTTCTGCGATCGCTGCGGGATCGAGCGTCAGGCAGAAATCCGCCACTTCGAAGTAGTTCAGCGCCTTGCCGTCGCTGGAGAGCTCGTGCTTGCTGGTGACAAGGCCAGCCGCCTCCAGCTTGGCAAGATGCAGGTGCAGCAGCGGGCGGCTGATGCCCACGTCGCGGGCCAGTTGGCTGACGTAGTTGCGGCCGTCCGTTTTCAATGCAGCGATAATGCGCAAGCGGTGCGGATTGGCAAGCGCTTCCAGCACTGGCAATAGCTTTTGCATTCCACTCACTTCAACAGCAGGCGGCAGTTCGCGCTGACCGATTCCGTCGCCATTGCCCCTTTTTCGCCACGCGCGGCTTGCATGCATTGGGCGAAGGCTTCCTCTTTGGTTCTGGGGCGCTCGCATTGTTCGGCCAGCAGGGTGTTCTGGGCGATCAGCATCCTGTTTTGTTCAAGCAACTGGTCGATCCGCTCCTTGTCCGTCATTGGAGCTTCTGCGGCCAAAGCTGGTGCGGCCAGGACTGCGGCAAACATCAGGGTAGTCAGGTATTTCATGGCACGTCCTTTCTGTTTTAAATTGAAGACACGTGTAATAAATATCTTACAGGTGGAATCTGTTGTCAAGTGTTCTATGCTGAAATGACTTTTCACCATGGGAGGACGATCCGATGAAAGCGCAACTTGCAGGGGTGATGGTGCTGGCGGCCGCATCTGCAGTGCCGTCGTTTGCTGCCGATGCGAAGGCGGATGGAGCGGCAATCAAGGCGGTCGATCAGGCCTGGCTGAAAGCCTTCACGGCCGCCGATGGCGATGGACTGGCCAGGCTGTACGACGAAAACGCGGTGCTGATGCCGCCTGGGGCGCCGGCAGTCGCCGGCCGTGCTGCCATCCGTGAGTTTTTGCTGAAGGAAGCGCAGGGTGCCGGCAAGTCCGGCATGGTGTTCAGCTTTGGCGAGAAATCGGATAGCGGCGCAAGCGGCAACCTGGGCTGGTCGTCCGGCACCTATATGGTGAAAGACAAGGACGGCAAGGTGGTCGAGACCGGCAAGTACCTGTCGGTGGACAAGAAGGTCAATGGCAAATGGATGTATTGGCGCGATACCTGGAACGCTGACAGCGCACCGCCGAAATAGTTCCGCCCATACGTGTGCGCCAGCTCAAGGCCCATTGCGCGAGAATGGCAAACAATGGTGGCTTGCCGACAGCGGGAGGCCGCCATGGAACAGCTGACCCCGGATGACCGGATTGCCGCACAGGAGAAAGCCTTGGATGCCGTCAATTGCGAACTGGCCTTGCTGCGACAGCACATGGATGCGCGGTTCGCCAGCATGCAGGCCTCCACCGATGCGCAGTTCGCCAACATGCGCCAGTACATTGATGATGGCTTTGTGAAGCTCCGTCTCGAAATGCAGCTTTACACACGAGACGAGTTAGCCAAAGCCGTGGCGCCGCTGCAGGCGCAGATCGATGCCTTGCGCGACGACATAGACCGTATCAGCCGCTGGGGATTCGGCATGATGGCCATGATACTGCTAGGCGAACTTGCCTTGCTCGCGCGCGGGCTTCTCGGTTGAGGGCAAGGGTATAATCTGCGGTTTTGCACTCGCAACCGCAAGACCATGCCCATCCGCCTGATCGTTGGCCTCGGCAATCCCGGCGCCGAATACGAACAAACCCGCCACAACGCCGGCTTCTGGCTGGTGGATAATCTCGCCAATTCCCTGCCTAACGCGCGCCTGCAGCGCGAGTCTGGCTTTAACGCCATGGTGGCCAAGACCATCATCGGCGGCAACCAGCTCTGGCTGCTGGAGCCGCAAACTTACATGAACCGTTCCGGCCAGTCGGTCGGCGCCATCGCGCGCTTCTACAAGATCCAGCCGGACGAAGTGCTGGTAGTGCACGATGAACTGGATTTGCCGCCTGGCGCCGCCAAGCTGAAGAAGGGCGGTTCATCGGGCGGCCACAATGGCCTGAAGGACATTACTTCGGCGCTGGGCACCCAGGACTACTGGCGCCTGCGCATCGGCATCGGCCACCCGCGCACCCTGAACCTGAACCAGCCGGTGGCCGATTTCGTGCTGCACCGCCCGCGCCGCGAAGAGCAATTGCTGATCGAAGAAGCGATCGAGAAAGCCTTGCGCATCATCCCCACCGCCGTCGCCGGCGACTTCACCAAGGCGACGATGGAGCTGCACACCAACTAAGTGCTGCTGCCCGCCTGCCGCAGCAGGCGCCACACCATTCCCGCCACGATCGCCACGCCCAGCACCAGCACGCCCCATAGGATCATGAGCCGGTTCTGGGCTGCGCTGTTGTCGGCGCTGGCCTGCTTGGCTGCGCTGGCCAGTGCTTCAAGCTGTTCTTGCGCCGGGCCGGCGCTTGCGCGATCCAGCGTGCGCAATTCAGCCTGGGTGAAGCCCGGCGCCACCTCGTTGATGTCGCGCGCCGCCAGTGCGGCCTTGTCGCGTCCGACAGCCAGTTTGTAAGGCGGCGTGCCGCCGGCAACGAACACCAGGGTGGCCGGCACCCAGCTGATGCGCAGCGCGGGCTTGACCGGCGGCGGCTGGTCGAAGCGCAGCACCCAGCTTTCGCCAATCCAGGACGGGACCGTGATGTCATCGGACAAGCGCGATTTACCATCCTTTTCCAGGCGGTAGAACGTCGTGCGCACGGCAGGCTCGAAGCGGACCTGGCCGGTGCGATCCACTTCCACGTAGTTGCCCAGCATCGCGGG
The DNA here is from genome assembly GCA_946482635.1 of uncultured Duganella sp. Next base: position 27,469 of record CAMLSG010000038.1, read on the forward strand.
CAGGACCATATTGCCGCTATCGACCTGCAGCCCGACGCGCCGCGCCGTGACGCCGATCGGCTTTCTGTATTGCAGGTCGCGCGGGTCGCGGCCCGGCTGCGGTTGCAGGACCAGGGATTCGATTGGCGCGGCCATCGGCCCCTGCACCGGCGATTGGGCACTGATGCTGGCGAAGGGAAGCGGTTCGCCGCTGCGCCAGCTCAGGCGCGCATAGCGCATCGGCCGGGCCGGGAATTCCAGCTTGTCGTTGGCCAGGGTTTCAGCGCTGGCATTGGCGAGCCAGCTCAGTTCCGCCACGCCGATGGCATCCCAGTGTTTCAGGTCGTCGCTGGCTTCCAGCCATACCTGGCCGGTGTAGGTATTGCGGCCGGGCGGCAACGTGAAATGCAGGCCATCGACCGTTGGCGGCTCTTTCATGCCTTCCTGCCGCAGGTCGAGCACCAGTCCGGCCAGGCGCTCCTGCGCGCGGCCGGCGGACGCCGTGCCCTGCTGCGCAGGCAGGCGCACCGAGAGCACACGGCCATCGGTTGCGGTGCTGACTTCCAGTCCCGCCAACGGTGCGTCGGCGCGCTCGGACAGCAGCGGGAAGATGCGTACCGGCAGGGCGCGATGCGTGGTGCTGGGAGCCGCATCGGGCTCGCGCAGTGCGAATGGCTGTGGCGTGCCATGCGCGTCGAACACCCGCAAGTCGTTGAGCGATGCCGAGCGCGCGTTCAGGTAGACGTCGCGCGGCAACTGCAACTGGACCACGCTCGGCTTGCCATTGACCGATAGCGGAATCAGGTGGGTGTAATCCTGCGGCAAATCGCTTACCGCAGTGCTTGCGACAGCAGCCGCCAACAACAATCCGTTCATGCAGCTTCCTTCTCAGTTTCACCGCCGCGTGCGGACGGGTAGGGGGCGAGGTAACCGATGCCGACCATCAGCGCGCCAACGCCGAGGAAGGATACGATGCGCTCCACGCCGCCGACATTGGACAAGTCGACCAGGAACAGCTTGGCCACCACAACGCCGAGCAGTACCGCTCCGGCAATCCACAGCTTGCGCTCCTGCTTGCGCGTCGCGAAGCGCATCAGCAGCAGCGCGGTGACGCTCCACACCAGCGACAGCATGGCCTGCACGAACTGCGATGCAAACAGGTCGTCGAAGCGGTACGGCACGCCGACGTAATGCGAGACCGTGCGCAGCAGCGCCAGGTTGAACCAGGCGTACGCCACCAGCGCGGAAGCGGCCAGCAACTGCGGGCGGTGCGGTTCGAGCTTGTCCTGCAGCAGGCGGTAGCCAGCCACCGACAACAGCAGCGCGAAGATGCTGGTCAGGTCAAGCGGGTTCGCCAGCGGGACGTAGGGCAACGGCGCCATGGCGCCGTCTTGCGTCAGATTCCAGACCGCGACCAGCAGCAGCGACCAGGCGCAGCCCAATGGCAGCAGCATGCTACGGTACCAGGCCGCCACGGGCTTGACCGGCCAGCCGTCGGCGCGCACGCGGCGCATGAACCATGCGAGGCCGCCCATCATCAGCCAGGCCGGCAGGAAGTTGGCCCAGGCCGGATCGGCGCCGCTGCCTTCCAGGCCGCGCGAGATCCAGTAAGCACCGACTGGCCAGATCATCAGCCATGGACCTGTGCTGCGCAGCGTGTGCAGGATCACCAGCGGTGCCTGGCCCAGCGCGGCATCACGCATCAACCATTCGGAAAGCAGCCACAATGCTGCATAGGCGAACCACACTTCGCCGGCGGGCACCGTGATGCTGCTATACAGTGCGCCAAGCATGCCGACGGTGGTAATGCCGAACAGCAGCCATGCCGGCAGTACCGCCGCACGCAAGGCAGGCCAGGACAGGCGTTGTGCCAGCTTGACGAACAACGGCGTGGTCGCGACGACCATCAGGTTGTAGGCGCTGGCGCGTAATGGGCTATGCGGTTCGAAGGTGCCGGTGGTGGCAATTTCGTAATGGGCCAGCAGCCAGTTGGCAACGGTCGGCACGATCACCAGGAGCCACCACAAGCCGGAATACGCCAGCACTGCGTTCGACCAGGCAGGCGGATATTGCGGGCCGTGGCGCTTCAGCGTCCAGGCGCTGAACACGGCGCCCGCCAGCAGCATCGCGCTGCCGAGGAAAGGCGTGGCGAACAGGTCCGGCGAGACCGGCGCGACGTGCCAGTTCAGGGCCAGCAGGAAGGCCAGCACCAGGCCAGCCAGCAGTTGCGCGGCCATGGCCAGTCCGCGCGCCATCGGCCAGGCCAGGCGGCGCCCGATCAGGGCCATCACGACTGCGGCGCCGAGGGCGCTGGCAACCAGCAGGTTCGCTTGCAGCTTGCCGCTGGTGCGCAGAATGACTTCGGTCCAGGCGCCGCCAACCAGCCAGAAGGCGGAACCGGCCAGGAACAGCGCGCCCAGCAGTTGCAGGCCGCCCAGCCCCTCGTCGCCGGAGTAGCTGCGGAAGCGCATCGCCATGATGCAGGCGCTGATCGCCAGCAGCAGGAAGCCCAGCCACAGGTTGGAGTGCATTGCGGCCTGCGGATCGAGGCCGGACACCGAGCCGATGAAGCTGACCCACGCGCCCAGTTGCACCAGCAGGCCGAAGCCCCAGGCCAGCGGCTGGCGCTGGCGCAAGCCGATCCAGACGATGCCGGCGCCTTCCAGGGCCCAGGCAGCGGAAGTCCAGCGGCCATCGAGCGCCATCGGAATCGCCAGTGTGCCGAACACCACGGCCAGCGCGGTGAAGGCATCCACCAGCAAGCCGTAGGTGGCGCGGCGGCGCGCCAGCGTCACTGCCAGCGCGGCGTAGAACAGGCCGAGCGCCAGGGCGGAATACGCCATGCCGAATTCGAAGCCCTTCACCAGGCCGAATTGCAGGCTGGCGGCCAGCATCGGCGTGCCGAAGACCAGCGTGCCGTCGACATAGCTTTTCAGCTTGGGCGCTTCAAGATGGGCGTAAGCGACGGCGATGCCGACGTAGTACAGGAAGAACAGCGCGAGGAAACCTTGCACCGACCAGTAGAACTGCGGTTCATAGCGCAGCACGCCCCAGGCGGTGCCGATGGCGAAAGTGAACGCAAAGCCAAGCAGGTTCAGCGCGCGCCAGGAACGCTTGAGGGCGATGGCCAGGATGCCCGCATTCAATAAGGCGTAGTAGCTGAACAGGGCGACATGGCTGCCCTGGCCGGTGGAGGCCAGGATCGGCGCCGCGAAGCCGCCGGTAATGCCGAAGATGGCAAGCCATTGGGCGTTCTGCAGCACGGCCAGCAGGCAGGTGCCAAGCGTCAGCAGGAACAACATGGCAAACGCCATGCCGCCGGGGATCAGGTGGTAGATGCGGAAGGCGCCGAATACCACCAGCATCAGCACCGCCATGCAGGTGCCCTGCAGCGGCAGGCTGACGCCCTGGTTGCTGTTGCGGATGCGCCAGGCCCAGGCCAGCGCAGCCAGGTCGACGAGCACGATGCCGGCCAGGCGCAATTCAATCGGCACCGTGATGCGGGCGGCGGCATATTTCAGCAGGAAGCTGACACCGATGAAGAGGATGAGGAGGCCGATCTTTGCCACCAGGTTGCCTTCGAACAGCCAGTTGCGGGCGGCGGTGAACCAGGCCGGCGGTTCCCTTGGTGGCAAGCTTGGCCGTGCAGCGGAGCGGGCGGGCTTGTCGTTTTCCTGGGCGGATTCCCTGGCGGCGGCCCAGGCCTGGTCGGCCGCATCG
>CAMLSG010000039.1 GCA_946482635.1 uncultured Duganella sp.
CCGGCGAAAGCATAGCGCTGCTGTTGCGAGAGCGGCAGTTTTTCATTGTGCAGCAACTGGCCGAATCCAAGGATGGCGTTGAGCGGCGTGCGCAATTCGTGCGACATGCTGGCCAGGAAGCGGTCCTTGGCCTTGCTGGCTTGTTCCAGTTCAAGCTTTTGCTCAAGCAGCTTGCGCTCGATCTGGCGGCGCCCGCTGATGTCGCGGATGGCGCTGGAGACCAGCAGCTCGTCTTCCGTCTTCAAAGGACTGAGGCTGATCTCCACCGGGAATTCGGAACCGTCGCGGCGCATCGCATACAGCTCGGTACCGGCGCCCATGGCGCGCGGCTGGGCCTTATCGAAAAAACTGCTGCGTGCCGCCGGGTGGCGCCCGGCAAAACGGGCCGGTATCAGGATTTCAATCGGCTTGCCGAGCAGTTCCTGGCGCTGGTAGCCGAACAGTTGTTCGGTCTGCGTATTGACCAGCACGATCTCGCCGCGGGCATTGACGATCACCATCGGATCCGGGGCGGACTCCAGGAGACCGCGGAACTTCTGCTCGGCCTTCTTGCGGTCGCCAATATCGCGGATCGCGCTCATCACGATGGCCCCCTCTTCCATCTGGATCATGCTGAGGCTGATCTCGACGGGAAATTCCAGCCCGTCCTTGCGCAAGCCGTACAGTTCCAGTCCTGCGCCCATGGTACGGGTGCGCGGATGGACGAAATACTGGGCCCGGTGCGCCACATGGCCGCCGCGGAAACGGTTGGGCAGCAGCACTTCGACCGGTTTTCCCAGCATTTCGCGCGGCTCGAAGCCGAACAGGCGCTCGGCCTGGCTATTGACCAGTACAATCCGGCCGGTCGAATTGGCCATCACGATGGCATCGGGCATCGACTCCAGCAGGCCGCGGTAGCGCGATTCGACCTGGCGTGCGTCACGCAGCGCCTTGGCGTCGGTAATGTCGTTCTGGCTGTGAATGATGAACTGGATTTCACCCTGCGCCGAGTACACCGGCTTGCACGCCGCGCCGACATAGACCGCCTGGCCATCCTTGCGCCGCCGCAGGTACTCGAAATCGGCGCCGAATTCCTGGCGTACCGGATGCCCGGGCATGCCGATCAGTTCCGCCAGCCGCTGGCCGCGCGCATCTTCCGCGCTATAGCCGTAGATTTCTGTCGCGCCCCGAGTCCAGAAGATCACGATATCCTGCGCGTCTGTGGCAATGATTCCGCCGGGAGCTTCTTCAAGGATGAACTTGCCCAGGTCAGTTTGCATTTTTGGTCTCTTAACGGACTCAGCGGAACCAATTGTAAGCGAATTCGGGCGAAAAAAAACCGCCGGCCCTTGCGGGCCAGGCGGTTGATAGCGCGGGGGTGCGCTCTTTAAATTACCAGGAGGCTTTCAAGGTGTAGGTGCCGCTGGTCGAGCCAGTGCCACCGGAGTAGTAGTACACCTTGGCATACCACGTTACAGCAGTCGAGCCCGTGTTGGCGCGCGTTACAACATCGGCCTGTCCAGTGCCTTTCACGCTGGATGCCAGTTCGGTGCCTGCGCTGTTGTACAGCTTCAGGTCGTAGTCCGACGAGGCATTTGGCGTCATGGTGGCAGTCAGGGTCTTGCCTGCAGGAACGGTGATGGCGAAGTAGTCGGCATCGGTGCTGGAGCCCATGTTGGCGCTGGCCGTGGTGCAGGACTGGGTAATCGCGTTGGCCGTGGCAATGGTGTTATTGCTTTCCGTTTCAGACATGTTCACCGGGGTGCAGCTGCTGCCCGACAGGATGTTCTGCGCCTCGAACTTGGCCTGGAAGGTGTTGGCGTAGGTCAGGTCGGAAGGGAACAGGGTCTTGGCGGCGTTCACGATCGCAGTCGCCATGGCCGGCATCTTGATGTTGGACCCGAGGCCGAAGTGCGCTTCCAGGATGATCTTGTCGATGTTGGCGCGCGGCTTGCCGGCGGCGATCAGCGAGACCATCGAAGCGTACAGCGGAGCCGACCACAGTTCGTCGGACTGGAAGGTCACGCCATTCTCGGTGACCGAGCTGTGCGCGCTGTAGGTCTTGCTGCTGTTGTACTTGGCGTCGGTGCGGTTCAGCATACGGCCGGCCCAGCACGAACCATGGCCGTCCCAGCTGAAGGCCCACTCTGGATGGTAGACCTGGCCGTTCGGGGTGCTGTAGGAGTACGAAGCCGCCCAGTAGTCGCCAAAGCCTTCGCCCATGGCGCCGGTGTCGCCGCCGGACCAGCTCGAGTTGATGCTGGCCTGGATGCCGTGGCCGTATTCGTGCAGGATGACGTCGGCATCTTCGCTGTCGTTCACGCAGCCGTGGCCGAAGGCCAGGTAGCCGGTGGCGCCGGTGCCGCTGAAGTGCGAGTTGTCGTCGCCATTGACACCGTCGGTGTCGATATCCATCGAACGCTCGAGGATGCCCTTGGTGCCAGAGAAGCCCAGCGACTGCATGTAGCGCTGGCTCTGGTCGATGTGGAAGTAGACGTTGGTGTCGTCGAAGGCGTTGTTGCCGCGCTTGGCAGTCCACACGCCGTTGGTGGTGGTGCTCGGCGCGGTGGCAGGCGATTCGATGTTCTTGATGTTGACGTAAGGACCGGTCAGCTTGTACACGCCGGAAGTGACAGTCAGGTCGCGCAAAGTCTTGGTCGAGTACGCCGCATCGAAGGCCGAGGCGGCCGAGGTGTCGGTCAGCGCGTCGGTGTTGAGCACGGTGCGTGGATCTGGATCGAAGGCATAGCCGCTGCCGTTGATGCCGGAAGCCGCTACCACCGTCGCGGTGGTGCCGGCTTTCAGGGCGGTGGTGCCGGCGTTCGCCTTGGCAGCTTCGGTGGCGGCTTTGCGGTCCAGGGTCTGGCCCGGCGCTGCGGCGCGTGCCGCCAGGCTGCGTTCACCGCCCTTGTTGGTGCGTGGCAGCGAAGTGCTGTACGAATCGATCACGCTGCCGTCATGCGCATTCAGGTATTGCACGAAACCGCCGGTTGGCATTTCGGCTTCGATATTGACCTTGCGTGCCAGCTGCACGCCGTCCTTGGTCGGCACCCACACCAGGGTGGAGGAAGGCACGTTCACCAGGTTATGCTGGACTTTCATGTTCTTCCAGCCCTTGTCCAGTGCTTCGTCGTCGCTGATCTGGGCTTTGTTGTACAGTTGGTTGACGGCGTCCGCATCGACTTTGGCCGAGATGTGGCGCGTTTCGTTGAAGATCTTTTGCAGGTCGCCGTTCTTGCTGATCGAGACCACGATCTGGGCGCGATCGACCGGCAGGCCGCGCAGCATTTGCTGATAGTAGTAGTGCTTGCCCGTCAGCGATTCCTTGACCTCGACCAGGACCAGGTTGTTCAGGTTCGCGGGCAGGCCGTAGCGTGCAGCGCGCACCTTCAGCACGCCTTCTGCGGAAGCGGCCTTGGTATTGGTGAAGACGGTCAGGTTGTCGACGGTTTTTTCGCCGGCTTGTGCCAGGCCGGCGCAGGCCAGCATGACCATGGAAGCAATGGTGGTACGGGTGGTGTAGCGCATGTTGTAAATCTCTCCTGAAGCAGTTATAGATGTATTTTTTGGATGGAACAACAAGCCCCGCCGGGCTTAGCACTCAACAGCGTGAGCGGCGAGTATAACTACGAAAACTTAGCTGCCTGGATGCGATTCTTGATTAAAAATGAGTCAAGACCGCGCGCGCAACGTTAGAAGGAGTCCTCAGTGAAATTGAACATTCTGTTATTTTTTGCGGGCCTGTGCGCGATCGGCTGCGCAGCCGCGATCCCGGACGAAGAACCGGACGTCACGGCGCAAGTTGCCGATGTGCTGGAATCGGTTGCCGACGGCAAGGCCGCGCTCGAGCGTTTCACCGAACGCGGCGCCAGCTACCTTGCCGTTCCGGGCTTGCCCGCGTTGATGAAAGGCTGTCGCCGGCCGCTGGTGCTGGAACTGCTTTCGCGAAACGTAAATGGGGAAGACCGGCTTTACGTGTACCGTGCGAAATGCCAGCCGCAAGCGCTGCGGATTGCCATTGATTTCAACAAGGCAGCCCGCATTAACCGGCTTGAACTGGCTCCTGAACGCTAGATTCACGCAGCGCTGGACTTGGCGATGTGTGTGTGGTCAGATATGCATTAATCAGCCAGGAGAAGAGCATGGACGTCATTACGACAGCGGTGACGGCAGGTGCCGGCGAGGGCGGCATCAGTGCCGCCTATCAAATGCTGAAGTCCCGCCTGGCGGCCCAGTCCCCTTCGGTCGCCGATGCCATTGCCGACGTAGAGGAAGATCCGGGTTCACGCTCGCGCCAGTTCGCGCTTAGCGATGCGCTTGCCTCGGCCGGACTGGCTGGCGACCGTTACTTGCGCGCGGCAGCGCGCAACCTGATCGATGAAGTCGAGCGCCGGCGCAGTGCACGGACGCCGGCAAAAGCCAGCCTGGACGGCGCGCCTGACCATGCAGTGATGAAAGTCTTCTTTGCCACGGATCGCGAACTGAGCGGCGATCGCCACCCTGCCCGCCTGTTTGGCAGCGCACGCGGACAGTTACGTTACGGTAGCTGCGAAGTCAGCATTCCGCGTGACCACCGGATGGGCGAGATGGAATCGCCGTCGCTGCTGCGGCTGGAGTTCCGCCAGGATCCGGAACAGCACGTGGTGTTGCTCTCAGCCGACGTTGGCGAACGCGACAGTTATTTCAGCGACTTGCGGCAGGCCATCGCCGCCAGCGGCACACGCAGTGCCCTGCTTTTCATTCACGGCTACCGGACTACGTTCGAAGACGCCGCACGGCGTACCGGCCAGCTTGCTTACGACCTGGGCTTCCATGGCGCACCAATTTTTTACAGCTGGCCCTCGCAAGGCAAGCTCTCAGGATATATAGTGGATGAAGCCAATGTGGAGTGGACCCAAGCCGACCTGGCCACGTTCCTGGCCGATGTGCTGCAGCAGCCCGATGCCGAACATGTCTACCTGATTGCGCATAGCATGGGCAACCGGGCCCTGGCCCAGGCCACGGCAAGTGTGATGGCCGCGCGCCCGGAGCTGGCGCAGCGGGTGCGGGAAGTGATCCTGGCTGCCCCTGATATAGATGCAGATGTTTTCCGCCAACAGTTGTTGCCGGCCTTATCTGCCGTGCCCAACCCGTTGACCCTGTATGCTTCATCTGATGACAGCGCCTTGCGTGCGTCCAAAGCCGTGCATGGATACGCCCGCGCCGGCGAGAGCGGCGCAGGCCTGGTAGTTGCCAAGGGCGTCGAGACGATTGACGCGAGCAATATGGATACCGGCTTCATTGGCCACACGTATTTTGCCGAGCAGCGCTCGGCTTTGAGCGATATGTACTACCTGATTCAAAAACATACCAGGGCCGCCGAGCGCTTCGGCTTGCAGGCGGTCGACAGTGCGATGGGACGCCATTGGACGTTCCGCGTATAACGGAGACTTTGTTTATGACTTATGCAAGTGCGCCGGATGAAGCGGTTTTCTGCGTCGACAAATTGCTGCAATACATGGGGCAGGACGAAAAAGGCTTGGGCACGGTGATCAAGATTGTCCGTGACGGTATCGGTCCGGGAGTCGAACCGCTCAACTTGGCCGGTGAAGCGATCCGTGATGGCAAGTTCATGGAAGCACGCCGTATTTTGCACAACTTGCGCGGTTCGGTCGGCAATCTCGGCGCAAAACGGTTCGTCGCAGCCTCGCTTGCACTTGAACTGGCTCTGCAAGAGGGCCGAATTGTGGAAATCCCCTTGCTGTTTACAGCGCTTGAGGGGGAATTAAGACTGGTTCATGACCACGCCGGTGCATGGCTCGACCAGCACGCCGGACGCGCCGCCGCCCGCTAGCATTTGGTTACATCTGTTACCCCAGCCTGTTTTGTGCGGCGCAATACCCGCATGTTATGATCGGAAACATTTTATTGGTTTGGCTGTCTTGCGAGCCGTGCGCCTGCATCGCCTCGCATTTCATAAAATCCTGAAAGTTGCCCAAACCTTGACGCTGGGCAATTAATTGATATAATGCCATCCGTTCGGGGATAAAGAGGTCTATGGAAATATTCAACAAGGCGGGAATTATCGTAACTTCTACACTAGTGATGGTCGGCATGTTGATTGCTTGCCAAGTGAAAGAGGAAGTCGAACCGCCAGCCCCGGTTGTCGAAGCAGTCGCGAAGAAGCTGGCCGAGCACGGTGGTGCCGCGGCAGAGCGGCGCTTGCGCGAATGGGCGGAACAGGGTTCCCCGGTTGCGGCGCGTGAACTTGGCCTTTTGTACAGTTTGGATGCTGCAAAGCACAAAGAAGCCATGCGCTTGCTGGAAAAAGCTGCGCTCGCCGGCGACGCCGTTTCCGTCGACTACTTGTCTACCCGTTATCGTTCCAGTGCCACTGTTGCCAATGCGGACGGCACACGAAGCTGGCCGCTCTACGTGCAGTTGGCTAACCAGCACCAGGCTAAATAAATCTCCTCCGGATCGCCTGCTTTTTTGAGCGCGATCAATAAGCAGTTTCAAGGGCTCCCTACGCTGGAAACTTCACCAGCCCAGGAGTCTCGCCATGTCCCGTCTGATTACCATTGCCGCCGGCGCTGCCCTGCTTACGCTGCTGGCCTGCCAGCGAATGAAACCGGTAGCCGATGTGCTTGCCGATGCACGCAAGGCGCATCTCGGCGGTGAAGATCGGGCGGCAGTGATCCATCTCAAGAACCTGCTGCAACAGGAACCCGGCCATGCGGCGGCACGGCGTATGCTGGGTGAATTGCACCTGGTGCTGGGCGATGCCGTCTCAGCCGAAAAAGAGCTGCGCCGAGCGCTGGCACTCGGCCAGCCCCGCCAGGAACTGTTGCCATTGCTGGTCCGGGCAATGCTGGCGCAAGCCTCCTACCAGGGTGTATTGGAGGAATTACAGGCGGAGCCGGCGCGCCCGGTCGTCCTGGCCTGGCGCGCCGACGCCTTGCTGGGGCTGGGCAAAGCGGACGACGCCGGCCTGCTTTACAGCCAGGCCCTGGGCAAGGACGCCAAACTGATCGGAGCCCACCTGGGCCAGGCAAGGCTCGCCCTGCTCCGCAATGATGCAGGTGCAGCCAGCGAATCCGTCGAGCGCGCCCTGGCTTCCGGCCCCTACGATACGGACGCATTGCGCTTTCGCGGCGACCTGCTGCGCCTGCGCGGCGACCTCGCTGGCGCCGTCGCGGCTTATCGCCTGGTCCTCGCACACGACCGGAACAATGCGCAAGCCTATGCCGACATTGCTGCGCTCCACCTTTTGGAAGGCAAACCGGGCTTGGCCCGGCAACAGCTTGAAGCTGCACGCAAAGTGCAGCCGGCCAGCCTGGTGATCCTCTACACGCAGGGCTTGCTTGACCTGGCGGAAGGAAAGCACAAGGCCGCCCTCGAACGGGCGCAAATGGTGTTGCGCTCAGCACCGGACCACCTGCCCAGCATGCTGCTGGCCGCATCGGTAGAGCTGGAAACCGGCGCCACAACCCAGGCCCGCGCCCATATCCTGCGTTATCGCCAAGCCCAGCCCAGGGAGCCCTTCGCCCTACGCTTGCAAGCCCTGTGCGATTTACGCGATAGCAAAGAGGCAGATGCCCTGGCATTGCTGGAAGCCGCCATTGCCGACCACCCGCAGCAGGTCGACTTGCTGGCGCTGGGCGGAGAGGCGGCCATGCGCGCCGGCAAGCATGAGCTGGCCGCCCGCTGGTTCGGGCAAGCCAGCAGCCTTGCGCCGGAATCCGGCAGTTTGCAGGCCGCGAACGGGCTCAGCCTTCTTAGCCAGGGACAGGATGCCCGCGCGATAGGCGTCCTCGAACAAGCCATGCAGAAGGAAGGTGCGGCCGCGGCGCGGGCCGGCTCTTTGCTGGTGATGACCTATCTGCGCAACCGCGATTTTGCGAAAGCGATGGAACGGGTACGCCAGATGGAAGCGCAGGACGACAATCCTTCGCTGCAAAACCTGAAAGGCGGGGTACTGCTGGCAAGCGGCGACCTGGCCGGCGCGCGCACGGCATTTGCGCGCTCATTGCAACTGGACCCGTCGCACCTGCCGGCGCTCGACAACCTGGCCGAACTGGACATGCTGGAGAAGAAGGCGCCCCAGGCACGCCAGCGCTACGCAGCCGCGCTGGAACGCAAGCGCAACAGCGTGCCCTTGATGATGGCGCTGGCCAGGCTGGAGACACGGGAAGGCAATGTACCTGCAGCGATCGGCTGGCTGGAGCGGGCTATTGCCGCGGTGCCCGATGCGATGGCGCCCGCGCAAACCCTGGCGGCCCTCTATTTGCGCGACGGGCAGGCGGCGAAAGCGCTGCGCCAGGCCCAGCGTCTGCAAGCGCAGCACCCGAACGAACCGGCCAGCCTGGATTTGCTGGCCCAGGCCGAGTCTGCAGCCGGCCAGCACGCGCAAGCACTGGATAGCCTGCAGAAGCTTGCCCTCCGGCGCCCCCTCGAAGCCGATATACCGATGCGCATGGCCCGCAGCTCGCTCGCCATGGGCCAGAAGGAACCGGCCTTGAATGCCGTGCGCAAGGCGCTTGCACTCGCTCCAGGGCGCGAAGATGCCCTGCTGCTTGCGAGTGCCTTGCTGCTGGACCGCCGGGCATTCGACGAGGCGCGCAAGCTGGCGCAGGCGGTGCAGCAACGGCAACCGGGCGCCGGCCTCGGTTTCAAGCTCGAAGGCGATGCCCTGCTGGAAGAGGGCAAGGCGGCGGACGCTGTGGCGCAGTACGAACGGGCGTACGCCTTGCAGCGCATCGGTCCGGTAATGATTGCGCTGCATCGCGCCCTGCATGCCGCCGGCAAGCCGGACGCCGCCGACCAGCGCATGCGCGACTGGCTTGGCCAGCACGCCACCGACCAGCCCACACGCCTCTACTACGCAAGCCATCTGCTGCAACAGTCGCGGTTCAGCGCTGCGCGGCATGAGTACGAAACTATCCTGCAACGCGACCCGGACAATGTGCTGGCCCTGAACGACCTGGCTTGGGCGCTGCTGCAGGCCAAGGAGGGCGATGCCCTTCCGCCGGCCGAGCGCGCTTACCGGCTAGCCCCTCGCAATCCTGCGGTGGCGGACACCCTGGCCTGGGTGCTGGCGGAGCGCGGAAGCGCGGCCCGTGCCCTGCCCCTGCTGAAAAAGGCGTTGGAAACCGCACCGGCGGCCAGCGATATCAGGCTGCATTACGCCCACGTGCTGTTCCGCAGCGGCGACAAGCGGGCTGCGCGCGGACAGTGTGAGCAACTGCTGGCGCTCCAGGGCTTTGCGCACCGTGCCGAAGTCGAAAGCTTGCTGGCCAAGCTGTAGCTGTCGGCGCGCTTTACGCGCCCGCTGCGCGTCCTGTGGAAAATTGCTGGCGCACTCCTTGCAATATGGGTCATATCCATCATTGGGAGCACACCATGTTCAAGAGCGTACTTTGCGTGGGCGCCGCCTGGCTTGCGGCCATGGCCATCACCGGATCCGCAGCAGCTGCACCACTTGCCCCGTTCGTGCTGCACTCGGCGGGCGCCGTCGAGATCAAGTTCAGCGGCTACCTGGCGCGCAGCGGCGATGCCGGGGGCGGCGCAGGCATCCGCGAAGCCAGCTTTGGCGCGGGCTACATGACCAGTATCAGCGAACTGGGCAACCCGGCCAACCAGCTGTGGCGCAGCGGACAGGACAATCAAAGCATATCGTTCATGCTGTATGGCGCCGGCGATGCCGCGGTACTGCCGCTGGCAGGTTCCGCCAGCCACCAGGTATTGGGGACCGGCTGCACGCATCTCTCCTTCGGTTGCGACGGCAAGATCCACCTCGATTTTTATCTCGACAAGCTAAGCGGGGGCAGCAATCCCGGCTTTGGCATAGGCGGCGTCAAGGCGTCGCAGCGCAGCGCCTTCAACCGGCTAGGCGGCATCACCGACGGCGCGCTGTTGATGCGCTGGGAATTCGTGCCTGGCTTGTCCGATGCTACGGCAAGCGGCGCGCCGGTCACGCTGTACCAGCAACTGGGCGGCGCCGCGTCGCCCTCCCCCGGCTTCGCAAGCTACCTGGCGCGCTGCGCCGGCGGCCCGGCTTGCAGCTACTTCGGCACCGGCATGCAGCAGGCGGGAGCCGACTTTTATGGGAGCAACACCATGACCAGCATCCTGGCCATGACCGCCATCGGCCAGAACGGATGGGCCGCTCGCCTGTCCGACCCGGTGCTCGCCCAGGTGACGCTAGGGCAGCCGTCCGTCGCTAGCTTGCTGCCGCTCGGCGCAGCCGTGTTGATCTTCATTCGGCGGCGGCGTCAGCGCGGCTGGTAGCGGCCTGGAGCGATAATGTGCCGGGGATCGAGCGCGTCCTTGATACGGGCCACGGTTCGCCAGTACGTATCGTGCCCGCTGTCGAGCGCTGCCATCGCTTGCGGTCCGACCCGGTAAGGAAGGTAGCCTGCGCCCATCAAGCGCGCCAAGGATGCTTCATGGCACAGCCTGGCACGCGCGACTTCCGCCGCGTCCTGCTGGTCGAAGCAGATGGTGAGGACGGCCCCCAGCACGCGTTCGTTGATCATGCTGAAGGTTTCGAACAGGTCGAAGCCATGCGCGGCAAACACGGGTTCTACCAGGCTGTGCACATGCAGCAGGTCGGTGCCGCGCATCGGCAGCACGGGCGCCAGCCACATCATTCCACAGCCGTCGCGCGCGGGGTTGGCACCGAGCGGGAATCCCGGCGGCAGGCCGCCGCGGCGGCGCCAGTACGCCCCCGCCAGGAAGCGGCCATCGGGGATGCCGCGATTCATGTTCAGCAGCGAACGGCCAAGGTCCACCTGCGCGGCCAGGCGACTGCCCAGCCTGCCCTGTCCCAGCATGCGGGCGGCGGCGGCGCCCAGCGACAGCGCTTTCTCGTCAATGAAGCGCAAGCGGGCAAACTTCGCGATCGCCTTGCGCAAGGCACTGCGTGCGTCCGCAACCTGGGCGCTGCGGCCGTAAAGGGCGGCCGACACGGTCCACGCCCCGATCCCGGCACGCTGGCACAAGCTGGTCCGCAACTGCGCAGGCAACGGCGGCCCTTGCGGCGCGAGCGCGTGCGGGAACACCATCCCGCCCGACAGCACGCGCAAGTCATTCCCGATATGCACGACACTGGACAAGGTGCCGTCCATGCGCAGCGGCCGGAGCGCGTCGACCACGGCCGCGATGTCCTCGAACCGAGATACGCTCGCGACCAGGTGGCTTACCACTTGCGTTTGCGGCATCAGCCAGAAGCCGAGGCTGGTAACGATGCCGAAGTTGGACTGGGTGAACAGCCCGTCCAGCCACGGGCCGACCCCATAAGGGTAAAGGTGGGCGGCGGCGGCACGGGCGAAATGGCTGTAGCCGGTTTCCAGGGTATCGCCGTTGGCAAGCACGATGCGCATGCCGGCCACATGCAGGATGCGGTTGCCGTAAGGCGTGTGGCCAAAGCCGCGTTCGAGGATGTTGCCGACCAGGCTGGTATCCGGGCCGGCGCCGGTGCAGTCCATCCACAAGGGAAGTCCAAGCTCGGCCAGCCGGCCGGCAAGCTGGGCCTGCGTGACGCCCGGCTCGATGACCGCATAGGCCAGCTCGCGATTGATGTCGAGGATGCGGTTCATGCCACCGAGATCGACGATGACCTGGCCTTCACCGCAGGGATTGGCGTCGCCGTAGCCCCAGTTGCGCCCGGTGCTGATCGGATACAGCGGCAGCCCGAATTCGCTGGCGCTCCTCACCACGGCGACCACTTCCCCATGCGACAAGGGCCGCAGTACCGCCAGCGGCGCCACCGGCGCGGCCGAAGTGCTGGCCATGTACGGTCGGAGCTCGCTGGAAGCTGTCAGCACGCGGGCGGGGCCAAGCAGCAAGCGCCAGGCCTGTATTGCTGGATCGATGTGCTTCATGTCAGTCCCTTCCCTCGCGCAGGCGCACCGTGATACCGGCCTCGTCCAGCGGAGAAAAAAAGTAGGGATAAAAGGAGCGCTCGTTCGGCACCGATTCCATGCGCCCGCCGTACAGCCGGATCTGCTCCGTCATGTGCGACAGGTCCAGCCGCAGCAGCACGGCCGGTGCGCCCACCCGGCTGCAATGGCGCTCCGCCGCGGCATCGCGAAAGCCCAGCATGCGCTTGTAGAAGCGTACATGGCGTGGATTGACTTCGATCACATAATCCGTGCAGCCATGCAGCTTATGGGCATAGACATAGGAAATGTGGATCAGTGCGGCGAACACCCGCATATTCACATTGCGGTCGATGGCCAGGCGCGCCGGCTCGCACAGGCGCCGCCCTTGCGACCGCAAGCCGGACAAGATGTCGCCAAAGTTTTCATCGGCCGGCAGTCCGATGGCGGGGTCATCCAGGCAGAGCGACATCGTGCCGACAGTTTCGCCCTGGCTATCGGCGGCCAGCGTAATGCGGTTGGGTTCGTGGGGCGCGTTGGGATCCACTTCGTAACCGCGCCAGCCGTACATTTTCTGCAAAAGCACGCTGGCCGCTTCGCGCTGGCCGGCCGAATTGGCCAGCCGGATATGGAACAGTTGCTGGTCGATTGCATGCAGCGGCTGCTGGCCGCTGGCGTTCTCGTCAATCAACAAGGAAACAATGGTGTCGTCGTCCACGGTATGCCCTCCTATCGGAATGGGGCTTGGACGCACGGGCGGGCATAAGGTTCCGCCGCGTCGGATTTCTTTTCAGCGCCCGGACGCGCCCGGGGCGGCCACGCTTGGCACGGATGCTGCTGGTACGAGCATGCCGGCAAACCCGCCGCAATCCAATCGGGAGATTCCTGCTATGACTACCTTCCGCAAGTCTGTTCTGGCAACTGCCGCCTTCCTGGCGGCCGGCATTGCCAGCATCCCGGCCCAGGCGTCCACGTTCGCCTCGGCCATCCTCGACATCAACAACTTCCGCCTGCTGCACTCGAACGGCACCGCCTACAGCACCACCGACTTCACGATCCTGCAAGGCACCAACGATGCGCACGCCACGGCATCGCTGAACGGCATCTTTAAGAACGGCACCTCATCGATCCCCATCCTGACCGGCACCCCCAACGTGCTGCAGCAGTGCGTGGGGGCAACGTGCCCGGTGCTGGGCAATAACGACTTCACGCCTTTCCCCTACCCTGGCCCGGTGCCGGGCACCTTCGGCTATGCCGACCAGGACCTGACCGGCGCCTCGATCACCATCGGCGCCCAGCCTGCCGGCGCGCGCGCCCGTACCCGCGCCGATGCATCGACGGCCCTGAATGCCATTGCCTCGGGCAACTCCGACGTCGGCACGTCCACCACTTTCCAGTTCACCCTTGGCGCGGCAGATACCATGACCGTGTCCTTCGACGCTTCCGCCTTTACCCAGGCCTACGTGTCCCCCGGATCCGGGCCGGATGCCAATGCCAACGCGCGCCTCTCGTGGTCCATCAATATCGTCGAGCTGACCGGCCAGACCAGGATCTTCGACTTTGCGCCGGAAGCGCTGAACGCTTTCAGCGTACGCAGCCGTACGGACGGCAGCCCCGGCATCCTGACCTACACCTTTGCCACCGTCCCGGGCACCCCGCTCACCAAGGTGTCGCCTTTGCTGACGGCAGGTACCAGCTACCAGATCACGATCCAGCACAACACGCTGGCCAATGCACTGCAGCAGGAATTGCCTGAACCGGACTCGCTGGCCGTGCTTGCGGCAGGCATGCTGGCCATGTCGGTCGCCCTGCGCCGCCGCAAATCCTGACCACTTCTTGACAGGGCTCAAGGATCGGGCGGGTTCGCCAGCCGGGCTGGAAACCCGCCCATATAATCCAGAAGACCGAGGCGTATCACCAGGGAGCGCAGCATGGAGCATCTTCTCAGCCAATTGCTGTCCAGCCTGAAAGGCATGTGGAAGCACCGCTGGGCCGGGTTCAGCGTGGCTTGGCTGGTCGTGCTGGCGGGCTGGGCCAAGGTCTATTCCCTGCCCAATGAATACCAGAGCACGGCACGGGTATTCGTCGACACGCAAAGCGTCCTGAAGCCGCTGATGGTGGGCATGACCAGCATGCCCAACGTCGAACAGCAAGTGGCCATCATGAGCAGGACCCTCCTCAGCCGTCCCAATATCGACCGCGTGCTGCGCATGGTCGACCTGGACGTGCGGACCGTGACGGCACGCGAGCATGACGCGATGGTCGACGACATGCTGAAGCGCATCCACATCAACGGTACCGGTACTTACGATATTTACACCATCAGCTACATGCAATCGGACCCGCGCCAGGTGCGCGACGTGGTGCAGGCCCTGCTGTCGATCTTCGTTGAAGGCAGCTTCAAAGGGAAAAAAGGCGATTCGGAGAAAGCGGTTCAGTTCATCGACGAGCAGATCAGGAATTATGAGGACCGCCTGCTTGCGGCAGAGAACCAGGTCAAGGAATTTCGCTTAAAACATAACTACATCCTGCCGCGCGAGGGACAGGATTACGGCGGCAAGCTGCTGTCGGCCAGCGAAGCGCTGGCCAGCGCCCAACTCGAGCTGGCCGAGGCGGAACAGGCGCGCAAGGCCATTGAAGCGCAATTTGGCGGCGATGAACCCCTGCTGGCTGCTGTCGGCGCGCCAGGCGATGCGTCCGAACTCGACTCGAGGATCAGTGCCCTGAACAAAAACCTCGACGCCTTGCGCATGCAATATACCGACCAGCATCCCGATGTTGCCGCGGCCCTGCGCCTGGTCGCCCAGCTCGAAGAGAAGCGGCAGCAAGAGCGCCTGAAGCAGCCCGAACCAGGCGATACAGCCCGCCAGTATAGCCCCTTGTTCCAGCAAATGAAGGTGGCACAGGCCGAGGCGGAAGCGCGGGTAGCGGCCCTGCACGCCCGTGTCGAGGCCATGCAGCGCCGCCAGTCGCAGTTGCAGGAACAGCGCAATGCGGTACCGGAGCTCGAGTCCCAGTTGGGCCAACTGACGCGCGACTACCAGGTCAACAAAGAGAACTATGAAAAGCTGATTGCCCGCCGCGAGGCGGCCAAGCTGTCGGGGGAGTTGACAACGACCACAGAGATGATGAGCTTCAAGATCATCGATCCCCCCACCATGCCGCTGCGCCCGATTGGTCCTAACCGCGCCCTCTACTACAGCGCAGTCCTCGCCGCCGGCCTGCTGGGCGGGGCCGCGGCCGCACTGGGCCTGGCGGAATTGCGCCCTACGTTCCTGAGTCCTGCCGAGCTGCGGGCAAAGACCGGCCTGCGCGTCCTCGGCACCATTGGCATGAACTGGACCGACGATGAAAAACTGCGCCATGCACGCGACCGCCTGGGCTTCAGTGCCGGCAGCGCCTGCCTCTTGCTCGGCTATGGCGGCGTGATGGCCTTTACCCTGTTCTACCAGTAAACGGAGCTCCCATGCAATTGCCGCCCACTTTATTGGAAGTTGCCCCGCCTGCCGAAACGGGCTATGCCGACATCAACCTGGTCAGGATGCGGCAACGGGGCATGGTCACCCACGAGAGCGGCCGCACCTCGGTCGCCGAGGACTTCCGGATCGTCAAGCGCCACCTGCTGAACGATGCGCGCTGTACCGGGGCCAACGCTATCCCGCATGGCAACCTGGTGGTCGTCACCAGCGCCCTGCCTGGCGAGGGAAAGACGTACTGCGCCGTCAACCTGGCCATGAGTATCTCGATGGAAAAGGATGCCAGGGCGCTCTTGGTGGATGCGGACGTGGCACGCCCCTCGGTGCTGAAAGTGCTTGGCCTCCAGGCGGAACGTGGATTGATGGATGTGCTGCTGGACGGCAGCATCGAACTGTCGGACGTCATCCTGCGCACCAACGTCCCTTCCCTGAGCCTGCTTCCCTCCGGCCCGGCCAGCCGGCATGCGACCGAGCTCCTTGCCAGCCGCAACATGAGCCGCCTTCTCGAAGAACTGGCCAGCCGCTATCCTGACCGGATCATCGTGTTCGATTCGCCGCCCTTGCTCCTGACCACGGAGGCGAGCGTGTTGGTTTCGCAAATGGGACAGGTGGTCATGGTGGTTGAGGCCGAGACCACCACGCAGTCCGCGGTGCAAGCTGCGCTGCAGCGCATCGAGCATTGCCGGCACGTGAACCTGGTCTACAACAAGTCGCACGCGTTTCCCGGCGCCCAATATTACGGGTACTACGAATGATCGATGCCGCGGCCATTGGCGTGCTGCTCTTGTGCGCCTACATCTTGCATAAGGTGCGCAACATGCATCTGCTGGTGCATGCGATGAAGGACGACTCGCGGCAAGAGCATGCCTCGCTCTTCCGCCAGCTGGAAGCTTTGCAGGGTCTGTATATCAGCCTGGGACTGCAGCGCGCCTTGCCCTTGACGCGCGGCTGGGCAGCCTCGCCGGACTTCCTGCAGGAGCTGGCCGCGCATGCCCTTGACGAGAAGCCTTTGTGCGTCGTCGAATGCAGCAGTGGAACGTCGACCCTGGTGCTGGCGCGCTGCATGCAGATCAACGGCGCCGGCAAGGTGTACAGCCTGGAGCACGATCCCGCGTATGCCCGCCGCACCCGCCGGCAACTGGAGCTGCATGGGCTGGCTGAATGGGCGACCGTGCTCGACGCGCCCCTGTTGACGCAAACCTTCGGCGACAGCCAGCAGCCCTGGTACGATTGCAGCGGCCTGGCGACCGGCCAGGCCATTGAGATGGTCGTGATCGATGGACCGCCTCAGGCCACCAGCGAAGCTGCCCGCTATCCGGCAGGTCCCATTCTCTTCCCGCGCATGGCGCCCGGGGCGGCGATCTTCCTGGACGATGCCATGCGGCCCGGCGAACGCGCAGCCTTGCAGCGCTGGGCGGCCGAATTCCCGGAATTGGAGATCAGTTCACTTCCCTGCGAAAAAGGGGCCGCCATGCTGCGCTACCGGCCACGGATGTGAAGTTCATGCGGCGTTGGCAGGCAACAGCTCCCGATAGCAGCCGGCCACCTGGCTCGCTACACGCTGCCAGGTAAACTGTTCGACCATAGACTGCACACTGGTGCGTTCCGGCGGCCGCGAGGCCAGGCTGACGATGGCCTCGCGCTGGCCCGCCCGGTCGTTCCAGGCGACTTTACGCAGTATCGCTTCCGCACCATTGAGTTGCAGGGCGCTGTCCTGCGTCATCACGACCGGCGTGCCGGCAGCCAGTGATTCGAGCACGGACAGGGGAAAGATTTCTCCCTGGCTTGGCAAGGCCACCACCGAGGCGGCAGCATAGGCACTGGCCAGGAGCGGGTCTTCGTGGTCCAGGGCACCGAGCCAGCGCGTCCACGGAGACTTCAAGATGTTTTGCAGGTAGTCGTGGTCTTCACGCGCAACCGGGCCAATCATGACCAGGGGCAGCTCGCTGCCTTCCAGCGCCTGGGCCAGGCTAAGCTGGTTCTTGTAGGACGAAACTGCCCCCACTGCCAAGACAAATGGCCCGACAATGCCGGTGCGGTGGCGGAACAAGTCGCCCTTGGCGGTGAAGAACTGGCGGCTGATCCCATTGGGGAAGACGCGGATCTTCGCGCGATCGGTCAGGAACCCGTTGACGATCGCCTCCTTTTCCGCGTCACCAAGCGCAATCACGAGATCGGCGAGCTGCAGTGCGCGCTTGGTCTGCGCATAGCTGGTCTGCAGGTTGTACGAACAGATGCGTCCCGCAAGGCGGTCAGCCACCCTTGCGCGGAAGCCGGCGTTGCGGTTCCAGGTGGGAGACACCAAAGGCGACAGCACCACCGGCAGGCCCAGTTCCACTGCAGATTCCACCACACGGAAGTTCCCATTAAAAGCAGAGAAAACGTGTATCAGGTCGAAGTCGGTTAATCGCTGGCGCGCCGGGTCGACCAGTTCGGCCGAGAGCGAAGCATCCAGGTGGTTTAACGCCGATACCGTCTCGCGCACCTGCACCTGCAGGCCGCCCTCACGCTGGAACAGCATGGGATACGACAGGATTCCGATGCGCATAGCTTCCTCCCTTATTGCTGCCACGCCTCCCGGCGCAGGAAACTGGCCAGGGGATGCTGCTGCAGCCAGATTGCCAGTCCCCAGCCCAGCGCTCCCGCACCGGCGCCAGCCAATAGATGCACGGTGCCGGCCTCATTGCGCACAGTCGCAAGGACCAGCATGCCTGGCAAGGTAGCCGCAGCGGTAGCCAGGGCGCTCTTGCGTACGGCCAGGAGCAGGCCTGCAAGCTCCAGTCCGTACAAGCTGCGAAGCGAGCGCAACACGAGCAGGCTGCGCAGGACCAGGCTAAGGGCAACAGCCGTTGCCAGCCAGGGCAATCCCGCCAATCCGGCCGGTACCAGCAGCGCCACGCGGCCAAGGACCGCCAGCGCGTCGATCCTTGCCTGTTCTCCGATATGGCCGGTAGCGACCAGGAGGTAGCGCCCCATACTGAACATGCTATACAGGGCGGCAGCACCGCACATGATCCGGATCAAAGGTACGCTGGCTAGCCACTGATCTCCGTACAGCAGCTGCACCAGCGGTCCTGCAAACAGTCCGGCGAACATGAAGAAGGGCCATGACAAGGCAGTGATGCAGCTGGCTGCCGAAACGTATGCCTGCAGGGGATCGCCGCCTTCGCGGGCCTGCCTTGCAAACAGCGGAAAAATTATCGGAGAAACGGCGCTGGTGACTGCCTGGTTAAAGAGCGAGAGCACAGATTGCGCCTTGCCAAGCAAGGCCACTTGCTCCGGCCCGAGCAATTTTCCCGCCACCAGTTCGGGCGCCACCACGCCAACTTCATCGATCGCATTTCCGCTGACCGCCAGCGCACCCGGCCGCACCAGGGCGCCAACGCCGCGCCAGGCGGGACGCCAGGCCATCCCGGCGGGTTGCTGGGCGAACGCAGCAAGAAAGCCGGCCAGGGTAGCGGCAAGGCTGCCCCAGGCCAGGGCGCATGGTCCCAGGCCCGCTGCGGCCAGGGCAATCGTTGCCGCGCATTGCGTTCCGCTGTAAAAGACAGAGATACTCAACAGGGCACCGGCACGCATCTCGCGGCGCAACAGCGCGGTAACCTGCGAGGAAAACGGAACCAGCACGAAATTCAGCGACAGGATGCGCAAGACCGGGACCAACCCTGGCTGCCGATAGAAAGCGGCCAGCGGCCCCGCCAAAGCTGCCAGTAGCAACGCGAGTCCCCATCCCATTGCAATGGAAATGGCCAGCAAGGCGCGCTGTTCCTCGATCGACAAGACGCGCCGGGCCACCAGCAACTGGCCCGTACCCAGGTCGCGGAATACCTGTGCCAGGCCGGCCAGCACTGCGGCGATTGAATAGACGCCTATTTCTGCCGGCGACAGGAGCCGCGCCAGAACGATTGAGGAAGCCAGGGCGAGCAAGGCTTGCAGGTATTTCTCCGCAAAGCCAAAGGCGAAATTGCGCACAATTCCGCGCATTTCATGCCAACCCTGCGTAGAAAGCCTCGACTTGCGCACTAATCACTGGGACTGCATAGCGCGCCTCCACTTCGGCCCTGCCCTGCCGGCCCATTTCGGCACGGCGTGCTGGATCGTCAAGCAATGCCGCGATTGCATCGACAGCATGGTCGATATCACCGGGCGTAAGCAGCAGCCCGCCTGCGCATCCCTGCAAGATGTCCTCGCTGCCCGGTACCCGTGTCGCCAGGGCTGGAACACCGCACGCCATTGCCTCGATCGTTGCAATGCCAAAGCCTTCCCGGCGGCTGACCAGCAGGTGCAGGTCCATGGCCGGCACGATCGATTCGACCTGGGCCTGGAACCCAGCGAAAATGACGCGCCGCGTCAAGCGCTGGCGCCGCACCAGGTCGCGCAGGCTCGACTCCATGGGTCCGGTCCCCACAAGGAGCAGTTTGAGGCGAGGCCTCGACCTGGCCAGGTGGGCGAAGATCGCCAGCAGTTCCTCGGGACGCTTCTGCGCCGACAAACGCCCGACGCTGCCAATCACTTCGTCGCTGTCGGCAATACCCCATTGGCGCCGCGCGGCCGCCCGCCGGCGCAAAGATGGCTGGAAGCGCCGCACGTCAACACAGTTCGGGATGACCGCGAGGCGCACATCGGCGGGCAGCCACTGGCGGTACAGCGCCAGGAAATGCTTCATCGCCGAATCGGAAACCGCATACACGCCCCTCACCCCCGACATTGCACGTTGCAGCAGGCCGCGCTGCCATTCATTGAACTCCGTCAGGGGGAATGCATTGTGGACGCTGATGACGGCCGGCACGCCGCAGTGCTGTGCCAGCCACAGGGCGCTGGCGCCATAGGTGGTCCAACAGAATGCCACGTGCACGAGGTCCGGCCGCAGCTTGCGCAGTGCCGGGGCCGAAAACACCATCGCCCGCAAGCGGTTCAGGCGGCGCCATGGCCACTCTTCCAGCAGGGGCGGAACATTCAGGTCGGCCAGTTCGACGCATTCATCCTGCGCCGATTGGCGCCAGCGCTCATCGCCGGCGTAGCGAGGCGGCGCCAGCACGCAGTCGTAGCCAACCCCTTTCAGGAAGCGGGCCTCGTCCAGCATGCGAAGTTCCATACCGCCGAGCTCGCCAGAAAAACTGGTCAACAGGACACGCCGGCTGCCCGCACGCCTGCCTGCTGCCGCAGCCTCAGCAATATAGCCGCCAAGGTAAGCCAATTCCCACCTGCGCTGGAAAATGCGCTCCGGCTGCCGCAGCAGCATGGCCGCACCGAGGCCACACAGCTCCTCCACATATTTGCGCAACATCCAGCGCGGCGCCCCAAACAACTCCGGAAACTGGCCCGGCCTGGTCAAACGGCACGCGCCCCGGCCATAGCGCCGGGCGCGCGCGATGACCCAAAGGGGCGTCAATTGCACCGGCCGGATGTGGTGGGCAACCCGCGCCGCAGGGCAAAACCAGGACTGGAATCCAGCCCCCTCGAGCAGGCGGGTAAAACTGACCTCTCCTCCCATCGCATACTCGCCTGCCGCGGGCCCGATCGATTCGTCGAAGCGGTAGCCGTGGCGGAAGACTTCACCGCGCACCGCCATATTGGCGCCCCAGACAAGTCCCGGATAGACCGGTCCCTCAGGCAGTTTGGGATCGGTCAGGCCATAGGTCAGGCCACAAGGGACCAGCCGCAGCAGCCACTCCGGCGGCGTCTCGCTCCAGTCGGGAACAATGCTGCCGCCGAATACCGCAAAGCCCTGGCGTTCGGTTGCGGCATCGGCGTAGCGCAGGAGCCAGTCACGCTCCGGCGTGGCGTCATCGTCGGTAAAGACGAACAGCCGTGTTTCGGGTCCCTTCAGGGCCAGTGCCAGGCCGTGGTTCAGGGCCGCGTTCTTGCCGCGCCTGGGTTCGTAAGCGTAGTGCAGCGGCAGGCGGCTCGCATAGGACAACAGCAATTCGCGCGTGCCGTCGTCGCTGCCGTTGTCCACCACCAGCAGCCGCCAGCCTTCCTCCGGGCTATGCAGCTGGGTGTACGCGTCAAGCACCTGGGGCAAGGTGCGCGCACCATTGAACGTCGCCATCAGCACAGTCAGCATGATGTTTCCTCCCTGGAGGTCCCAGTCTATGCAAGGCGCCGGCACAGGCGCTTGCGCTAGCTCAAAGACCCGGCGCGAAGCTTTGCTGTAATGGCATCATGCCCACGCACATTCTCCATACCGTCTCGGAACTCGGCTTCGTCAATGCCGCCTGGTACGCCCTGGCGCGGGCATTGGGCTGCCTCGGGCTGCATATGTGGCGCTACCAGTTCGTGGCGCAGCGCGTCGCCGCCACTGCCGTGCGCAGCGTGCCTGGCAAGCTGGTAATGCGGCCGGTTTCAAGCATGGCCGACCTGCCGCCCCAGTATCCCCGGCCACCCGGGATAGCGGCTGCGCGTTTCCGCCAGGGCGGCTGCAGCATCGCGGCCTGGAAAGGCGGCGACCTCGCCGCAATCCTGTGGTACCAGTTCGGGGCTTACGAAGAAGATGAAGTGCGCGCGCGCTACTGCCTGCCCTCGCCCCGCTCCTGCTGGGATTACGACGTTTTTGTGCAGCCGCAGATGCGCCTGGGAACAGCCTTCTGCCGCCTTTGGGACGAGGCGCACCGGCAGATGCACGCGCGCGGGATCCAATGGACCTGCAGCCGGATATCCGCATTCAATCCGGGTTCGCTGCGGGCACACCGGCGCCTCGGCGCCGTCCCTCTCGGCAGCGCGACCTTCCTGGTAGCGGGCCAATGGCAACTGATGATTGCCAGCCGTCGCCCCTACATTCACCTCTCTGGCGGCCCCCATTCGCGGCCGCAGCTTGTATTCGATACCAGGCCGCTCGAACACGGAGAACAGCGATGCCAGCCTACCTGATCCTGCTTGCAGCGCTCGCTGCCGACTGTCCGCCCTTCACCAAGGGCAGCACCGGCGGCGATTACAACAACACGGAAGACGCCAAAGGCCTGTCCGTGGTCGAAACCTTCCATTTCGGCCCGCAAGTGGAGTCCCTGCAGCGCGGGATGACGGGTACCCTTGGCGGCGATATCGGCTATACGCTGGAGCATTTCCCCAACCATCCGCGCGCCCTGGCGGCGATGGCGCGCCTGGGCCTGCGGCTGAAGAAACCCCAGGCGCCCGGCGCGGCCCACGCGGTCGATTGCTACTTCCAGCGCGCCATCGCATTCGTCCCCGCAGACGGCGCCGCACGCGCACTGTACGGCGCCTACCTTTTATCGCTACGGCGCAATGGCGATGCGATCGAACAGCTGCAGGCCGCGCTCAAGTCACAGCCCGGCAATGCGGCCGGCTGGTACAACCTCGGCCTGGCGCGGGTACGCCAAAAGGACTGGCCGGCGGCGCGCGATGCAGCACACAAGGCCTATGGCCTTGGCTTCCCGCTCCCAGGCCTGCGGCAGCAGCTGAAAACAGCGCGCGAATGGCGCGAGCCAGAGTCACTTGATCCCGTGGTGGCTCATTAAGTCGTACAGCGTGGGACGACTCACACCCAGCAATTCGGAAGCACGCGCAATATTGCCTCCGGTGCGCGCCAGCGCTTTCACCATTACCCGGTATTCAGCGGCGTTGCGCGCGTCGCGCAGATCGATGTTTTCCGCCTGGGGCGCGCCGGGAGGCAAGCCGAGGTCCTCCAGCGTGATATGGGGTCCCTCGCTCATGATCGCCGCCCGCTTGACGCAGTTTTCGATCTCCCGCACATTGCCCGGCCAGCCATATGCCTCAATCGCGGCCAGGGCATCCGGGTGGAATGGCAAGGCGGGACGCCCCTCGGCCTGCAGGAACCGGTGGCGGAAGTGCTGCGCCAGCAGGACCGCATCGCCGATTCGCTCGCGCAGCGGCGGCACGACCAGCACGATTTCACTCAGGCGGTAGAACAGGTCTTCCCGAAACCGTCCCTCATCTACCATGGCCTTCAGGTTGCGGTGCGTGGCGCAGACAATCCTGACATCGACTGCGATTTCACTGCGGCCGCCCAGGCGCTCGATCACGCGCTCCTGCAGGAAACGCAGCATCTTTGCCTGTAGCGGCAAGGCCATGTCGCCGATTTCATCGAGGAAGAAAGTGCCACCGGCTGCCAGCTCGATCTTCCCCAGCGTTTGCCGTTCGGCGCCGGTAAACGCGCCTTTTTCGTAGCCGAACAACTCACTTTCCAGCAAGTGTTCGGGAATCGCAGCGCAGTTGATGGCCACCATGCGCCGATCGTGGCGCGAGCTGAGCTGGTGCAGCCCGCGCGCGAGAACCTCCTTGCCGCTGCCGGAAGCGCCCATCAGCATCACCGTCGCGGAACTCGGAGCGACCTTTTCGATGCTTCGGCACACGCGCAGCATGCCCGGGTCGCGCGTGACCAGCCCAGCCAGCGGCGAATCGGCTTCGGTCTGCAGCATGCGCCGGTTGTCTTGCTGGACGCCGTGCAGGAAGAACGCCCGGTCAGCCATCAGGCGCAGCATCTCGCCGTCCAGCGGCTTCTGGTGGAAATCGTAGGCTCCAAGCGCCATCGCTTTCAGCACGTTCTCCCGATCCTGGTTGCCGGACAGGACGATCACCTTGGTATCGGCAGCGATTGCCAGCATCTGCTGCAGCAACAGCAAGCCTTCGCTTGCACTGTCAGGTTCCGGCGGCAGGCCCAGGTCCATCGTCACCACTGCCGGCTGGTGCCGGCGCAACTGCCCGAGGGCGGCATCGCGGTTGGCCGCAAACACCACCTCATACGTGTCCAGGGCCCAGCGCAACTGCTTCTGCAGGCCCAGGTCGTCCTCCACCACGAGCAGCTTTTTCTTGGTCATGAGCCCATGATGCAGCATGCCGCCAGTGGGGCTTTTGAGGCAGCGCAACGGCAAATAGTTTATATTGTTGCCTATTACGCGAAAAAACAGACCGAAACACCATGAAATTCGACGTTGTGATTGTCGGCAGCGGCCTGGCCGGCCTCTCTGTTGCACTTCACCTGGCGGAAAGCCGCAAAGTAGCCATCATCTCCAAACGTGCCCTGCTCGATGGCGCCAGTAACTGGGCCCAGGGCGGCATCGCCGCCGTGCTCGATTCCGGCGACAGCCACGAGCAGCATATTGCCGATACCCTGGTGGCCGGCGGCGGCTTATGCGACGAAGGCGCGACCCGCTTTATCGTCGAGCACGGCCGCGAGGCCATCGAATGGCTGATCGGCCTTGGCGTGCCCTTTACCCGCGACGAGAACGCGGAACTGGGTTTCCATCTGACCCGTGAAGGCGGCCATAGCCAGCGGCGCATCATCCATGCGGCCGACGCCACCGGCCATGCCGTGCAGGTCACGCTGGAAGAAAAAGTGCGGGCGCATCCGAATATCAGCCTGTTCGAGCAGCACTGCGCGATTGACCTGATCACCACCGACAAGCTGGGCCCGCGCCCTGCCAATTCGCAGCCGCGCTGCCACGGCTTGTATGTACAGGACGTGACCACCGGCCAGGTGCATACCGTCACCGCGGAACACACAGTGATGGCAACCGGCGGCGCCGGCAAAGTCTACCTGTACACCACCAATCCCGATACCGCCAGCGGCGACGGCATTGCGATGGCCTGGCGTGCCGGTTGCCGCGTGTCGAATATGGAGTTCATCCAGTTCCATCCGACCTGCCTGTACCACCCTTACGCCAAATCCTTCCTGATCACGGAGGCGATCCGCGGCGAAGGCGGCTTGCTCAAGCTGCCGCCGGAAGCGGGTGCCGCCGCCGGCCAGCGTTTCATGCTGGCCCACGACGAACGCGCCGAACTGGCGCCGCGCGACGTGGTGGCGCGCGCCATCGACTTCGAGATCAAGAAACGCGGCCTCGATTACGTGCACCTGGATATCAGCCACAAGCCGGCCGAATTCCTGATCGAGCACTTCCCGACCATCTATGCGCGCTGCCTGGAGCTGGGCATCGACATTACCAAACAGCCGATTCCTATCGTGCCTGCAGCGCACTATACCTGCGGCGGCGTGGTGACCGACCTGTTCGGCCGTACCGACCTGCCCGGCCTGTACGCGGTAGGCGAAACAGCCTGCACCGGCCTGCACGGCGCCAACCGCCTGGCCAGCAACTCCCTGCTCGAATGCGTGGTGATTGGCCGCGCCTGCGCCCAGGACATTCTTGCCAAAGACAAGGAAAGCACGCCCTACCTGCCGGACTGGGACGAAAGCCGCGTCACCGACGCCGACGAGGAAGTGGTCATCGCCCACAACTGGGATGAACTGCGCCGCTTCATGTGGAACTATGTGGGCATCGTCCGCACCACCAAGCGCCTGGAGCGCGCCCAGCACCGGATCGCGCTGCTGAAAGAGGAAATCGACGAGTACTACCGCCATTTCCGCATCACCAGCGACCTGCTGGAATTGCGCAACCTGGTGGAAGTGGCATCGCTGATCGTCAACAGCGCGCTGCAGCGCCGCGAAAGCCGGGGCCTGCATTTCAGCCGCGACTACCCGGCTACCCTGCCGAAGGCGCTGCCGACCGTGCTGACGCCGGAGCGCCGCTAAGGCACATTCACTTCGTGCCTTAAGCCGAGGCGCCGCAACTCCCCGCTCTCGACCATGCGCTGGAATTCCGCATCGAATTCCTTGCGCAGCGCGTCGCCAGCGGGACGCTTCGGAAAGGCGAAATAGCCTTCCTGCACTTCGATCACGCGCGGCAGCATGGCGACCTGGCCGGACAGCCCCAGCCTGCCCAGCACCGGCTCGGTATTACGGCGGTTGCTGGCAAACATCTGGGCATGCTGCGCCGCCAGCATCTTCAGGCCGCTATCGACGCTGTTCACGACATCGAGGCGAAGTTGCGGGCGCGCCTTGTCGAACGACGCGCCGTAGGACCAGCCATTGACAATAGCGATGCGTTGCTCGGAAAGCGCAGCATAGTCCCCGCTCCAGTCCTGCATCGTTCCTTTGCGGACGTAGAACACCATCTGGTCCTGGTAAAACGGCAGGCGTGAAAACGACATGAGCTGCTGCCGTTCCAAAGTCTTGTAGGGGCCGACCAGGATATCTGCCTTGCCCTGGGCCACAAGGGCCTGGGCCCGAGCCCAGGGATAGAGCTCGAAAACGGCGCGATGTCCAAGGCGCTCGGCGATCAGGCGCACGACTTCCGGCCCCAGGCCGACGATTTCGCCTTCCTGGCCGCGCTCATAAACGCGCTCGAAATGGGTGCCGATCACCAGCAGGTCGCGGGCGGCCGCCGGCAGGCAGCAAAGCAAGGCGAAGATTGCAGCAGCAAATTTGCGCATGGATTCTCCTTGGGTGCATCCCTATGATAGCATTTCCCAATGACATATCCAGCCACACTGCGGGCCGCCACGACAGCCGATATCCCGGCCATGGAGGCCCTGATCCGGCGTTCAGGAATCGAGCTCAGTAAGGGATTCTATACGGACGAACAGGCCGCTGCGGTTACCCGCCATGTATTCGGGGTGGATTCGCAATTGGTGGACGATGGCACCTACTTCGTCATCGAGCGCGATGGCCGGCTTCTGGCCTGCGGCGGCTGGAGCAAACGCGCGACGCTCTTCGGCGGCGACCAGCACAAGTCGGGGCCTGACCCATTGCTCGACCCGGCTACGCAGCCGGCCCGCATCAGGGCCTTCTTCGTCGATCCATCGGTACCGCGCCAGGGGCTGGGCCGCATGCTCATGGAGCACTGCGAACGCGAGGCAGCTGCCGCTCGTTTCCTGGCCATGGAACTTGCTGCAACCATGCCGGGAGTGCCGCTTTACACTGCCTGCGGTTTTGAATCCATCGAAGATTTCGCGCTTGCCCTGCCCGGCAACGTCGCAGTACCGTTGTCGCGCATGCGCAAGCGCATTGCCTGACCAGTGCCTCAGTTATTGAAGCCCTTGCCTTCCGCCGCCAGCCTGGCCAGCAGCGGGGCCGGCTTCCAGGCTTCGCCGTGGCGGCCCCTGGCGAATTTCTCAATGGCGCCCAGCACGTTGACCAGGCCCACGGTGTCCGCGTAGAACATCGGTCCACCACGGTACAGCGGGAAGCCGTAGCCGGTCAGGTAGACCATATCGATGTCGGAGGCACGCAAGGCGATGCCGTCCTCCAGGATCAAGGCCCCCTCGTTCACCAGCGCGTAAATCAGGCGTTCGACAATTTCCTGCTCGCTGACCTTGCGGCGCTCAACGCCGATGTCGGCCGAATGCCTGGCGATCATCTCGTTCACGACCGTACTTGGGTACGCCTTGCGGTCGCCTTCCTTATAGTCATACCAGCCGCCACTAGTCTTCTGGCCGAAACGGCCCATTTCGCACAGCAGGTCGGCAGTCTTCGAATACACCACTTCCGGTTTTTCGACATAGCGGCGTTTGCGGATGTACCAGCCGATATCGTTGCCTGCCAGGTCGCTCATGCGGAACGGCCCCATCGGGAAACCGAATTTTTCGATTGCCTTGTCCACCTGCTCCGGCGTAGCGCCTTCTTCCAGCAGGAAGCCGGCCTGGCGGAAGTATTGCTCGATCATGCGGTTGCCGATAAAGCCGTCGCAAACACCGGAAACCACGCCGGTCTTCTTCAGCTTTTTCGACAACGCCATGGTGGTGGCCAGCACGTCCTTGCCCGTTGCCTTGCCACGCACTACTTCCAGCAGTTTCATGACGTTGGCGGGACTGAAGAAATGCGTCCCGACGACGTCTTGCGGACGGCTGGTGAAGGCAGCGATCTTGTCCAGGTCCAGCGTCGACGTATTCGAGGCCAGGATCGCACCTGGCTTCATGACCTCGTCCAGCTTGCGGAATACGGATTCCTTCACACCGATATCCTCAAACACCGCTTCGATGACGATGTCGGCGTCCGCAATACTTGCATAGTCAAGGGTGCCATTGATCAGCGCCAGGCGTTGGTCGAATCTTTCCTGCGTCAGCTTGCCCTTTTTCAAGGTGTTCTCATAGTTCTTGCGAATCGTAGCCAGGCCCTTGTCGAGCGCTTCCTGCTTCGTTTCCAGCAGCAGTACCGGAATGCCGGCATTGGCAAAATTCATTGCAATGCCGCCGCCCATGGTGCCGGCGCCGATTACGGCAGCCTTGCGGATTTCCCGAACCGGGGTATCCGGCGGCACATCGGGAATCTTGCTGGCGGCACGCTCGGAAATGAACGCATGGCGCAGCGATTTGCATTCGGTGGTCTGCATCAGGTGCAGGAAACGCTCGCGTTCGAATTTCAGGCCTGCCTCAAACTCCATCGTCACGGAAGCCGCCACGGTCTCCAGGCATTCCAGCGGCGCCGGGAACGGCCCCGCAACAGCTTTCACCGTATTGCGGCTGAATTGCAGGAATGCCTCATGATTCGGGTAATCGACCTTGCGGTCCCGTACTTTCGGCAAAGGGCGAACGTCCGCGATACTTTCTGCAAACGCCTTCGCCTCGGCAATCAAGTCGGCCCCTGCAGGCAGCAATTTGTCAAACAGCGCTGTGCCTGCAAGCTTTTCCGACAACACTGGCGTACCAGATACGATCATGTTCAGCGCCATTTCCAGGCCAAGCACGCGCGGCAAACGCTGGGTACCGCCGGCCCCCGGCAACAGGCCCAGTTTCACTTCAGGCAAGGCGATCTGGGCGCCCGGAAGGGCTACGCGGTAATGGCAGCCAAGGGCCAGCTCGAGGCCCCCGCCCATTGCGACCGAATGGATCGCCGCCACGACCGGTTTGCTGCAACCTTCGACTGCGCGTATCAGGCTGTGCAAGGTCGGCTCGGTCAGCGCCTTGGGTGAATTGAATTCCTTGATATCGGCGCCACCAGAGAAAGCTTTCCCCGCGCCAGTCAGCACAACCGCCTTGACACTGCCGTCTTCCTGCGCCCGGCGGATGCCTTCGATGGCGGCGGTGCGTGTCGCCAGGCCAAGCCCGTTGACCGGAGGATTATTCAGCGAAATGACGGCGATAGAATCTTGGACTACGTAATCTGCGCTCATGGGTTGTCTCTTCTTTCTTGGTGTGGTGGCGATGGCGAGAAGTTACTATAACCCACAAATCGAACGATCGTGCGCTTTCTTCTCATCAGATTGTGGCGAATTATATAACCGCAGCTCTTTTTCATAATCAGCCCATGAAATCGGGCTTGGCATGGGTTAATTGACCGAATAATATCTCCCACTGCAATAACTCGTAAGTGATGGATACCGGGTAGTTCTCGTTTCTTTGATCAATTCAAGAGAGGGACTCGCACCATGAAAACTATCATCACGCTTTCCGTTGTAATTGCCGCCACCTTCGCAGGACAGGATGCCAGCGCCGCACAGCCGGAATCATTCGCTACAGGGCGAATTCTAGTCGAGCCCCGCGCCGGCCTGGCCATGGACGAGATGTCGAATGTCTTCAAACAGAACGGTGGTCAGAAAGCCCGCAAGCTTGGCCTGAGCAATATCCACATCCTTGAAGTGCCCGCCGGGTCCGAGCGGGCCATGGTTGACAAGCTGAAGCGCAATCCCCAGTTCAAATTCGCCGAACTCGACCAGATGGTCCCAATCGCCGCCACCGCCAATGACCCCTATCTCGGCAGCGAGTGGCACATCAACAAGATTGCAGCCAACCTTGCCTGGGATACCACCCAGGGCAGTGGTGTCACCATCGCGATTCTTGATTCGGGCATAGATTCCGCCCACGCCGACCTTGCCGCTAACATCGTCGGCGGCTACAACAGTTACGACAACAATACCAACACCGCCGATGTGTGCGGCCACGGCACCAAGGTTGCCGGCTCCGCCGCGGCTGTGACCAACAATGCGCTCGGCGTGGCAGGCGTCGCCGGACGTGCCAGGATCATGCCGATCCGTATAGCATTCGTCAGCTCAGGCTCTTGCTATGCCTATTTCTCGACCATGGCCAGCGGACTGACCTGGGCAGCTGATCATGGCGCCAGGATTGCCAACATCAGCTATGCCAGTGTGCCCGCCAGTTCGGCAGTAGCG
Organism: uncultured Duganella sp.; assembly: GCA_946482635.1. The sequence goes on from CAMLSG010000039.1 coordinate 30,235, forward strand.
AGCGCAGCGACTTACCTGCGCAGTAAAGGCGGCCTCCTGTTCGTGTCAGCCGGAAATTACAACCGCGACGAAGGATTTACACCGACCACCACCATGATCCCAGTGTCGGCTACCGCTTCGAACGACACTCGCGCCAGCTTTTCAAGCTATGGCGCTTTCGTCGCGTTGGCGGCCCCGGGTGCGGGGATTTACACCACAGTCAAAGGAGGCGGTTATGGCGGCGTCAACGGTACCTCGTTCGCGAGCCCTATCGCGGCGGCCGTCGGCGCACTCGTGATGTCCGCCAACCCTGCGTTGACCGCCGACCAGGTACAGGACATCCTGTTCAATACGGCAGTCGACCTTGGGACGGCCGGCCGTGATATTTATTTCGGCTTCGGCCGGGTCAATGCCGCTGGCGCGGTCGCCGCGGCCTTGGCAGTCCCGGCGCCGGACACCCTCCCTCCCAGCATCGCCATCACAAACCCAGTGGCCAACAACACAGTATCCGGCCTGGTTGTGCTTGACGTGACCGCTTCCGACAACAAGGCTGTAGTCCGAGTCGACCTGAAAGTGAATGGGAATCTAGTTGGATCCGACACCTCTTCGCCTTTCGGCTTTAGCTGGAATTCCACTGGCGTTGCCAACGGTATCAACAACCTCGTAGCGGTCGCCTATGATGCAGCCGGAAACGCCGGTTCATCCAATACCGTTCAAGTGAATGTCGCCAATAGCCCGGTCAAGTAATTCGGCCCCTCTTTTCGCTATATAAGCCCGGTCGCCGCCGGGCTTTTTTATTTAAAAACATTATTGTGACTACGCACTTAGTAGTAACTTAAAGAAATACCTAAAGTCATTGAATTAACTAATGTTTCCAAAATTCCAGACTTAATTGCGACATTCAAAAAAAGTTTTAAAATTCCGCTTGCCATG
>CAMLSG010000040.1 GCA_946482635.1 uncultured Duganella sp.
CATTGCATTCTCACTGCTAAGGATTGGAATCCCACCATTTTACCGCGAAACGGCGCCTTACCTGATGACACAGGTCATGTCCTGACGCCATCCACAATTCGGGGTCAGGTCTGTCATTCGGACAGACAGCGCTACCCTTTGATCAATATCAATACGCGAAAGGTAGCGAAATCGCGTATTGAGCAAGATCAAATGATTGTGTTAACTGTCCAAAAGACAGACCTGACCCCGACTTTGTTTAGCTGCGCAGCTTGGCGAAGGCGGCGGCCATCGAACCCTGGACCTGCGGCTCGCGGGACTGCTGCTTTTGCTGCTGGCCCATGGCGCGGCGGTCGTTGCGGTCGCCGCGCTGCTCCGGACGCGAGCCGGCAACAGGGGCGCTGTCGCTTAACCGCATGGTCAGCGCGATACGCTTGCGCTTGACGTCCACTTCCAGCACTTTCACCTTCACCACCTGGCCGGCTTTCACCACCGTGTGCGGGTCTTTGACGAAGGTGTTCGACAGGGCGGAGATGTGCACCAGCCCGTCCTGGTGCACGCCGATGTCGACGAAGGCGCCGAAGGCGGCCACGTTGGTCACCACGCCTTCCAGGATCATGTCCGGACGCAGGTCGCTGATCTCCTCAACGCCTTCCTTGAAGGTGGCGGTGGTGAATTCAGGACGCGGGTCGCGGCCCGGCTTTTCCAGTTCCTTGATGATGTCGGTCACAGTCGGCACGCCAAACTTCTCGTCGGCATACTTGGCTGGGGAAAGTGCCTTCAGCAGCTTGCTTTCGCCGATCACGCCACGCACGTCCTTCTGGATGTCGGCCAGGATCTTCTCGACTACCGGGTACGATTCCGGGTGTACCGCCGATGCGTCCAGCGGGTTCTCGCCGCCCATCACGCGCAGGAATCCGGCTGCCTGCTCGAAGGTCTTGTCGCCCAGGCGCGGCACATTCTTCAGCGCGGCGCGGGAGGCGAAGGCGCCCTTCATGTCGCGATAGGTGACAATGCTCTGCGCCACGCTGGCGGACAGGCCGGACACGCGCGCCAGCAGTGGCGCGGAGGCGGTATTCACGTCGACGCCGACGGCGTTCACGCAATCCTCCACCACCGCATCCAGCGAACGCGCCAGTTGAGTCTGCGAAACGTCGTGCTGGTACTGGCCTACGCCGATCGACTTTGGATCGATCTTCACCAGTTCCGCCAGCGGGTCTTGCAGGCGGCGCGCGATCGAGACAGCGCCGCGCAAGGACACGTCCAGCTCCGGCAGTTCGCGCGAAGCGTATTCGGAGGCGGAGTACACCGAAGCGCCGGCTTCGGAGACGACGATCTTGGTCAGCTTCAGTTCAGGGCATTGCTTGATCAGGTCCTGCGCCAGCTTGTCGGTTTCGCGCGAGGCGGTGCCGTTGCCGATCGAAACCAGTTGCACGCCGTGCTTGGCGGCCAGCTGCGACAGGGTGTGCAGCGAACCATGCCAGTCATTGCGCGGCTGGTGTGGATAAATGGTGGAGGTATCCACAACCTTGCCGGTGGCGTCGACCACGGCAACTTTCACGCCGGTGCGCAGGCCCGGGTCCAGGCCCATGGTGGCGCGCGGGCCGGCTGGCGCTGCCAGCAATAAAGCTTTCAAATTGGTAGCGAATACGTTGATGGCGTCCAGCTCGGCTTTTTCGCGGAGGGCGCCCATCAGTTCGGTTTCCAGGTGCATGAAGGATTTCACGCGCCAGGTCCAGCGCACGGTGTCGGCCAGCCATTTGTCCGCCGGGCGGCCGGCTTGCTTGATGCCGAAACGGGCCGAAATACGGCTTTCGCATGGGTTATGCGGGGCGTCCCACTTCGGCTTTTCCTCTTCCGAATCGAGGCGCAGGGTGACGTCCAGCATGCCTTCGCGGCGTCCGCGCAACAGCGCCAGGGCGCGGTGCGATGGCACAGCGGCCAGCGGCTCCGAATAATCGAAGTAATCGGCGAATTTTTCGCCCTCTTCTTGCTTTCCCTCAACAACTTTCGACTCAACTACGCCATGCTCTTGGACATATTCGCGCAGCGATTGCAGCAGGGTGGCGTCTTCCGCGAAACGTTCCATCAGGATCTGGCGGGCGCCGTCGAGGGCGGCCTTGGCGTCGGCCACGCCGGGATTCTTGCCGTCGGCGGTCTCGAAGGCTTCGCGCAGGTAGCCGGCGGCCTGTTCCTCCGGATTCAGGGTCGGGTCGGCCAGCAGGGCCTCGGCCAGCGGGGCCAGGCCGGCTTCGATGGCGATCTGGGCCTTGGTGCGGCGTTTTTGCTTGTAAGGCAGGTAAAGGTCTTCGAGACGGGTCTTGTCCTCTGCGTGCATGACCGCATCTAGCAGCTCCGGCGTCATCTTGCCTTGCTCGGTAATCGAATTGACGATCGCTTCGCGGCGTTCTTCCAGCTCGCGCAGGTAGCGCAAGCGCTCTTCGAGGTTGCGCAGCTGGGTGTCGTCCAGCCCGCCGGTCACTTCCTTACGGTAGCGGGCGATAAACGGGACGGTGGCGCCTTCGTCCAGCAGGGCGATGGCGGCGGCGACCTGGACCGGCTTGGCGGCAAGTTCGAGGGCGAGGCGTTGTTCGATAGAAGGCAGCATTGCGGTGTTCCAAACGTAGAAGGCCGAAATCATACAACGCCCGCATGGCCAACGGGCGTCGGAATAGATTATTATTAATTAGTTAATGTTGTCCGTCTAACTTGTAGTTGCACTAAGTTAGGATTTTCACAAACACGAAAACGTGGAAGGCGGATAATATTGCATGTTGCTGTTTTTGAACCGCTGATTTAAAAGAATGCGCCCAATGGATATTACCCGCGACGAAGCCCGCGAAACTCCAGTCGCACCGGCCCCCGCATCTGCACCTGTACCAGCCGCTCCGCCCAACCAGCTTCCCTATGCTGTGGCGACGTGGTTGCAGCGGGTGGATGCAGCCGCGCATCCCAAGCCTAAACTGGCCCCGGTCGAGATCGACCCGAAACAGACCAACTACAAACTGATTTACGTGCTGGCGCCGACCAGCGGCGGGCGCCATGTTGCGCTCTGCCTGTACAAGGCGCGCCTGAAGCCGAACGGCGACGTGGCGGCGGCGACGCCGGTCAGCGAAGTGTTCTCCCTGCTCTCCGCCCCGCCGGCTTTCCTGGCGCCGGGCGATGAAGACCTGGTGCGCTTCTTCGTGGCCATGCGCAGCGGCCCCAATTCCCAGACCGGCAGCGCGACCGAGCCGCGCGGCAAGATCGGCGCGGCCTTGCTGCAAATGCTGTCCGAACAGGACAAGCTGCTGTGGGCCAATTCCTGGTCGGACGTGGGCAATGGCCTGGTTTATCCGATGAAATGCGGCAACATGCGCAACGCCAGCCTGGCCTGGCGCGAAGAAGGCAAAGGCCTGCGCCTTGGCTGGCAAGTCGATGTGCCGGAGGGAGCCAAGCACCACGGCGCCGACCAGATCGACTACATGCTGCCGACCGAGCCGCCGTGGTATATCGACAACCTGTCGACCGGTGTGTTGCAACTGAACCAGGGCGGCACCACCATTCCGCTGGCGGACCTGCAAGCGCTGGTGGCGCAGGCGCCGCTGCTGATGCCGAACGATAAGATGCGCGTGTCCCAATTGCTGCTGGCGCATGGCCTGCAGCAGTTGATGCCGCTGCCGCAGCCGCTGCCGCAGCGCGTGCGCACCGACGTCAAGCCGCGTCCTATCCTGGTGCTCGACTCGGCCCAACTAGCTGACGGCACGCTGCAGCGCTGGAACGACTATGCTGTGCTGTCGTATGACTACGACGGCGAGCGCGTGTCCTTTGATCCTTCGCAGCGTGTGGTGCGCCAACGCGGCGAAGTGACCGAAATCATCCAGCGTGACGAAGTTGCCGAGGCGGCCGCGCTGGAAACCCTGACCCAGCTGGGCTTCAAGAAACCGACCGCGCTGCCGCTGTCCAGCGTGCGCGGCGGCCTGCTGCTGGCCAACCAGGCCGACTGGATCCGCTTCGCCGAATCCGGCATCGATGAATTGCTGGCTGCCGGATGGCGCGTCGAGAAATCGCCGAAGTACCGCTACGATATGGTGGCGGTCGACGACTGGTACGCCGAGGTCGAAGAAGAAACCACCGAGAATGGCAATGCCTGGTTCGACCTGGAACTCGGCATCACCGTCAATGGCGAGCGCGTGCCGCTGTTGCCGGTGCTGGTGCAGATGATCCGCAATTTCCCGAACGACTTCAGCCCGAAAGCGCTGGCCGTGCACGGCGAGTCGGACCAGATGCTGGCCGCACTGCCGGACGGCACCCGCGTCGCCCTGCCATGGAACCGCTTGCGTCCTATCCTGGCTACGATTGGCGAGCTGTACTTCAGCGAAAAGATCCGCCATTCGGTGCGCATGTCTTCGCTGGATGCGGCGCGCCTGGATGAGCTGGCGCGTAATGTCGACTTCCAGTGGACCGGTGGTGAAGAGCTGCGCGAAATGGGCCGCAAGCTCAACCAGTTCTCCTCGGTCAAGCGCGTGCCGACCCCGGCGGGTCTGCAGGCGACCCTGCGCGATTACCAGACCGACGGCCTGAGCTGGATGCAATTCCTGCGCGAGTACAACTTCGGCGGCATCCTGGCCGACGATATGGGCCTCGGCAAGACCGTGCAAACCATCGCCCACATCCTGGTGGAGAAAGAAGCCGGCCGCCTCGATCATCCAGCCCTGGTCATTGCGCCTACCAGCCTGATGAACAATTGGCAGGATGAAGCGGCGCGCTTCGCGCCGGGCCTGAAAGTGCTGCTGTTGCAAGGCAAGGACCGCGCCGAATTGTTCGACGAAATCCCGAAAGTCGACCTGGTACTGACCACCTATGCCTTGCTGCCGCGCGATGAGGAAAAGCTGCGCGAGCACGATTTCCACCTGGTGATCCTGGACGAATCGCACTACATCAAGAACACCCGCTCCAAAGCGGCCCAGAGCGCGGGCCTGCTGCGCGCACGCCATCGCCTGTGCCTGTCCGGCACGCCGCTGGAAAACCACCTGGGCGAGCTGTGGTCGCAATTCCACTTCCTGCTGCCGGGCCTGCTGGGCGACGAGAAGACCTTCAACAGCAATTTCCGCCACCCGATCGAGCGCCAGGACGACCCGCAGCGCCGCCAGTTGCTGAACCGCCGCATCAAGCCTTTCCTGGTACGCCGTACCAAGGACAGCGTGGCGAAAGAACTGCCGCCGAAGACCGAAATGGTGCGCAAGGTGGAGCTCAGCGGCGCCCAGCGCGACCTGTACGAAACCGTGCGCCTGGCCATGGACCAGAAAGTGCGCGAGGAGATCGACCGCAAGGGCGTGGCACGCTCCCAGATCGTGATCCTGGAGGCGCTGCTCAAGCTGCGCCAGGTTTGCTGCGATCCGCGCCTGGTGAAGAGCACCAAGAAGGCTGCTACCACCGGCTCGGCCAAGCTGGTCGACCTGATGCAGATGGTGGAAGACCTGCTGGAAGAGAAGCGCAAGATCCTGGTGTTCTCGCAGTTCACCTCGATGCTGGAACTGATCGAGGAAGAACTGGAAGCACGCGATATTCCGTACGCGATCCTGACCGGCGAAACGCGCGACCGCGGCGCCCAGGTGGCGGCCTTCCAGCAAGGCGCGGTGCCGATCTTCCTGATTTCGCTGAAGGCCGGCGGCGTGGGCCTGAACCTGACTGCAGCCGACACCGTGATCCACTACGACCCATGGTGGAATCCTGCCGCCGAAAACCAGGCCACCGACCGCGCCTGGCGTATCGGCCAGGACAAGCCGGTGTTCGTGTACAAGCTGATCGCCAAGGGCACGCTGGAAGAAAAGATCCAGCTGCTGCAACAGAAGAAATCGGACCTGGCGCAATCCGTGCTGGCCGAAGGCGAATCGCAGAAGATGGCCTTGACCCAGGAAGACCTGCAACAGATCTTCGCACCGTTACAGGATTGATCCCATGCTGAGTGCTGAACACTATCGCCAGATCCTCGACCAAAGCAGCGACGTACACTGGATGCTGGACTGCGATAGTGGCCAGCTGCTGTACGTCAGCCCGTCCGCTGAAAAGCTGTTCGGCTACATGCCGGAGCGCGCGCAGCAGGTGGCCGCCGACCTGATGGGCGAGCTGCCGCAACGGCTCGAAGCATATACCTCAGGCGATACCACCCGCCGCCACACAGTGCGCGATGCCGAAATGGCGGGCCGCGATGGCGTGATGATCCCGGTGGAAATCGAATCGACCCTGGTACCCGACGTGGACAGCGGCGTGCTGCGCCTGGTTGGCACGGTGCGCGATATCCGCGAGCGCGTCGAGCGCGAGAAGCAGCAGAAGAAGTTCGCATCGATGGTGTCGCACGAGTTCCGCACGCCTTTGTCGACCATCGACGGCGCCATCCAGCGCCTCGAAATGACGTCGCAGAACGCGGACGAAAACACCAAGAAGCGCTACCGCAAGATACAGACTTCGGTTGACCGCTTGTTGGAGTTGATCAATGAGTACCTGAGCCCGGAGCGCCTGGCCAGCATTGGCCGCAAGCGCCAGGCTGATGAGATTTCGCCGGAAGCCTTGCTGGAAACGGCGGCCGAGCAAGCTCGCCAGCGCCGCGCCGACATCACCGTGCGCGCGGAAGGCTTGCCGCAATGGATGCGTTGCGACCCGCAAGGCATGCGTTTGTGTCTCGACATACTTTTAGATAACGCCCTCAAGTACACAAATGACAACGTTGCGATAGAATTGCAGGGTAGGAAAGCCAGCGAAGGCGGGGTGGAACTCCTCGTCATCGATCGCGGCGCCCACGTTCCGGATGATGAGCTAGGCAAACTCTTCGACAAGGGTTACCGAGGCAAGGCTGCTGAAGGGCAAGCCGGTTCCGGCCTCGGCCTGTATATGGCCAGGAATGTTGTTGAGGTCCACGGCGGCACGCTGTCTGTGGAAAATTTGCCTGAAAGCGGCAAGAAATTTCGGATTTGGCTCCCTATCGCTGCTTAAGGCTTGCGCAGCCCGTGACCAACCGTGATAATTCTTTGACGCAAGCCCTAAACCCCGGCTTGCGACAGACTGGAAAATGGCGCATCAATGACGCAAATACTGATCGTGGAAGACAACCTGGAATACGCCGAAGAAATGGCGGATTTCCTGGCTGAGCTTGGCCATGTAGTTCACACCACTAATAACGCCCAGGAAATGTGGTCCGCCCTCAGCCAGGGCACCGTGGGCGTTGTCGTGCTCGACCTGGGCTTGCCGGATGAGGATGGTTTCAACGTCATCCCGCGCATGCGCCAGCTGTATCCGCAGATCGGCCTGCTCGTCCTGACCGGCCGCGTGGCATTCGACTCCCGTATCATGGGCCTGCGCCTTGGCGCCGACCATTACCTGACCAAGCCGATCAAATTCCCGGAGTTGGCCGCCCATATCGAGGCGCTGGACCGCCGAGTCGGCCCGCAGGAAGCCATCCCGGTACCCAGCAAGTGGACCTTGAAAGTTTCGGCCCGCCAGCTGGAACTGCAGGGCCAGGCCATCACCCTGACCGAGAAAGAGTGCAATTTCCTGCACTTGCTGACCATTAACACCCGACCGGTACCGCGCCAGGTGATCGTGGCCGGTATCGGCGGCGATGATCCGGATGCCGGTCGCCGCGTCGACATGCTGGTGTATCGTTTACGCAAAAAGGCGCGTAGCGGCCTGGGCCAGGATTTACCCCTGCGTTCGGCCTATGGCGAGGGTTATAGCCTGTCCGCCAGCTTCAATTTGTCTTAATAGGGACAGAGTCGAGCGAACTGGGTAGAATCGGGGTTTCCCGATCCTGCCCTTTTTGTTTTTATGGCCCGTCTGCCTCGTCTCGTCGTTCCCAACCAGCCGCATTACATCATCCAGCGTGGCCTGAATGGCCAGGAAGTGTTCCTGGATGCTGAAGATTTCAGCAGTTTCATCGCGTGGATGCGCGCCGCCGCCCGCCAATACAAGGTGGCGGTGCATGCCTACAGCCTTTTGCCGGGCGAATTGCACCTGCTAGCCTCTCCCAGCGACGAGGAAGGCCTGAGTGGCATGATGCAATGGATCGGGCGGCACTATGTCCCTTATTTCAACCAGAAATACTCCCGGGCCGGCACCTTATGGCAAGGCCGCTATAAAACCTCGGTCATCGAGTCCGAGCGCTACTTCATTTCTTGCTCTAAATACATTGAATTCGCCTCGGTGCGGGCGCGACTGGCCGAAGGGCCGGAGCATTACCAGTGGTCGAGCTATCCACACCATGCGGGGATTCGCCAGGATGGGGCGGTGAACGATCATCCGATCTACTGGGCGCTGGGCAATACGCCGTTTCAGCGCGAGGCGGCTTATATAGAACTGGCGGCGCAGGGGCTGGCGGGGGTGGATCAGCGGGCCATCGAGAGCGCGGCGCTCAAGGGCTGGCCTTTGGGCAGCGACAAATGGAAGGCTGAACTGGAGCGGCGCATGAAGCGGCAGGTATTGCCGGCCAAGCGGGGGCGGCCTGCTAAAACCGGTAAACCAGGATCTGACCCGCAGGGTCAGACCCCTTAAGACGCGACGGACGCGGGCCGAAAGTGTCTGACCCTGCGGGTCAGACACTGGTTTACCTGTTTTGGCTTGCACTCTGTCCCCAATTAAATTTCTGAGCGACTGTAGCTGATTTAATTCGACTCCGACCCTATTTGTTTTTCTTGCGCGATTTTGTGCACTGCATTACTCTGGATTTTCGTGACCAAAAATTCAGCGGAGAATCGCATGCAAGCGCAAGGTTTGTACAACCCAGCCAACGAACATGACGCCTGTGGCGTCGGTTTCGTCGCCCACATCAAAGGCAACAAGAGCCACTCGATCGTCGAACAGGGTCTGCTGATCCTGAAGAACCTGGACCACAGGGGCGCGGTCGGCGCGGACAAGCTGATGGGCGACGGCGCCGGCATCCTGATCCAGATTCCGGATCAGTTCTACCGCGACGAAATGGCCAAGCAGGGTGTCGAACTGCCGCCGCCAGGCGAATACGGCGTTGGCATGGTCTTCCTGCCCAAGGAAAATGCTTCCCGCATCGCTTGCGAACAGGAAATCGAACGCGCCGTGCGCATCGAAGGCCAGGTTGTGCTGGGCTGGCGTAACGTGCCGATCGACTCGGAAATGCCGATGTCGCCGCGCGTGCGCGAAAAAGAGCCGGTCATCCGCCAGATTTTCATCGGCCGCGGCCAGGACGTGATGGTGACCGACGCGCTGGAGCGCAAGCTGTACGTCATCCGCAAATCGTCGGGCCACGCGATCCAGGCGCTGAAACTGATCCACGGCAAGGAATTCTTCGTGCCGTCCATGTCGGCCCGTACCGTCGTGTACAAAGGCCTGCTGCTGGCTGACCAGGTAGGCGTGTACTACAAGGACCTGCAGGATCCACGCTGCATCTCCGCGCTGGCGCTGGTGCACCAGCGTTTCTCGACCAATACCTTCCCTGAATGGCCGCTGGCCCACCCATACCGCCTGATCGCGCACAATGGCGAGATCAACACCGTGAAGGGCAACTTCAACTGGATGCGCGCCCGCGAAGGCGTGATGAAGTCTGCCGTGCTGGGCGACGACCTGCAGAAGCTGTTCCCGCTGATCTATGAAGGCCAGTCCGACACCGCCTGCTTCGACAACGCGCTGGAACTGCTGCTGATGGCAGGCTATCCGCTGGCACAGGCGATGATGATGATGATTCCTGAAGCGTGGGAAAACCACACGCTGATGGACGACAACCGCAAGGCTTTCTACGAATACTACGCATCGATGATGGAACCATGGGACGGCCCTGCCGCCATGGCCTTCACCGACGGCCGCTACATCGGCGGCACCCTGGACCGCAATGGCCTGCGTCCTGCCCGCTACATCGTGACCGACGACGACCTGGTAGTGATGGCGTCCGAATCGGGCGTGCTGCCAATTCCTGAATCGAAGATCATCCAGAAATGGCGCCTGCAGCCGGGCAAGATGTTCCTGATCGACCTGGAAGCAGGCCGCATCATCGACGACAAGGAACTCAAAGACACCTACGCCAACGCCAAGCCATACAAGGCATGGATCAACGCCGTGCGCATCAAGCTGGGCGAGCTGAAAATGAGCGAGAGCCAGACCGCTGCCAACGTGGCCAAGTACGGTCCGGCCGGCGGCGAGAAGCAGGCTGCCTCGCTGCTGGATCGCCAGCAGGTGTTCGGCTACACCCAGGAAGACATGCGCTTCATCCTGGCGCCAATGGCGATCAATGGCGAAGAAGCTGTCGGCTCGATGGGCAACGACTCGCCGCTGGCCGTCACGTCCAACAAGCTGAAGCCGCTGTACAACTACTTCAAGCAGCTGTTCGCGCAGGTGACCAACCCGCCGATCGACCCGATCCGCGAAGCGATGGTGATGTCGCTGGTGTCCTTCATCGGCCCGAAACCGAACCTGCTGGACACCAACAACGTCAACCCGCCGATGCGCCTTGAAGTGTCGCAGCCGGTGCTGGGCTTCGATGACATCGCGCGCCTGCGCACCATCAGCCAGCACACCGGCGGCAAGTTCAAGTCCTATGAGCTGAGCATCTGCTATCCGCTGGCCTGGGGCAAGGAAGGCGTGGAAGCGTCGCTGGCATCGCTGTGCGCGGAAGCCGTCGACGCGGTGAAATCCGGCCACAACATCCTGATCATCTCCGACCGCACCGTCGGCCCGGACCGCGTCGCGATCCCGGCACTGCTGGCAACGTCGACCATCCACCTGCACCTGGTGAGCAAGGGCCTGCGCGCCTCCACCGGCCTGGTGGTGGAAACCGGCTCGGCCCGCGAAACCCACCACTTCGCCCTGCTGGCCGGCTACGGCGCGGAAGCCGTCCACCCATACCTGGCGATGGAATCGCTGGCCGAACTGGCGCACTCGCTGCCGGGCGACCTGACTCCGGAAACCGCCATCTACAACTACACCAAGGCAGTCGGCAAAGGCCTGATGAAGGTGATGTCGAAGATGGGCATCTCCACCTACATGTCCTACTGCGGCGCGCAGATCTTCGAAGCCGTTGGCCTGAACCGCCAGCTGGTCGACAAGTACTTCCGCGGCACCCAGTCGAACGTGGAAGGCATCGGCCTGTTCGAAGTGGCCGAAGAAGGCCTGCGCCTGCACAAGCTGGCCTTCGGCAATGACCCGGTACTGGCTGACGCCCTGGACGCCGGCGGCGAATACGCCTACCGCGTGCGCGGCGAAGACCACCTGTGGACGCCGGACGCCATCGCCAAGCTGCAGCACTCGACCCGCTCGAACAACTATTCGACCTATAAAGAGTACGCGCAGTTGATCAACGACCAGAGCAAGCGCCACCTGACCCTGCGCGGCCTGTTCGAATTCAAGATCGACCCAACCAAGGCGATCCCGCTGGACGAAGTGGAACCAGCCAAGGATATCGTCAAGCGTTTCGCTACCGGTGCGATGTCGCTGGGCTCGATCTCGACGGAAGCCCACGCCACCCTGGCCATCGCCATGAACCGTATCGGCGGCAAGTCCAACACCGGTGAAGGCGGCGAAGATCCACGCCGTTACAGCAACGAGCTGAAAGGCATCCCGATCAAGGTCGGTGCGACGCTGGCTTCCGAGCTGGGCAAAGAGCAGGTTGAATCCGACATCCCGCTGCAGGAAGGCGACTCGCTGCGTTCGCGCATCAAGCAGGTGGCATCCGGCCGCTTCGGCGTGACCGCGGAGTACCTGAATTCCGCCGACCAGATCCAGATCAAGATGGCGCAGGGCGCCAAGCCGGGCGAAGGCGGCCAGCTGCCGGGCCACAAGGTGTCCGAGTACATTGCGCAGCTGCGCTTCTCGGTACCGGGCGTGGGCCTGATCTCGCCTCCTCCGCACCACGACATCTACTCGATCGAGGATCTGGCGCAGCTGATCCACGACCTGAAGAACGCCAACCCGCGCGCTTCGATCTCGGTCAAGCTGGTGTCGGAAGTCGGTATTGGTACCGTGGCAGCCGGCGTCTCGAAAGCCAAGGCCGACCACATCGTGGTGGCCGGCCATGACGGCGGCACCGGCGCCTCGCCGCTGTCCTCCGTCAAGCACGCCGGTACCCCATGGGAGCTGGGCCTGTCCGAAACCCAGCAGACCCTGGTGCTGAACGGCCTGCGCAGCCGTGTGCGTGTCCAGGCCGATGGCCAGATGCGTACCGGCCGCGACGTGGTGATCGCTGCCCTGCTGGGCGCCGACGAAGTCGGTTTCGCTACCGCACCGCTGGTGGTGGAAGGCTGCATCATGATGCGCAAGTGCCACCTGAACACCTGCCCGGTCGGCGTTGCGACGCAAGACCCGGAACTGCGCAAGAAGTTCCAGGGCAAGCCTGAACACGTGGTGAACTACTTCTTCTTCGTCGCCGAGGAAGCGCGCCAGCTGATGGCGCAACTGGGCATCCGCACCTTCGACGAGCTGATCGGCCGCGCCGACCTGCTGGACAAGTCGAAAGCCATCACCCACTGGAAGGCACAGGGCCTGGACTTCACCAATGTGTTCTACCAGCCGAAAGTGGACGACGGCAAGCTGATTTACCACACCGAAGAGCAGGACCACGGCCTGGACAAGGCACTGGACCTGAAGCTGATCGCGCAAGCCAAGCCTGCGCTGGAAAAGGGCGAGCGCGTGTCCTTCATCTCGCCGGTGAAGAACGTCAACCGCACTGTCGGCACCATGCTGTCGGGCGAAGTGGCCCTGAAGTACGGCCACGCCGGCCTGCCGGACGACACCATCCACATCCAGCTGCAAGGCACCGCGGGCCAGTCGGCTGCCGCCTTCCTGGCAGCGGGCATCACCATCGACCTGGTGGGCGAAGGCAACGACTACGTGGGCAAGGGCCTGTCGGGCGGCCGCATCATCGTGCGCCCGAACACCGAGTTCCGCGGCTGGGCTGTGAATAACATCATCGTTGGCAACACCGTCATGTACGGTGCAGTTGCCGGCGAAGCCTTCATCAACGGCGTGGCCGGCGAGCGTTTCGCTGTGCGTAACTCCGGCGCCACCGCGATCGTGGAAGGCTTGGGCGACCACGGTTGCGAATACATGACCGGCGGTACCGTGGTCGTGCTGGGCGCCACCGGCCGTAACTTCGCGGCGGGAATGTCGGGCGGTATCGCTTACGTGTACGACCCGGACGGCGAATTCCACAGCAAGTGCAATATGTCCATGGTGAGCCTGGAAGAAGTGAAGGCGGCCGCCGACCAGCTGGTCGACAAAGCCACCTGGCACAGCCAGCATCGCAATGGCGAACCGGAGGCCGATGAAATCATCCTCAAACGCTTGATTGAGCGCCACTTCAAACACACCGGCAGCACGCGCGCGCGCCTGTTGCTCGACAACTGGAACGAGAGCCGTTCCAAGTTCGTCAAAGTGTTCCCGAGCGAGTACAAACGCGCCCTGGTGGAAATGGCAGACAACGCCGCGATCGAAGCGGAAACTCAAGCAATCGCTGCGTAAGAGAGGATCAGAAAAATGGGTAAGATCACCGGTTTCATGGAATTCCAGCGCCAGGAAGAAAGCTACCTGGCACCTGAGGCTCGCCTCAAGAACTACAAAGAATTCGTCATTCACCTGACCAACGACCAGGCCAAGGTACAGGGCGCGCGCTGCATGGACTGCGGCATCCCGTTCTGTAACTCGGGCTGCCCGGTCAACAACATCATCCCGGACTGGAATGACCTGGTCTATCGCGGCCACTACCGCGAAGCGCTGAACGTGCTGCACTCGACCAACAACTTCCCCGAGTTCACGGGCCGCATCTGTCCGGCGCCTTGCGAGAGCGCCTGTACCCTGGGCATCCACGAGCTGCCGGTCGGCATCAAGTCGATCGAACACAAGATCATCGACGAAGGCTGGGAGCACGGCTGGGTCGTGCCGCAGCCGGCCGAAGTCAAGACCGGCAAGAAGGTTGCCGTGGTCGGCTCCGGCCCTGCGGGCCTGGCCGCTGCGCAGCAGCTGGCGCGCGCCGGCCATGACGTGACCGTGTTCGAAAAGGCCGACCGTATCGGCGGCCTGCTGCGCTACGGCATCCCTGACTTCAAGATGGAGAAGCACCACATCGACCGCCGCGTCGAGCAGATGGAAGCGGAAGGCGTGAAGTTCCGCACCTCTGTCCTGATCGGCAAGGACTTCCCTGCCACCGTTGCCAACGGTTCCAAGGAAACCATCTTCCCGGAAGACCTGGAAAAAGACTTCGACGCCGTGGTGATGGCCGGCGGCGCGGAAGCACCGCGCGACTTGCCAGTCCCAGGCCGCGAGCTTAAAGGCGTCCACTTCGCGATGGACTTCCTGCCGCAGCAGAACAAGGTCAACGCCGGCGACAAGATCAAGGACCAGATCAAGGCCAGCGGCAAGCATGTGATCGTGATCGGCGGCGGCGATACCGGTTCCGACTGCGTTGGCACCTCGAACCGCCATGGCGCCGCCAGCGTCACCCAGTTCGAACTGATGCCAATGCCGCCGGAACAGGAAAACAAGCCGCTGGTATGGCCATACTGGCCGACCAAGCTGCGCACCTCGTCTTCGCACGAAGAAGGTTGCGAGCGTGACTGGGCTGTCGCCACCAAGCGTCTCGAAGGCAAGAACGGCAAGGTTGAAAAGCTGATCGCCTGCCGCGTCGAATGGAAAGACGGCAAGATGACCGAAGTGCCGAACTCGGAATTCGAAATGAAGGCCGACCTGGTGCTGCTGGCCATGGGCTTCGTCTCGCCGGTGCAGCAGGTGCTGGACGCCTTCGGTGTCGACAAGGACGCACGCGGCAATGCCCGCGCTGCGACTGAAGGCGACAACAGCTACAAGACCAGCAAGCCTGGCGTGTTCGCAGCAGGCGACATGCGCCGCGGCCAGTCGCTGGTGGTGTGGGCGATCCGCGAAGGCCGCCAGTGCGCCCGCGCTGTCGATGAGTACCTGATGGGCACCTCGGTCCTGCCGCGTTAATCCCGCCTCACGTCAAGCGCACAGCCTAGTGCGCTTGACGAAGTTTTCCGTGAGCGTAAACTGGCAGCACGCCTTCAAAGCGAGGCTGCCATGCAGAACGAACCCTCCCGCAAGCAGAACGGCGATACTGAAAGCCGACTGGCCCGCCTTGAAGCGACAGCCGAGCACCTCCTGACCGATGTTCGTGAACTTCGCGCTGATTTCCGGATGGTGATTGGTCTTCAAATTGCGACGCTTGGCATGATTGTCACCGTGGGACTTGGCACTGCGGCATTGATTGTGAAGGTGTTTGGCGGGAGCTAGCGGCTGCGTGGCAAATGGAACGAATAGTTCGCGCCCGCCAGCTCAAGCACGAGTTCAAACTGTTCCCCCATGCGCTCGCGTGGTGGACCGGCCACGAAATCCAGGACTTTGGTGCCGCGGGCTACCGGCCCGTCCTGCAAGCAATGTTCCCAAATCTTGATCGGCTTTTTCTGGCCGCTTCTGACGCCCTTCACTAATCGAAGGCTGATGCTGACATGATGCATCAGTTCAAGTGGCGGCGACCGCTGCCCGATCGCCGGGCTGAAATGGATGGACCCACGCAGGGGCGAAAGGCCGGTAATTTCGAGAACGGGCCGTCCAGCTAACCATCGATTCCGACACTGCAGCCAGGTGAGCAGAATGAGACCTAGGCCAGCGATTGGGAACAGAAACGCTATCGCCGCCAGCGAAAGGCCGTTTGCGCGAATGTGTTCCAGCGCGATTGTGGCGAAAGGCCAGCTGAAGGAGTTCCAGGCCAGCGCAAAGACAAAAAGCAGTGCTGTGCCGTCTGCCCCTTTGATCAGGATTGGCTGCCCTTCCCGGAGCCGGTCAGCCATCGTCTTGTTGCGCCCGGGACGCCACAGATTCAAGATGTAGCCCCAGGCTGCCAGCCCCAAGCCGTTGAACAGCAGCGCAAATGGCAGGCTCCAGACAGCTGTTTCCGAATTCAGCGTACGGTTGAAAACGGCGCGCTCGGGGTGGCTGGGATCTACCCAGATGTCGACCAAGGATTGTCGCTGCTGAGAAATCTTCAACTCATCGTACAACTGGTCCTGGAAGCCGCCGTGCAGTTCCGGTGTTTCGTAGAAGCTGGCCTGTCCGCCCACAAATTGGCGACCTTCGAATGTGTAGCGGAAGGTGGCCTTGGTCCGATACGTCGCGATTCTTTTCCTGCTGAGATGCTCCACCCGTTCCAATGTTTCAACCCATGCCGCGACTGCCACGGAAGTACGGGAACGCCACCAATTCTGTCCGTGTTCATAGAGAGGCTGCAAGCCGAACAAGAAGCCGACGAGCGGGAAAAGGATCGCGAAAACTAACGCGATGAGAGTCAAAGGCAGCCTGTCCATTACGAAAGTATACCTCGGGCGACACTTTCGTATTGTCCAATAGAAATGTTTTTGCGTAACTGCCGGTAATGTTATAGGATGTCTGATGACATGGATTATTTGAACAAGATTGTCATACATGTCAATTCCCCTCAACAATATTCCGGAGATATCTAGGCTATGAAGAAAAGCTTCATTTGCGGCGCCCTGATGTTGATTTATTCCGCCAGCTCGTTCGCGGCCGATTGGCCCAGCGGCTATTCCAAATGCGCTGACCAAGGCAGCACCTGCAAGGTCGGAACCAGCAGTCGACAGGTGTCGTACGGTATCAAGGACAAATGGGTCGTCAAGACTTTCGCTGGCGACATCCTGTGCGATACCAGCACGTTTGGCAGCGATCCCTATCCAGGCGTGACCAAGAAGTGCGCCGTGGGGCCACTGTCCAGCACTACGCCAACGCCTACGCCTACCCCAACGCCAACGCCAGCGCCGGCAGCGAATGCCACCAAGGAAGCCGCACCTTCCACGGGTTGGGCCGGACAAGGCGGTGGCACCACGGGTGGTGCAGCAGCACCCGCATCGGCCATTTACCTGGTCAACACCGGATCGCAACTGGTCGCTGCCCTGAAAGCGCAAGGCAACAATCCGAAGATCATCAAGCTGCAGGGCACGATCAATATGGCTGCGGCCGATAACGGCGGCCCATTCACCAGCGCCACCGATGAAGGCCTGCGCCTGCAGATCAAGCCAGGCAGCAACACCACCCTGATCGGTGTTGGCAATGACGCCCGCCTGGTGAACGGCAACATCGTACTGAACGGCGTGCAGAACGTCATCGTGCGCAACCTCACGATCCAGAACCCTTGCTCGCTCTACCCGGTCTGGGATCCGAACGATGGCAGCAGCGGCAACTGGAACTCGGAATATGATGGCATTACCATCTCGAACTCCCGCAACGTCTGGGTCGACCACAACGTATTCACCGACGGCTCGATCACGGACGACAAGCTGCCAGTCGAGAACGGCAAGGTCAAGCAATGCCACGACGGCGCGCTGGATGTGAAGAACGGCTCCGACTACGTGACCGTGTCGAACAACCGCTTCGAACTGCACCAGAAGAACAACCTGATCGGTTCTTCTGACAGCAAGACCACCGACGACGGCCACTTGACCGTAACCTTCCACAACAACCACTTCCTGAACGTGGCGGAACGTGGACCTCGCGTTCGGTTCGGCAAGGTGCATCTGTATAACAACTACTTCGAGGGCTCCCGTTCGCACGCGGTCTACCCGAACCACTACAGCATCGGTGTCGCCTACAAGGCCAAGATCATTTCGCAGAACAACGCGTTCGACATCGCCGGCGCCACGAGCTGCCCGCAAGTCGTGACCAACCCTGGCTCGTCCAGCAAAACTGGCGCGATCACGGATGCTGGCTCGCTGTTGAATGGCGCGGCGCTCAACCTGTCGACCAAGTGCAGCTTCAGCAACCAGGTTGGCTGGAGTGTGCCGTACTCGGTTTCGCCAATGGCGGCGTCGGCTGTTAAGGCATCGGTCTTGAGTAATGCAGGCACCGGCAAGATCACGGTGAATTGATCCTCGCACGTCAAGCGCACAGCCCAGTGCGCTTGACGTTCTTCCTCATGAGCGTAAATTCGGTGCATGCATTTCAAAGCGAGGCAGCTGATGAATGGCGACCCCACGCGTAAGCCGAATGGTGACGTTGAAAACCGAGTGGTGCGGCTCGAAGTCTTCACTGAAAACCAGTCAGAATTGTTAAGCCAGTTCAGGGACGATACACGAGAGAACTTTCGCGACTTTCGGGCGGAGGCCAGGGAGAATTTCCGCGATGTTCGGGCGGAGATTCGCGGTGTCCGCGTCGAAATTCGCATCCTCACAGGCATGCTATTTACCGTCGTGCTGGGGGTGGTCGCAATCCTGGCTAAGGTCTATGGCGCATAACTTCGCTTGAAGGCTAACCAGGACCAGGTGACGCCCGCTTGGCAATTAAGTGGCTGTATTGACGGCATGCGGGCAATCAGCGTCATCTCAAGGCCGAACGACTTTGCCAATTCGATAGTTTCATCGGCAGAAATCTCGAAAACTCGCCGATTAGCAGGAGCTAGGCCGTGCCTGATCGACATGACGAGGACCGCGGCAGATTTGAGTAAGGGCACAATGTTGGACATTGCCAGCCTTCTTTCATCTGGCGCAAGGTGGCCCCAAACGGCGCTAATCAACACAGCATCGAATTCCTTTTCGCGTTGCGCGATCTTTACCAATCCTGGAAGGCTGTCGTCAATTCATTCGATCTGGCGCGAGGGATGAAGCTTGATGCCAGCATCCCGGAATGCGGCGACAGGCTCTATGGCCACGACATCGTGGCCAAGCTCGGCAAGCCAGGAAGAATCCACACCCGTTCCGGCACCGATATCCAGGATTGTGCTTGGTGCCGCAGGAATTAGATGAGAGACAGCCCGATATTTATCGACGAAGGAAACGCTTTCATAGCGCGGGATCAGCCACGCGGTATCTTCAGCATAGCCTTCGGTTCCTGGAACCGTGATAGCGCGCATTGGGTTCACGTCTATTCGAACATGGGTTAGCTTTAGGAGAGCAGTGCCACCAGCGCGGTTGGATGAAAGTGCCACCCGAACAAACCGCATAGGCCCATGAAGACTCCGAAGGCCGTTGGCACCATCGACAGCATGAACAGCCAGCGCTGCTTGGTCAGAGCCGTAATGGCCAATAGTGCAATCGCGATTGCCAGCATAGCGTCGGACAGGTCGAACTGGTCGTCCTTGAAGTTCAGGACGTCGTAGGTCTTGTCGTCCTGCTCGGCCTGGGCCTTGAGTTCTTCCTTCTTGCGTTTCTGGTCTGCCGCCAGCTTGATATAGCTGGCAATGGCCTCGTCATATGCTGCCTGTTCGCTCGCCGGTCGCCCGGCCTTGGCAAGTTTGAGCTGGACGATGGTCGAGTTGGCGACTTCTTCGCGGATGTTGCGGGCCTGGTAGAAGGACCAGTGGTCCACCTTATTGGCCTGGGCCTGTTGCATGGCCTGGTTGATGTTGTCGTCCTTCACCTTGCAGATGCCCATGAAGGTGGCGAGAATCGCCACCACCACGGCCACGCGCATGCTGAGAGGATTGTCGTCGTCTTTTTCTTCCATGTTGTAGCGCTATGGGTAAATAAAGTTACGCGACTATTGTAGTTGCTGATTATGAGTGTGAATTAAGGTTGCCTGAAACGGTCAGAATTTCGCGGCGATGCTCATGCCGATGCTGCGCGGCGCCAGGCGGTAGCCCTGGACGATCGAGGCGACTTGCGGGTGCTGGATCACCTTGTCTTCGTCGAAGGCGTTCTTCACGAAGGCTGTCAACTGGTAGCGGTCAAGCGAGATGCCGGTGCTGAAGTTGACGGTGTGGTAGCCCGGGCGCTCGTAGTCGGTCTGCTCGGGATTCAGCGAACCTTTGCTTGGGCCGACCCACTGTACGCCGCCCATCACGAACGCACTGCGGCCGCCGGCGGTGGAGAAGTTGTATTGCGCGGTGACGGTGCCGTTGTACTTCGGCACACCCTGAACTTGCGCGCCTTTGACTGCGCCGACTACGCCGTTGGCGATGCCGTCATCGTTCGACAGTTCGGCCTTCACGTAGCCGCCGGCTGCACTCAGGGTGAGGCCCGCCATCGGCTTGGCCTTGACGTCGAATTCAAAGCCCTTGCTGGTGGCGTTGCCGGCATTGGCGTTGTACGAGTAGGCGCAGGTTGGCAAGTAGACGCCTTGCTGGATGTTCTTCCACTTTACGTAGAACACATCAGCGTTGACGGCGACGCGGCCTTGCATGAAGCGCGACTTGCTGCCGACTTCATAGCTCCACAGGCTGTCGGAGGAATAGGTTGGCGGACCCGCAGTCAGGCCGTTTTCTTCCAGGTCCGGGCCGCAGGTGGTTGGCGGCACGAACACATTGGAGCCGCCGAGGCGGAAGCCTTTGGCGACGGAGCCGTAGATGGTGTGGTCGGGCGAGGCTTCCCAGGTCACCGCGTATTTCGGGGTGAAGGCGTGCGAAGACAGGTTGGTCGTGCTGTTATTGCCTGCGCCAGCCAGATAAAGGCTGTTGCGCTGAGCCAGCGCAGACTTTCCTTTCAGGTAGCGTGCGCCAATGGTGGCGTGCAGCGCAGGCGAGAAGTAGTAATTCACTTCGCCGAATATCGAGTGCTGTTTTTCGCGATAGTGGAATTCGCCGGCGAAGGAGTTATCGTTCGGGAAGGCGCCCGGGTAAGAATCCGGCAGCAGGTCCGGATCGGCGCTGGAGAAGCCGAACCTGGTGAAGGTGTCGTTGACGCCAAAGATCGGATCGTTCTCGTTGAGGTTGGTGTGCTGGTTCGAGAAGTAATAGCCCGCCAGCCAGGTCACGGGCGAGCCGCCCGCCTCATAGGGCTTCGAGGCCAGGCGGAATTCCTGCGAAATCTGGCGCACCGCGTTATTCAGGTACACCGCCGAGGGCAGGCCGGCAATCGCTTCAATCAGTTCCGGCGGAGCCTTGCCGCCATCGTCGGTGGAGGTCAGGAAGGTCGACAGCGAATAGCTGTTGTAGGCCGAACCGTTCTGGGTGCGGTCGAATTTGCGCTGGAAGTAGCTGGTGCTCGAGGTCAGGTCGGCTGCGCCCAGGTCCCAGTTGACGGCCAGGTTCGGCGTCAGCAGCTTGTCGATGGACGGCTCGCGTACCTGTTTCTGCGCCTGGTATGGCGGGCGGTCCAGGTTGAAGGCCGCGATATCCTTGGCGTCCACGCGCTGATAGTAGATAGACGGCGTGATGGTCAGGTCGCGCGTCGGCGCCCATTTCAGCGCGACCCGCAATTCCTGGTCGTTGATCTTGTTGATGTCGCTGGCTATGACGTTGCCATCACCATCCACCTGGTCGATGAAGCCGCCCGAACGCTGGGCTTGTGCGCCAATGCGTAGCGCCAGTTCGTTGTCGATGAGTGGGAAGTTGCCGACCACATTGGTGGAGTAGCCCGGGCTGCCGCCTTTGGTGGAGGAAGCTTCGGCGTAGGCGGTGACTTCGCGTTCTTTCAGGTCCGGTTCGTTCGGCACGAATTTGATGGTGCCGCCCATCGAGCTGGCGCCATACAGGGTAGCTTGCGGGC
Source organism: uncultured Duganella sp. (assembly GCA_946482635.1). The sequence continues at coordinate 21,411 of CAMLSG010000040.1, forward strand.
CGCGCAGCACTTCCACCCGGTCGATGTCGAAGAACTTCGGCTCCACCGTGCCCATGGTGTACAGGTTGCCCACGGTCAGCGACACGTCGCCGAGGTAGATGCCGACAGTTGCCTGGCCGGCTGCGGAGCTGATGCCGCGAATCTCGATATTGGAGGTGCCCGGGCCGGCGCCGCCGTTGCCGGTGGCAGCGGTGAAGGAAATGTTCGGCACGGCCCGCGTCAGGTCGGTGAAGTCGTCCACCTGCTGCGACAGCAGGGAGGAACCACTGATGGCGGAAATACTCATCGCCACCTTGTTCGGATCTTCCTTGCGCTTTTGCGCGGTCACGGTGACAACTTCGATCTTGTCGCTTTCCGCCAAGGCCTGGACCGAGATAGCCGCCAGGGAGCACGCAAGAACCGTCCGACGAATTTTCATGCCTTTTTTCCTCTTAATGAGCCAAAGTTATTAAAATAGCATGAATTTGCTGCCTTGCAGCACTGAACACCGAACAACAAGCGTTTCAATTTGTAAATTGCTGACTTTGCGGTTATTAGTGTTGTAAAATTTGCCTCTTTAGCTATGCCACCTGGCCCGCTACGGGCCTCCAAGCAGAGATAAGCGTTTCTGAATTACAATGTGGCCTCAAGAACAAAGAGCGACATCTGTGCCAAATCTAGTCGAAATTCGTGACTTACACTTCAGCTATGGGAAGCGGGCGATCCTGTCCGGTCTCCATATGGACTTCCCGCGCGGGAAGGTAGTGGCTGTCATGGGCGGTTCCGGCAGTGGCAAGACCACTGTCCTGCGCCTGGTCGGCGGCCAGATCCGCCCGCAAAAAGGTACCGTCAGCGTCGAGGGCCAGGTCGTTCACCAGCTGAAGACCAAGGACTTGTACGTGCTGCGCCGCAAAATGGGCATGCTGTTCCAGCACGGCGCGCTGTTCACCGACTTGACCGTGTACGAAAACGTGGCCTTCCCGCTGCGCGAACATACCGACCTGCCGGAAGAGCTGATCCGCGACCTGGTGCTGATGAAGCTGCACTCGGTCGGCCTGCGCAATGCCGCCAAGCTGAAACCGGGCGAAATTTCCGGCGGCATGGCACGCCGCGTAGCGCTGGCACGTTCCATCGCGCTGGACCCGCAGCTGATCATGTATGACGAGCCGTTCGCCGGCCTCGACCCGATTTCGATGGGCGTGACCGCCAATCTGATCCGCAATCTGAACGATGCGCTCGGTTCGACCACGATCCTGGTGTCGCACGACGTCAAAGAGTCGTTCATGATCGCCGACTATGTGTATTTCCTGTCGCAGGGCAAGATCGTTGCCCACGGCACTCCGGCAGACATGATGGTTTCGACTGATCCTTACGTGAAGCAGTTCGTGCACGCAGAAGCGGATGGCCCTGTGCCATTCCACTACCCGGGCAAATCGCTGGCCGAAGACCTGGGCCTGGGAGCACGCAAATGATGCGCCGTTTCCTGCTGAGCGTGGGTGGTGGCGCACGCGATTATGTGGAGAGCATTGGCCTTTCCGCACGTACTTTCTTTACCATGCTGGGACTGTCGCCTGGCCTGCTGCGCCGTCCGCGCCTGCTGGTCGAACAGCTGCACGTGATCGGTAACTATTCGCTGCTGATCATCATCCTGTCCGGCCTGTTCGTCGGCATGGTGCTGGGCCTGCAGGGCTATTACACCCTCAACAAATACGGCGCTTCTGAGTCGCTGGGCTTGCTGGTGGCGCTGGGCCTGACCCGCGAACTGGGGCCGGTCATCACCGCCCTGCTGTTTGCCGGCCGCGCCGGTACTTCGCTGACCGCGGAGATCGGCCTGATGAAGGCGGGCGAACAACTGTCCGCCATGGAAATGATGGCCGTGAACCCGATCCAGCGCGTGCTGGCGCCGCGTTTCTGGGCTGGCGTGATTTCCGTGCCGCTGCTGACCGGCATGTTCAGCGCGGTCGGTATCCTGGGCGGCTACCTGATCGGCGTTGGGTTGATCGGTGTTGACGAAGGTGCGTTCTGGTCGCAGATGCAGGGCGGCGTGGACGTATGGAAAGACGTATTCAATGGATTCGTGAAAAGTGTGGTGTTTGGTGTCGCCATCACTTATATCGCGCTGTACCAGGGCTATGAAGCACAGCCTACCCCGGAAGACGTTTCCGGTGCGACGACGCGCACTGTGGTCATCTCTTCGCTGATGATCTGGTGGCTCGACTTCATGCTGACGGCGCTGATGTTTAGCAAGTAACTAAGGATTTTTGACATGCAACGTAAATCTCTCGACGTTTGGGTTGGTCTGTTTATCGTGATGGGCGCTGCCGCCCTCATGTTCCTGGCACTCAAGGCCGGCAACCTGGGTTCCATGACCATGGGCAATACCTACCAGGTGACCGCCCGTTTCGACAACATCGGCTCGCTGCGCCCACAGGCTGCCGTCAAGGCATCGGGCGTCGTGGTTGGCCGCGTGGCGTCGATCGGCTTTGACGACAAGGTGTACAAAGCCGTGGTGACGCTGGACATGGAAGAAGGCTTCAAGTTCCCGAAAGACAGTTCGGCCAAGATCCTGACCGCCGGCCTGCTGGGCGAGCAGTACATCGGCATTGAAGCCGGTGGCGACGACAAGAACCTGGTAGCCGGCGACCGTATCGCCCGCACCCAGTCCGCAACCGTGCTGGAAGACCTGATCAACCAGTTCATCTATAGCAAGGCAGCCGAAGGAAAGGACTCCCAATGAGCAAATTCCGTACAATCGCCCTGAGCCTGGCCGTAGTTGGCACGCTGAGCGGTTGCGCCGGCCCGAACCCGCGTGACCCGTACGAAAGCTATAACCGCGCCGTCTTCAACTTCAACGACAAGGTCGATGAATACGCGCTGAAGCCGACCGCCACCGTCTACAAGAACGTGACCCCGGGCTTTTTCCAGACCGGCGTGAGCAACTTCTTCGGCAACCTGGCTGACGTCTGGACCGCTGCCAACAACCTGCTGCAAGGCAAAGTTGGCGATGGCATGTCGGACCTGATGCGCGTGGCGATGAACTCGACCTTCGGCCTGCTGGGCGTGCTCGACATTGCATCCGAAGCAGGTTTGCAAAAACATAAAGAAGATTTCGGCCAGACCCTGGGTTCCTGGGGCGTGCCATCCGGTCCCTACCTGATGCTGCCGCTGCTGGGCCCGTCGACCGTGCGTGATACCGCTGGCCTGCCTGTGGATATCTATGCCGATCCATGGCAATACAAAGATCCTGTCAACGTGCGCAACACCGGCACCGTTGTTCGTGTTGTCGACCAGCGTGCAGCCCTGCTGGACGCGTCGACGCTGCTTGAAGATGCCGCCCTCGACCGCTACGAGTTCATCCGTGACGGTTGGATGCAGCGCCGTAACAGCCAGGTTTACGATGGCGAAGACGGTCCAAAGGACAAGCAGAAGAAGCCTGAAGTGGAGGACGAGGCTCCAAAGCAGCCTCAGGCTATAATGCCGGAACCGGCTGAAACCAAACCCAGCCTGTGACCCGGAACACAACCCTACATAGGTAAAGAACAATGAAACTGATCAAACAACTGATCGCGGTCGCAACGGTAGCTTTTGCCACCAGCGCATTTGCCGCTCCTGCTCCTTCCGCCGAAGCGCCTGATGCGCTGGTCAAGCGCATCAGCTCCGAAGTGCTGGAAACCGCCAAGTCCGACAAGGACATCCAGGCCGGCAACCAGAAGAAAGTCATGGACCTGGTTGAAACCAAGATCCTGCCTTATGTCGACTTCCAGCGCATGACCTCGCTGGCAGCCGGCCGCTACTGGCGCGAAGCTACCCCGGACCAGCAAAAGCAACTGGCTGCCGAATTCCGCACCCTGCTGATCTTCACCTACTCGGGCGCCCTGTCCCAGGTGAAAGACCAGACCGTCGATTTCAAGCCTATGCGTTCTTCGCCAGGCGACACCGAGGTGGAAGTGCGTTCCCAGGTAAACCAGGCGCGTGGCGAGCCGATCCAGCTGAACTACCGCGTGGCCAAGACCGACGCCGGCTGGAAGATCTATGACATCAACGTGCTGGGCGCATGGCTGGTGGAAGCCTACAAAGGTACTTTCGCTTCGGAGATCTCGAAGGGCGGCATCGATGGCCTGATCAAGACCCTGTCCGAAAAGAACAAGAAGCTGGCTTCCAAGCCGCTGAAGACTGCAGGTAAATAATGCCTGATACCACTGTTTCCAATCAGCTGTCGCTGAAGTCGCTGACCGTGGCCAACGCCACGGAGGCGCTGGCGCACGGTTTGGCTGCGCTGCGCGCCGGCCAGACCGTATTCGACCTGAGCCAGGTGGAAGCAGTGGACTCCGCTGCCGTGTCAGTCATGCTGGCATGGCAGCGCGCTGCCGCCCAAAGCGGCATCAAGCTGGAACTGCGCAACCTGCCAGGACAGCTCCAGAGCTTGACCAAGCTCTACGGCGTGTGCACGCTCGTGTCGCCCGCCGACCTGCATCATCATTGACCCCGCCTCACCCCCCGCCCCTAGCAGTAGCGTAGTTTCAACCGGTTCGGCGAGCCCGAACCAAATTTCCAATATAATTGACCGTCTACCGCGCCTGATGAGCGCGCGCCTTTACAACGGTCATCGTTGTCCCAGTTATCTATACAAGTAAGCATGACAGCAATCGAAATCAGCAACGTCCAGAAGCGCTACAAGGCGCTGCAGGCGCTTGGCGGCGTGTCCCTGAAAATCGAGGAAGGCGAGTTCTTTGGCTTGCTGGGGCCAAACGGGGCCGGCAAGACCACCCTGATCTCCATCATCGCCGGCCTGATCCGCGCCGATGCCGGCAGCGTCAAGATCCACGGCCATGACGTGGTGTCCGATTTCCGCGCAGCGCGACGCAAATTGGGCGTGGTGCCGCAGGAACTGGTATTCGATCCCTTCTTCACGGTGCGCGAAACGCTGCGCTTGCAGTCCGGCTACTTCGGCCTGGGCAACAACGACAAATGGATCGACGAGGTGATGGAGGAGCTGGGCCTGGCCAACAAGGCCGACACCAATATGCGCGCCCTGTCCGGCGGCATGAAGCGCCGCGTGCTGGTCGCGCAGGCGCTGGTGCACAAGCCGCCAGTCATCGTGCTGGACGAACCGACTGCCGGCGTGGACGTGGAGCTGCGCCAGACCCTGTGGCAGTTCATCACGCGCCTGAATCGCGAAGGCCACACCATCGTGCTGACCACGCACTACCTGGAAGAAGCCCAGGCCATGTGCAAGCGCGTCGCCATGCTCAAGCTGGGCAAGGTGGTGGCGCTGGACACCATGTCGCAGCTGATTCGCCGCATCTCCGGCTCGCAGCTGGTGCTGCACCTGCCGCACAACTCGCTGCCGGAAGAGCTGCAGCCGCTGCTGAACCATCCGCCGGAAGACAACAAGTACAGCCTGCGCATCAACGACTACGCGGAAGTGGAAGGCATCCTGGCCCGCTTGCGCCAGGGCGGCATCAGCATCGACGAGATGCAGCTGCAGCAGGCCGACCTGGAAGACATCTTCCTGCAAATCATGGACGAGAACATCGTATGATCACCACCGGTTTCCGTACCCTGGTCTACAAAGAGACGCTGCGCTTCTACAAGGTTGCGACGCAGACGATCGCCGCGCCGATCCTGACCGCCATGCTGTATCTGCTGATCTTCGGGCACGTGCTGTCGGGCCGCGTCGAGGTCTATCCTGGCGTGACCTATACCGCCTTCCTGATCCCGGGCCTGGTGATGATGAGCGTCCTGCAGAATTCCTTCGCCAACTCCTCGTCCTCGCTGATCCAGTCCAAGATCACCGGCAACCTGGTGTTCGTGCTGTTGACGCCTTTGTCGCACTGGGAGATTTTCTCCGCTTACGTGCTGGCCTCGATGGTGCGCGGCATTACCGTGGGCTTTGGCGTGTTCGCGATTACCGCCTGGTTCGCGCACCTGAGCTTCACCGCGCCGCTGTGGATTCTCGTCTTTGCCCTGCTTGGCGCAGCGATCCTGGGCACCATGGGCCTGATCGCCGGCATCTGGGCCGAGAAGTTCGACCAGTTGGCCGCCTTCCAGAATTTCCTGATCGTGCCGCTGACCTTCCTGGCCGGCGTGTTCTATTCGATCCATTCGCTGCCGCCATTCTGGCTGGCCGTATCCCACGCGAACCCGTTCTTCTACATGATCGACGGCTTCCGCTACGGCTTCTTCGGGCAGTCGGACGTGAACCCATGGATCAGCGTCGCCATCGTCTCCGCCTTCCTGGTGGTGCTGGCGCTGCTCGCTATCAAACTACTGCGCAGCGGCTACCGCCTGCGCCACTGATTTATTGAGGAATTCAAAGTGACCACAACTCCAGAAGCAATCCACAGCTACATCGCTGCCGGCCTCGAATGCACCCACCTGCAAGTGGAGGGCGACGGCCAGCACTTCCAGGCCGTGATCGTGTCGCCTGCCTTCGCCGGCAAGCGCCTGATCCAGCGCCACCAGCTGGTGTATGCCGCGCTGGGCGACCGCATGCGCGAAGAGATCCACGCACTGTCGATGAAAACCCTGACCCCAGAAGAATTCCAAGGATAAGAACAATATGGACAAACTGCTCATCACCGGCGGCAAGCGCCTGGTCGGCGACATCAAGATTTCCGGCGCCAAGAACGCTGCCCTGCCAATCCTGTGCGCGGGCCTGCTGACCGCGGGCGACCTGGAACTGACCAATGTGCCGCTGCTGCACGACGTGGCGACCATGCTCAAGCTGCTGCGCCAGACCGGCCTGTCGGTTGAGCAGGACGGCGAGAAGGTCACGCTGAACGGTTCGAAGATCGACAAATACGAAGCGCCGTATGAGCTGGTGAAGACCATGCGCGCATCGATCCTGGTACTGGGCCCGCTGCTGGCGCGCTTCGGCGAAGCCAAGGTATCGCTGCCGGGCGGCTGCGCCATCGGCTCGCGTCCAGTGGACCAGCACATCAAGGGCCTGCGTGCGCTGGGCGCCGAGATCAGCATCGACGGCGGCTATATCTACGCCAAGTGCAAGAAGCTGAAAGGCGCCCGCATCGTGACCGACATGATCACCGTGACCGGCACCGAGAACCTGCTGATGGCAGCAACCCTGGCCGAAGGCGAAACTGTCCTGGAGAACGCTGCGCGCGAGCCGGAGGTGACCGACCTGGCCAACCTGCTGGTGGCCATGGGCGCGAAGATCGAAGGCATCGGCACCGACCGCCTGGTGATCCAGGGCGTGCCTGAGCTGCATGGCGCCAAGCACGACGTGATTTCCGACCGTATCGAAGCGGCGACCTTCCTGTGCGCCGTGGCGGCGGCCGGCGGCGACATCACCATCCGCAATACCCGCACCGACATCTTCGACGTGGCGCTCGACAAGCTGCGTGAAATGGGCGTCGATCTGACCGTTGGCGACAACTGGATCCGCGCGAAAATGGACCAGCGTCCAAAGCCGGTTTCCTTCCGCACCACCGAGTATCCGGGCTTCCCGACCGACATGCAGGCGCAATTCATGGCGGTGAACCTGATCGCCAGCGGCAGCAGCAAGGTGACCGAAACCATTTTCGAGAACCGCTTCATGCACGTGCAGGAAATGAACCGCCTCGGCTCGAAGATTTCCATCGACGGCAACACCGCCTACATCGATGGCGTTGACCAGCTGATCGGCGCGCCGGTGATGGCGACCGACCTGCGCGCATCGGCCTCGCTGGTGATTGCCGGCCTGGCTGCCAAGGGCGAAACCCTGGTCGACCGCATCTACCACCTGGACCGCGGCTATGACCGCATGGAAGTGAAGCTGTCCGCCGTTGGCGCCAATATCACCCGTATCAAGTAAATCGTTATGGAACTCATTCTCGCCCTGTCGAAAGGCCGGATCTTCGAAGACACGATGCCGCTGCTGGAAGCGGCCGGCATCAAGGTCCTCGAAAATCCGGAAACCTCCCGCAAGCTGATCCTGCCTACCTCGGACCCTGGCATTCGCGTACTGATCGTGCGCGCATCCGACGTGCCGACCTATGTGCAGCATGGCGCGGCGGATTTCGGCGTGGCGGGCAAGGACGTATTGCTGGAGCATGGCGGCGAAGGCCTGTACCAGCCGGTGGACTTGCACATCGCGAAGTGCCGCATGTCGGTGGCGACCCGGGCCGGTTTCGATTACGAGACCGCGGTGCGCCAGGGCGCCCGCCTGCGCGTGGCGACCAAGTTCACCTCGATCGCGCGCGAGCACTTCGGCAAGAAGGGCGTGCACGTCGACCTGATCAAGCTGTATGGCTCGATGGAGCTGGCGCCGCTGGTTGGCCTGTCCGACGCGATCGTCGACGTGGTCTCCACCGGCAGCACGCTGCGCGCCAACAACCTGGTGGAAGTGGAAGAGATCATGGACATCTCGTCGCGCCTCGTTGTCAACCAGGCCGCGCTGAAAATGAAGCGCGCCCGCCTGCAACCGATTATCGAAGCATTTGAACGCGCCTCGCTGGCGAAAGCGTAATGGTCATGATCCGCAAACTCGACTCCACCCAAGACGACTTCCAGGAAACGCTCGACGCGTTGCTGGCCTTTGAAGCTGAAACCGACGACGCCATCGAAGGCGCGGTAGCAAAGATCATCGCCGACGTGCGCGCACGCGGCGACGATGCGGTGCTGGAATACACCAACCGCTTTGACCGCACCAAGGCCGCGTCGATGGCCGATTTCGACATCACCCAGCCGGAGCTGGATGCCGCGCTGGCCGCACTGCCTGGCGCGCAGCGCGCTGCACTGCAAACCGCCGCCGACCGCATCCGCGCCTTCCACGAGCGCCAGAAGCAGGAACTGCAAGGCTTCACCTACACCGAAGCCGACGGCACCATCCTCGGCCAGCGCATCACGCCGCTGGACCGCGTGGGCATCTACGTCCCGGGCGGCAAGGCGGCCTACCCATCGTCGGTGCTGATGAATGCCGTGCCGGCGAAAGTGGCTGGCGTCGAAGAAATTATCATGGTCGTGCCGACCCCGGACGGCGTGAAGAACCAGATGGTGCTGGCTGCCGCCGCCATCGCCGGCGTGACCCGCGTGATCGGCATCGGCGGTGCGCAGGCTGTGGCCGCGCTGGCGCACGGCACGGAAACCATCCAGCCGGTCGACAAGATCGTCGGCCCTGGCAATGCCTATGTCGCCTCGGCCAAGCGCCGCGTGTTCGGCACCGTCGGCATCGACATGATCGCCGGTCCGTCGGAGATCCTGGTGATCTGCGACGGCACCACCGATCCTGACTGGGTCGCGATGGACCTGTTCTCGCAAGCCGAACACGATGAACTGGCGCAAGCGATCCTGCTTTGCCCCGACGCGGAATACATCGCGAAGGTCGAGGCCAGCATCGCCAAGCTGTTGCCAACCATGCCGCGCAAGGCCGTCATCGAAACCTCGCTGCGCGACCGCGGCGCGCTGGTGAAAGTGCGCGACATGGCGGAAGCCTGCGCCATTGCCAACAGCATCGCCGCCGAACACCTGGAGATTTCGGCCGAGAACCCGCAGCAGTGGGCCGACCAGATCCGCCACGCAGGGGCCATGTTCCTGGGCCGCTTCTCGTCCGAATCGCTGGGCGACTATTGCTGCGGACCGAACCACGTGCTCCCTACTTCGCGCACCGCGCGCTTCTCGTCGCCGCTGGGCGTGTACGACTTCCAGAAGCGTT
>CAMLSG010000041.1 GCA_946482635.1 uncultured Duganella sp.
CCGATCAAGGTGCTGCACCCGCTGCTGACCGCCACCCAGGAAGGCAACTACAAGGGCACGGAAGGCTTTGGCGCCATCCCCTTCGAAGGCATCATCCTGGCGCACTCGAATGAGTCGGAGTGGAAGAGCTTCAAGAACAACCGCAATAACGAGGCATTCCTCGACCGTATCTATATAGTGAAGGTGCCGTACTGCCTGCGCGTCACCGACGAAATCAAGATTTACGAGAAACTGCTGCACAATTCTTCGCTCGACAAGGCGCCTTGCGCCCCCGGCACCCTGCGCATGATGTCGCAGTTCGCCATCCTGTCGCGCCTGAAAGAGCCGGAAAACTCGAGCATCTTCAGCAAAATGCTGGTGTACGACGGTGAAAACCTCAAGGACACCGACCCGAAAGCCAAGTCCATCCACGAGTATGTGGACTACGCCGGGGTCGACGAAGGCATGAGCGGGCTGTCCACGCGTTTCGCCTTCAAGATCCTGTCCAAGGTCTTCAACTTCGACTCGACCGAAGTGGCGGCCAATCCGGTGCACCTGCTCTACGTGCTGGAACAGCAGGTCGAGCGCGAGCAATTCCCGCCGGAGACCGAGCAAAAGTACTTCTCCTATATAAAGGAGCACCTGGCCCAGCGCTATGTCGAGTTCATCGGCAAGGAAATCCAGACTGCCTACCTGGAGAGTTATTCCGAATACGGCCAGAACATTTTCGACCGCTACGTAACCTTTGCCGACTTCTGGATCCAGGACCAGGAATACCGCGATCCGGATACCGGTGAAAGCTTCGACCGCGAATCGCTGAACAATGAACTGGAGAAGATCGAGAAGCCGGCCGGGATTTCGAACCCGAAAGACTTCCGTAATGAGATCGTCAACTTCGGGCTGCGGGCGCGCGCCAATAATGGCGGCAAGAACCCTGCCTGGACCAGTTACGAGAAGTTCCGCACGGTGATCGAAAAGAAAATGTTCTCCAATACGGAGGAACTGCTGCCGGTGATTTCCTTCAATGCCAAGGCCAGTGCCGAGGACGCCAACAAGCACGCCGACTTCGTGGCGCGCATGGTGGAAAAAGGATACACGGCCAAGCAAGTCCGGCTGCTGTGCGAATGGTATCTGCGCGTGAGGAAGTCGTCCTGATTTGAAAGTGGGATAATCAGGACGCGCCAATCAAGCAGGCAGGAGGCACATGACTTACCTCATCGACCGTCGTTTGCAGGGCAAGAACAAGTCCGCGGTCAACCGCGAACGATTTTTGCGGCGTTACAAAGGCCAGATCAAGGATGCGGTCGGGCGCGCCATCAAGGGGCGCTCGATCACCGACATCGAGAATGGCGAAAAAGTATCCATTCCCGTCAAGGACGTGAACGAGCCGTCGTTCGGCCACGCCCACGGCGGGGTCTGGGAAGTCGTCAACCCAGGCAATGAGGAATACCAGAAAGGCGATTTGATCAACCGCCCCAAGGGTGGCGGAGGCAGCGGCCGCGGCCGCGCAGGCAATAGCGACCAGACCACCGAGGATGATTTCATCTTCGAACTGTCGCGCGAAGAATTCATGAACTACTTCTTCGAAGACCTGGAACTGCCGCACATGATCAAGACCCAGCTCACGGCAACCACGGAATTCAAGCCGCAACGGGCGGGTTACACGGTGTCGGGCACGCCTTCCAATATCCATGTGCTGCGCTCCCTGCGCGGCGCCCTCGGCCGCCGCATTGCGGTGGGCGGCAGTTCGCGCAAGCGCCTGATCGAGGCCGAGCGCGAGCTGGAAGAACTGCTGGTGGCCGGCGCGCCGCTCGACGACCCGCAGGTGATCGAGCTGAAGAAGCTGATCCACCACCTGCATACGCGCTTGCTGGCCATTCCTTACATCGACCCCTTCGACCTGCGCTACTCCAACCGCATCAAGGTGCCGAAGCCGATGACCCAGGCCGTGATGTTCTGCATCATGGACGTATCGGGCTCGATGGACGAGCAGCGCAAAGATACGGCCAAGCGCTTCTTCATCCTGCTCTACCTGTTCCTCAAGCGCGTCTACGATAAGATCGAGGTGGTGTTCATCCGCCACCATACGGCGGCGTCGGAAGTGGATGAGAATGAATTCTTCCATTCGCGCGAATCGGGCGGCACCGTGGTGTCCTCGGCGCTGCACCTGCTGAACAAGATCATTGACGAGCGCTTCGGCGGCGGCAGCTGGAACGCCTACGTGGCGCAAGCGTCCGACGGCGACAACTGGGACAACGATTCCGTGCTGTGCCGGCAATTATTGGTCAACACCATCATGCCCAAGGTGCAGTACTACACCTACGTCGAGATCACGGACGGCCCGCCGCAGAACCTGTGGGAGCAATACGCCCAGATCCCCGAATACCACCAGCACTTCGCCATGCAGAAGATAGTCACGCCGGCCGATATCTATCCGGTGTTCCGCGAACTGTTCAAGAAGCAGCCAAAATGAACCAGATGACCAAGCGCCCCCCGCATCCGCGCGCCCTGCCGGAGCAATCCGAATGGACGTTTGAACTGATCGAGCAGGCGCACGAAGAGATCCGCCGCGTAGCGCAGAACTTTGGCCTGGATACCTATCCAAACCAGCTTGAGATCATTACTGCCGAGCAAATGATGGATGCCTACACTTCAGTGGGCATGCCGGTATCGTATGCGCACTGGTCGTTCGGCAAGCACTTCCTGGCTACCGAGAAAGGCTATAAGCGCGGGCAAATGGGGTTGGCGTATGAGATCGTCATCAATTCCAATCCCTGCATCGCCTATTTAATGGAGGAAAACAGCCTGACCATGCAGGCGCTGGTCATTGCCCACGCCGCTTATGGCCATAACTCCTTCTTTAAAGGCAACTACCTGTTCAAGACCTGGACCGATGCCGACGCCATCATCGATTACATGGTGTTTGCCAAGAATTACATTACCGAATGCGAACAGCGGCATGGTATCGATGCCATTGAGTTGCTGCTCGATTCCTGCCACGCGATCCAGAACTACGGCGTCGACCGCTACAAGCGGCCGGCCAAGCTGTCGCTGGCGCAGGAACAGATGAAGCAGAAAGAGCGCGAAGCCTACCTGCAGTCGCAGATCAACGAGCTGTGGCGCACCGTGCCGCGCCGCGAAGAAGAAGCGGTCGACAAGCCGGCGCCGCGCTTTCCGCCCGAACCGGAAGAGAACCTGCTGTACTTTATAGAGAAGTACGCCCCGCTGCTGGAACCCTGGCAGCGCGAGATCGTGCGTATCGTGCGCAAGATCAGCCAGTACTTCTACCCGCAGCGCCAGACCCAGGTGATGAACGAAGGCTGGGCGACCTTCTGGCACTACACCATCCTCAACCAGTTGTACGACGAGGGCGTGGTCAGCGATGGCTTCATGATGGAATTCCTGAAGAGCCACACCAATGTGGTGTACCAGCCGCCGGTGCATAGCCCCTACTACAACGGCATCAACCCCTATGCGCTGGGCTTTGCCATGATGTCTGACATCCGGCGCATCTGCGAGAACCCGACGCCGGAAGACCGCGAATGGTTCCCCGATATCGCCGGCAGCGACTGGAAGAAGACGCTCGACTTCGCCATGCGCAATTTCAAGGATGAAAGCTTCATAGCGCAATATCTTTCGCCGCGCCTGATCCGCGAGTTCCACTTCTTTGCTGTATTAGATGACGACAAGAACGATAAGCTGGCCGTCTCGGCCATCCACGATGAGCTGGGCTACCGCTATGTGCGGCAAATGCTGGCCGACCAGTACAACCTGGGCAACCGGGAGCCTAATATACAGGTGTGGTCCGTCAATACCCGCGACGACCGCGCCCTGACACTGCGCCATACGCAGTACAACCGCCGTCCCCTCAACCAGCAGGCCAATGAAGTACTGAAACACGTGGCCCGCCTGTGGGGATTCGACGTTCACCTGGATACGGTCGCGCCGGATGGCCAGGTGATCAGCACCATCGAGTGCAAGCGCGAGAAGCGCAACCGGGTGATCTGACGGCCGCTTTTGACAGAGTTACGTCGAAGCAACACACTTCGCCGAATTTCCTTAGCCTCGCCGCCGTTGTGAGCGAGCATTCTTTCGTCCACGCGAAAAAGTGATGAAGATCAATCGCAGAGGCGAAAAAATGGTCAATTTTCTCTTGCTTTTTCTGCCAGACCACTTCGGCGTAGTCTGGTAACAGCCTGCCAATATGGGGCTAAGGGCATGAAATTTAAACGGTTTTCGGGACAAAATTCTATGCAAAAATCCAAAATTCGTATGTATAATTCGCCGACGTCCCGGATGCGGCTGTAGCTTTGTGTCGCCATTTTGGGGGTTTAAAGTAGCAACACAAGAGTTGGTATTGGAGAAAGCAGGCATGAATTTCAGTGATAACGAGAAAATTGCCGGGAAGAAGAACTATACGGGCATCGTGTTCGTCGTAGTCCTGCACATAATTGCTGGTTACGGTATTGTTTCCGGCTTGGGCAAGAAAATGATTAGCAAGATGATCGAACCGGTGGAGACCAAGATCATCGAGGAGGTCGCCCCGCCTCCGCCAAAAGAACTGCCACCACCGCCACCTCCACCAGAGATGAAGGCACCACCACCGCCATTCATTCCTCCGGTCGAAGTGAACGTGCAGCAACCGCCGCCAGCGCAGAACGTGATCGCCAACGCGACCAACGTGAAGCCAGCAACCACCGATATTCGCCCAGCCCCTCCGGCACAACCTGCACCTCCAGCCCCTGCGGCAACCGGTGTACGTACCCCGGCTGTGGTCGACTTCAGCACCTGCGCCAAGCCAGAATGGCCGAAGTCGTCGCTGCGTAACGAAGAGACTGGCACTGTGACCATGTCCTTCCTGATCGGTGTGGACGGCCACGTAGCTGAGGCAAAAGTAGTGAAATCTAGTGGTTTCCGTGACCTGGACAAGGCCGCACAAGTTGGTATTTCCAAGTGCAAATTCAAGCCTGCAACGGTCGACGGCAAGCCGCAAGAAGGCTGGCAACAGATGCAATACGTCTGGACGCTGGAATAAACCTGAGACAGAACACCGTCTCGCAACTAAGTAAGTCCGTTGTCGTTTAAGCCAGCGAACTGATTATTTTTCAAATTTGGAGGAAGCATGTTTAAGAATACCCGTTTGTCCGCTGTACTGGCCGCTGTGCTGTTCTCGGTGACCGCAGCTACCGCCCTGGTAAGCGCCCCAGCCATGGCTGACGCGCCTGCCTCGGCAGCCGCTTCGGCTCCAGCCGCTGACGCACCTGCAGCTCCAGCAGCTGACGCGGCAGCCGCTCCAGCAGCCGACGCAGCCGCTCCAGCTGCTGCTCCAGCTGCTCCAGCCGCTAAAGAAGAAGTCGAAAACCCATTCGGTATCTCCGCTGTGTGGGAAGCTGGCTTCGTTGCTCGTGCTACCCTGATCATCCTGTCGATCATGTCGATCGGTTCCTGGTACATCATCGTGACCAAGATCATCGACCAGCAGAAGATCTTCAAGCAGCAGAAAGAAACCGCTGCCAAGTTCTGGAAAGCATCCTCGATCGCTGCCGGCACCGCTACCCTGACCGAAGGTTCCCCATTCCGCTTCATCGCTGAAACCGGCACCAAGGCAACCGCTCACCACGACGGCGCCCTGCTGGAACAAATCGACCTGTCGACCTGGGTGACCATGTCCATCCAGCGCGCTGTTGACAAAGTTCAGTCCCGCCTGTCCGATGGCCTGTCCTTCCTGGCAACCGTTGGTTCGACCGCTCCGTTCATCGGCCTGTTCGGTACCGTTTGGGGTATTTACGGCGCGCTGACCAACATCGGTATGACCGGTAACGCATCGATCGACAAAGTTGCAGGTCCAGTGGGTGAAGCGCTGATCATGACCGCTTTCGGTCTGCTGGTCGCAGTTCCTGCCGTTCTGGGTTACAACTGGCTGCTGCGTCGTAACAAGACCGCAATGGAAGATGTGCGTTCCTTCTCCGCAGACGTGCACTCCGTGCTGATCTCCGGCGCAATGTCCACCTCGAACGCTGCTGCTTCGTCGAAAAAAGTAGGTTAATACCATGTCGATGTCTGTAGGCTCCGATACCGGGGGAGAAGAGCAGCTTAACAGTGAGATCAACACGACTCCGCTCGTGGACATCATGCTGGTTCTGCTGATCATCTTCCTGATCACGAGCCCGGTCGTTCTCAAACTGCAGAAGATCAACCTGCCGGAAGAGATCAACCAGGCAATCCAGACCAAACCAGAGAACGTCAACATCGTTGTTAACAAAGATGGCGACATCTACTGGAACCAGAAGAAAATGCGCGACGCGAATGAGCTGTTCGATTTTCTGAAAGAGGAAGCTGTGAAGGTGCCTCAGCCTGAAGTTCATGTCCGCGGCGACAAAGACGCGAAATATGAATCGATCGGCCGTGTGATCTACACCACCCAGCGCGCTGGCATCCAGAAGGTCGGTTTCATCACCGAACCGCCTGATAAGATGTAAGAACAAGCCGCCCCTGGCTGTAGCGGGGGCGGCCTTCTGAAAAGGAACACATTTCATGAGTATGAGCGTAGGCAGTTCCGGCGGTGAGTCGGAACCGATGATGGAAATGAACATGACGCCGATGATCGACGTCATGCTGGTTCTGATCATTCTGCTGATCATCACCATTCCAAAAGCGAACCACTCGGTCAACCTGAACATGCCGGTCGGCACCCCGCCACCGCCAACCAAGGAACCTGTGGTCGTGACCATCGACGTTGACTTCGACGGCACCATCCTGTGGGACAACGTGGTCGTACCTGACCGCCCTGCCCTGGAAAACAAGCTGATCGCCGTAGCGGCACAGGCTGACCAGCCTGAAGTGCACCTGCGTCCGAACAAGCTGGTTAACTACAGTGTGGTTGCAGGCGTAATGGCTTCGGCACAGCGTCTGGGCGTCACCAAGATTGGTCTGGTCGGCAACGAGCAGTTCCAGTAAATAATTGGGCCAAAACACCCTTTATTTTCCCAAATAGGCAGGTTATCCTGCCTATTTCGCATTTTGAAGAAAGAAAATCACCCCATGATTAAGTTTCGTCTCGCACATCTTGGCCTGGTAATGGCCGCAATTGGTTTCAACGCTGCCGTTCCAATGATGGGTGTATCGTCCATCGCTTATGCCGAGAACGTGCGCGCCGAAGTGGGCAAGCCACTGCAAGAAGCGCAGAAGCTGGCCTCCTCCGGCCGCTACAAGGAAGCCCTGGCGAAACTGAAGGAAGCTGACGCAGTCGGTGGCAAGTCCGAGCTGGAAAAGTTCCAGATCGAGTACACCCGAGGCTCGGCCGCAACCGCAGCCGGCGAAAATGAGACCGCTGCCCGCGCCTTCGAACAAGTGCTGGCTTCCCCTAAGCTGTCTTCCGCACAAGCACCAAAGATTACCGAAGCACTGGCCAGCATCTACCTGCGCGCCCGTGACTATCCAAAAGCGATCACCTACATCCAGAAGGTCCTGAAGGATAATCCGAACAACTCCCAGATGCGCGAGCAGCTGATCCAGACCTACTACCAGAGCGGCAAGCTGAACGAAGCTGCCAAGGAACTGCAAGGCGCCAAGTCCGAAGGCAACCTGCAAATGCTGGCCAACATCCAGCTGAAGCAGAACGACAAGGCCGGCTACGTGCAGACCCTGGAAAAACTGGCGGCATCCTATCCAAAGGCATCCTACTGGGCTGACCTGCTGAACCGCGTGGTGGGCAAGCCAGGCTTCTCCTCGTCCCTGAACCTGGACGTGATGCGCCTCAAGCTGGCCCTGAAGCAGATCGCCAAGCCTGCTGAATTCATGGAAATGGGCCAGCTGGCCCTGCAAGCCGGCAACCCGGCTGAAGCCCTGAAGATCGTCGACGAAGGCTACAAGAAAGGTGCCCTGGGCACCGGCGCCGACGCCGGCCGCCACCAGCGCCTGAAAGACCTGGCCACCAAGACCCTGGCCGACCAGCAGAAGAACGCTGCCACCCAGGAAGCCAACTTCCGCAAGGAAAAGGATGCTGACGGCCTGGCCAACCTGGGCTACGCCATGGTTTCCGACGGCAAGGCCGATGGCCTGAAGCTGATGGAAGAAGCGATCAAGCTGGGCACCGGCCGCAAGCCTGAAGAAATGAAGCTGCACTACGGCGTGGCTCAGTATGTTGCTGGCAAGAAATCTGCAGCCATCAGCACCCTGAAGTCGGTGAAAGGTACCGCTGGCGAGCCTGAACTGGCCCGCTACTGGACCATGTACATTAACAACCCGGTCTGATCAAAGCCGGGCTGAGCCAAAAAGCGCTGCCTGCAACCGCAGGCAGCGCTTTTTTACTTTGAAGCCTTATAATCAAGCATTTGAGCCTGACAGCAATATAAATGAAGGTATTTCGCGGACTCCCCAATGCAGCGGCGCGTGCGCCCTGCGCCCTGACGATTGGCAACTTCGACGGTGTCCACCGCGGCCACCAGGCGTTGCTGGCGCGCGTGCGCGCGGCCGCCGATCGCCTCGGGCTGGAATCGGCCGTGATGACCTTCGAGCCCCATCCCCGCGAATTCTTCGCCCACAAGATGGGCGATATGTCGAAAGCCCCGCCGCGCATCGCCAACCTGCGCGACAAGCTGCAGGCCCTGGAAAACAATGGCGTCGACCGCGTGATCGTCGAGCACTTCTGCGACGCCTTCGCCGGCCAGTCGCCGCAAGCCTTCGTCGAAAAGGTGCTGGTCGAAGGCCTGCACGTGAAATGGCTGATGGTAGGCGACGACTTCTGCTACGGCGCCAGGCGTGCCGGCAACGTTGCCATGCTGACCGAAGCGGGCAAACAGTACGGCTTCGAAGTCGAAGTGCTGCCGACCGTGCGCAATGGCGAAACCCGCATTTCCTCTTCCGCCGTGCGCAGCGCGCTGGCAGAAGGCGACTTCCTGCACGCGCAGGCGCTGCTGGGACATCCCTATTCGATTTCCGGCCATGTGATCCACGGCGCCAAGCTGGGGCGCGATATCGGCTTTCCGACCCTGAACCTGCGCGTGCCGCACCGACCTGCCCTCTCGGGCATTTTCATCGTGCAGGTGCACGGCCTGGACGAGAAGCCGCTGCCGGCTGTCGCCAGCCTTGGCGTGCGCCCGACGGTGGAGGACGCCGGCCGCGTGCTGCTGGAAGTCCATGTCTTCGACTTCGCCCGGAACTGCTACGGCAAGGTGGTGCGCGTCGAATTCCTGCAAAAGATACGTGACGAAGAAAAGTTCATTGACCTGCCTACCCTGGTCAAGGCCATCGAGCGCGACGCCGGCCAAGCGCGCGCCTTCTTCGCCGCCAACTCCGTCACCGACCGAATTTAGGCCTTGCCCAACTCCGCAAGCGCCAACCGAAACACAAACTTAAAGCATTCATCATGTCTGACAACAAACCGAAGAAACAAGAGAGCAAATACCCGGTCAATATGACCGAAACCCCATTCCCGATGCGCGGCGACCTGGCCAAGCGCGAACCGGGCTGGGTCAAGCAATGGCAGGACAAGAAGATCTACGAACGCGTGCGCAAGGCCGCCAAGGGCCGCCCGAAGTTCGTGCTGCATGACGGTCCTCCCTACGCCAACGGCGACATCCACATCGGCCACGCCGTCAACAAGATCCTGAAAGACATCGTGGTCAAGTCGCGCACCCTGGCCGGCTTCGACGCGCCTTATGTGCCGGGCTGGGATTGCCACGGCATGCCGATCGAGATCCAGATCGAAAAGCTGTTCGGCAAGAACCTGCCGACCGCCGATGTGCTGACCAAGGCCCGCGCCTACGCTCACGAGCAGGTCGAGCGCCAGAAGAAGGACTTCATCCGCCTGGGCGTGCTGGGCGAATGGGATAATCCTTACCTGACCATGAACTACGGTAACGAAGCCGACGAGCTGCGCGCCCTGGGCAAGCTGCTGGAAAAAGGCTACGTCTATCGCGGCCTGAAGCCTGTGAACTGGTGCTTCGATTGCGGTTCCGCCCTGGCGGAAGCGGAAGTGGAATACCAGAACAAGCGCGACCCGGCGATCGACGTCGGCTTCGCCTTCCACGAACACGACAAGCTGGCAACCGCCTTCGGCCTGCCCGCCCTGCCGGCCGGCGACGGCTTCGTGGTGATCTGGACCACCACCCCCTGGACCATCCCGTCCAACCAGGCCCTGAACATGCACCACGAAGTGACCTACGCGCTGGTGCAGACCGAGCGCGATGGCAAGCCGCTGCTGCTGATCCTGGCCAAGGACCTGGTGGCCTCCTGCCTGGAGCGCTACAAGCTGGAAGGCAGCGTCATCGCCACCGCCACCGGCGACAAACTGGCCGGCATCGCCTTCAAGCACCCGCTGCACGCCCGCGACGCGTTCTACGACCGCCTGTCGCCGGTCTACATCGCCGACTACGTGACCACCGAAAGCGGTACCGGCGTGGTGCACTCGGCCCCAGCTTACGGCCAGGACGACTTCATCTCCTGCAAATCGCACGGCATGAAGGACGATGAAATCCTGAAGCCGGTGATGGGCGACGGCAAATACATCCCTTCCCTGCCGCTGTTCGGCGGCATGAGCATCTGGGAAGCCTCCAAGCCGATCTGCGAAGCGCTGCGCGAAGCGGGCGCCCTGTTCGAACTGAAGATGTTCGACCACAGCTACATGCACTGCTGGCGCCACAAGACCCCGATCGTCTACCGCGCCACCTCGCAGTGGTTCGCCGGCATGGACATCCAGCCGCTGGACGGCGGTTCCACCCTGCGCGAAACCGCGCTGGAAGGCATCGAAGCCACCGAATTCTTCCCTGACTGGGGCAAGGCGCGCCTGCACGGCATGATCGCCAACCGTCCGGACTGGACCCTGTCGCGCCAGCGCCAGTGGGGCGTGCCGATGGCGGTGTTCGTCCACAAGGAAACCGGCGAGCTGCATCCGCGCACCGCGGAACTGCTGGAGCAGGTGGCCAAGCTGATCGAGCAAGGCGGCATCGACGCCTGGCAGGCGCTGGATCCGGCCACGCTGCTGGGTGCGGAAGCCGAACACTATGTGAAGAACAAGGACACGCTGGACGTCTGGTTCGACTCCGGCTGCACTCACCAGACCGTGCTGCGCGGCTCGCATCCTGAGCAATCGCATTTCCCGGCCGATCTGTACCTGGAAGGCTCGGACCAGCACCGCGGCTGGTTCCACTCCTCGCTGCTGACCTCTTCGATGCTGAACGGCCGTCCGCCGTACAAGGCCCTGCTGACCCACGGCTTCGTGGTCGACGGCGAAGGCAAGAAGATGTCCAAGTCGATCGGCAACACCGTCGCGCCGCAGAAGGTTTCCGACACCCTGGGCGCCGATATCCTGCGCCTGTGGGTGGCTGCCACCGACTACACCTCCGAGCTGTCGATCTCCGACGAGATCCTGAAGCGCGTGACCGAGTCGTACCGCCGCATCCGCAACACCCTGCGCTTCCTGCTGGCCAACACCTCGGACTTCGATCCGAAAGCGAATGCGGTGCCGGTCGCCGAGCTGCTGGAAATCGACCGCTACGCGCTGGCCAATATGGCTGCGCTGCAGGCCGACCTGTCGCGCCATTACGAGCGTTACGAATTCCACCCGGTGGTGTCCAAGCTGCAGAACTTCTGCTCCGAGGACCTGGGCGGCTTCTACCTGGACATCCTGAAGGACCGCCTGTACACCAGCGCCGTGGATTCCAAGGCACGCCGTTCCGCGCAGACCGCGCTGTGGCACATCACCCAGTCGCTGCTGCGCCTGATGGCGCCGGTGCTGTGCTTCACCGCCGAAGAGGCGTGGGCATCGTTCGCCGGCGAAGAATCGTTCAAAGCCAGCGACGAGACCATCTACACCCAGACCTGGTGGCAGCTGCCGGAACTGGCGGACGCCGAAGCCCTGATGGCCAAGTACGCGACCATCATCGCCGTGCGTGCCGACGTGACCAAGCAACTGGAAGAACTGCGCGGCTCCGGTGCGATCGGCTCCTCGCTGCAGGCGGAACTGGAGATCAAGGCCGCCGGCGACAAGTTCAAGGCGCTGGCATCGCTGGACGACGACCTGAAGTTCATCTTCATCACTTCGCTGGCCAAGGCCGTGGAAGTGCCTGCGGTAGCCGATGAAGCAGTGAACGTGGCGGCATCGACCGCGCAGAAGTGCGAGCGCTGCTGGCACTACCGCGCCGACGTAGGTTCGCACGCCGACCATCCGGGCCTGTGCGGCCGTTGCTACTCCAACCTGTTCGGCGCCGGCGAGTCCCGCAAGTTCGCCTGATATGGCTTTGCCGCCGCGCTCCCGCGCGGCGGCGCTCACCACGAATCTCCATGGCCACCAAAAAGACCACTACCTTCAGCAGCAAACCCTCCGGCAGCATGGCCCCATGGCTGGGCATCGCCTTCATCATCATCCTGCTGGACCAGCTAAGCAAAATCACGATCAGCAAGCTATTCGTGTATGGTGAAGAAAAAGTCATCACCAGCTTCTTCAACCTGGTCCTGGCCTACAACAAAGGCGCCGCATTCAGCTTCCTGGCCAATGAAGGCGGCTGGCAGCGCCACCTGTTCACCGCCATCGGCGTCTTCGCCGCGCTGTACATCATCTACCTGCTGATGCGCCACAGCGGCCAGCGCATGTTCTGCTGGGCCCTGTCCCTGATCCTGGGCGGCGCAGTCGGCAACGTGATCGACCGCATCTGGCACGGCCACGTGATCGACTTCCTCGACTTCCACTGGAGCGGCTTCGGCCACTTCCCGGCCTTTAACATCGCCGACACCGCCATCTGCATTGGCGCCGCACTGTTCGTACTGGACGAACTGCGCCGCGTGAACAAGTAGGAGCAGCAAAATGGAACTGACTGGCAAGAAAATCGTCCTCGGCCTGTCCGGCGGCGTCGCCTGCTACAAGGCCGCTGAACTGTGCCGCGCGCTGACCAAGGAAGGCGCTTCGGTGCAGGTCGTGATGACCGATGCCGCGACCCACTTCATCACTCCGGTGACGATGCAGGCGCTGTCCGGCAAGCCGGTCTTCAGCAGCCAGTGGGATCCGCGCGTGAACAACAATATGGCCCACATCGACGTCACGCGCGATGCCGACGCCATCCTGATCGCGCCCTGCTCCGCCGACTTCATCTACAAGCTGGCGCACGGCGTGTGCGACGACCTGCTGTCGACCATGTGCCTGGCCCGCCCAAGCCGCGTGCCCTTGCTGATCGCGCCGGCCATGAATGTGGAAATGTGGTCCAACCCGGCCACCCAGCGCAATGTTGAACAGGTGCGTGCAGACGGCATCACCGTGTTCGGCCCTGCCGCCGGCGACCAGGCCTGCGGCGAAGTGGGCCTGGGCCGCATGCTGGAACCGGAACAACTGCTGGCGGAAATGATCGCAGCCTTCCAGCCGAAAGTCCTGGCCGGCAAGCGCATCCTGGTCACCGCAGGCCCGACCTTCGAAGCCATCGACCCGGTGCGCGGCATCACCAATCTGTCCTCCGGCAAGATGGGCTATGCCGTGGCGCGCGCCGCGCGTGAAGCGGGCGCCGAAGTGACTTTGGTGTCTGGTCCTGTCGCGCTGGAGACGCCGTACGGCGTGGACCGCCACAACGTCAAGAGCGCGCAACAGATGTTCGACGCGGTGATGGACCACATCGGCGGCCAGCACGTGTTCATTTCCGTGGCCGCCGTGGCCGACTGGAAAGTCGTGAACCCGAGCGTGCAGAAGGTCAAAAAAACCGGCGACAACAGCGTGCCGGAACTGAAGTTCGAACAGAATCCGGACATCCTGGCCAGCGTGGCCACCCGTACCAGCCTGGCCGGCTGGCCTTACTGCGTAGGCTTCGCCGCCGAATCGGAAAACCTGATCGAATACGGCGCCAGCAAGCGCGAACGCAAAGGCATCCCGCTCCTGGTCGGCAATATCGGCCACAACACCTTCGGCCAGGACGACAACACCATTATCCTGTTTGACGAGAACGGACATACCATCCTGCCGCGCGCCGACAAGCTCACGCTGGCGCGCCAGCTGATTTCCGAAATCGCCAAACGCATCGACAAGAACTCGCTATTCCAATGAAAACTGTAGACGTCAAAATCCTCGACCCGCGCATGAAAGAACAGATGCCGGCGTATGCAACTCCCGGTAGCGCCGGCCTCGACCTGCGCGCCTGCATCGACGCACCGCTCGTGATCGAACCCGGCCAGACTGTGCTGGTGCCAACCGGCCTTGCCATCCACATTGCCGATCCGGGCTATGCGGCCATGATCCTGCCCCGCTCGGGCATGGGCCATAAGAACGGCATTGTTTTGGGGAATCTGGTAGGCTTGATTGACTCCGATTACCAGGGACAATTAATGGTGTCTACCTGGAACCGGGGCTTAAACACGTTTACGCTGAACCCAATGGAGCGCCTGGCGCAATTGATCATCGTGCCCGTGCTGCAGGTTGGCTTCAATGTTGTCGAAGACTTCGAGGCCAGCGACCGCGGCGCCGGAGGTTTCGGCAGCACTGGCAAGCACTGAGGAAATATCTATGGCAGTAGAGCAACGCTACAATTCAAATTCGCCGCTGACCTGGCCCGCGATTGCGGCCGCGCTCCTGCTCTCTGCCTGTTCAACCATCCAGCCCGGCAGTGAGCCTGCCGCGCCGGAACAGCCGATCCAGCCGTCCGTCCCTGCAGCCCCGGTGGTAACACCGCAAATGCAGGCCGCACGCGACAACCTGAAAGTGATCGCCGGACTGCAGGAGCGCCTGTACCGCATCGCCGCCCCGCTGCTGATCAATAACGCAGACCTGTGCAAAGCGCAGGCGCGCAACCTGCTCGGCTTCACCGCCAAGAACAAATACTCCTACCCTGGCGAATACGCCGACGCTTCGGCCGCCGTGCTGGGCTACGACGACGTGCTGCAAGTGTCCGGCGTGCTGGCAGGCAGCGGCGCCGCCAAGGCCGGCCTGCGCAAGGGTGACGACCTGGTAGCCGCCGGCGGCAAACCGCTGCCGCGCGGCCGCGATGCTGAAAGCAAGGCTGCGGCCGTCTTCGGCCCGCTGACCGCCAACAGCGCCACCCTGAGCATGACCATCGCCCGCAATGGCGCCAACCAGACGCTGAACGTGCCGGTGACCCGCGCCTGCGCCTTCCGCGTCGACCTGGGCAACTCGGACAATGTGAACGCCTACAACGACGGCAGCCGCGTGATGCTCACGCGCGGCATGATCAACTTCGCACAAAATGACGAAGCGGTGGCTTACGTAATGGCGAAGGAACTGGCGCATAACATCCTGGGCCATGCGGGCACGATGCGCAGCACCGCCACCATGTCCAGCATTATCGACAACCTGGCGTCGGTGCGGCCCGACCTGACCATGCTGGTCGGAACTGCGGGCGTGCGGCCTATGCCTGCCGATTACGATGTGGCGGCCGACAACCTGGCGCTGTACATGCTGGCGCGCGCCGGCTACAACATCGGCAACGCGCATGGCTTCTGGCAGCGCCTGTCCGGGCAATATCCTGCAACGGCGCTGAACGGCTACACTGCGATCCACCCGAACGTCACTGCGCGACTGGCCGCGATGGACCGCAGCGTTTCCGAAATCAAGGCCAAGCAGGCCGCCAAGCGCCCGCTGCTGCCATGAAAACGGTGGTCCTGATGCTCGCACTGGCGCCCTCGGTGGCGCTGGCGGCCCCCTGGACCACCCTCTCCAAGGACAAGGACAGCACCCTCCTGTTCGACAGCAAATCCGTGCGTAAAGAAGGCGAAGGCCGCAAGGCCTGGACCATGGAAACTTTTCGCAAGCCGCAGACCGCGCCCGACGGCAAAATGTACCTGTCGGTGCGCTCGCTGCACCTGTATGCCTGCGACGCCGGCACCCGCACCCTGCTGAGCCAGACTTTCCACGCCGATGTCCTGGGCAAAGGCGAGCCGGTCGGCACCTTCAAATACGAAGCCTACGATCCTGAAACAATCGCGCCCGACAGCCTGCCCGAAAAGGCCCTGAAGGCCGTCTGCAAAAAGCGCTGACCCTTGCTATAGTTCGGTGCATGGACAGCATCGACCTCGAAGTACTCAAGACTTGCTCCGCCTGGCTGGCGGCTGGCCACCGCTGCGAACTGGTCACGGTGATCCGCACCTGGGGCTCGAGCCCGCGTCCGATCGGCGCCACCCTTGCCATTTGCGACGACGGTCGCGTGGTCGGTTCAGTTTCCGGCGGCTGCATCGAGGATGACCTGATCGACCGCGTGCGCAAGGAAGGCATCGTGCGCGAACTGCCCGAAGTGGTCAGCTACGGCATCACCGCCGACGAAGCCCATCGCTTTGGCCTGCCTTGCGGCGGCACCATCGAACTGGCGCTCGAACCGCTCGGGCCGAACAGCCGCATCGATGAATTGCTGGACCGCCTGGCCAGGCACGAACTGGTGGCACGCACGCTCAATGTAAGCACAGGCACCGTCACGCTGGAACGCGCCCGTCCCGGCGCCGTGCTGGAGCGCAGCGGCGACCTGCTGGTCACCCAGCACGGTCCACGCTGGCGGCTGCTGATCATCGGCGCCGGACAGCTCTCGCGCATGCTGGCGCAGATTGCCACTGCCATGGATTACCACGTCACTGTCTGCGACCCGCGCGAAGAATACCGCGCCGGCTGGGCCCTGCCCGACGTGCCGCTGGTGCACGCCATGCCGGACGACCTGGTGCTGGAGATGCAGCTCGATTCCCGCAGTGCCGTGGTGGCGCTGACCCACGACCCCAAGCTCGACGACATGGCCCTGATGGAAGCGCTCAAATCCGACGCCTTCTACATCGGCGCCATCGGCTCGCGCGCCAACAACAACAAGCGGCGCGAGCGGCTGTTGCAATTCGACCTGACGGAAGAGCAGATCGCCCGCCTGCACGGCCCGATCGGCCTGTACATCGGCAGCAAGACGCCGCCGGAGATTGCAATTTCCATCCTGGCCGAAATGACGGCGGTAAAGAACGGCGTACCTGAAGTCCTGCAGATCAACCACGCCGCCGCCCTGGCCACAGCCCCCGGCCCCGCCTGCCCGACATGAATTCAACAGCAAGAACCAGATCGCCCTATAGACGAGCCTGTGTCAACCTTGGGGTCAGGCTCTTTAGTTGACACGGCCTCAGCCACTTGCAGATGAGACTGTGTCAAGCAAAGCGCCTGACCCCAAGGTTGACACGAACTGAACCGTATGAATACTTCAAACCTTCTCAAACTGATTTTGCTGGCTGCCATCTGGGGCGGCTCATTCCTGTTCATGCGGATCGCGGCGCCGGTGCTGGGGCCGGGCGTGCTGATCGAGTATCGCGTAACGTTTGCGGCCATCTTCCTGGCGGTGGTGGCCCTGGTGCTGCGCAAGCGCCTTGACCTGGGCAAGCATTGGAAGCATTACCTGGTGCTGGGATTCTTTAACTCAGCCCTGCCCTTCCTGCTGTTTGCGTTTGCGGCCAAGACCCTGACGGCTTCCGTGCTGTCGGTGCTGAATGCGACCGCGCCGATCTGGGGGGCGATCGTCGGCGCGGTCTGGCATCGCCATATGGTTTCAGGGCGCGTGATGCTTGGACTTGCATTGGGGACGGCTGGCGTCGCGATGCTGGTCGGTTTCGATCATGTCAGCAGCAAGGATGGCGCCGGCCTGGCCATCGCTGCCGCCACGCTGGCGGCTTTCAGCTACAGCATCGCCACTACCTACACCAAAGTGTCCAAGACGGCACAAGGCGTAGAGCCTTTTGCCAATGCCCATGGCAGCATGTGGGCGGCGGCCTTGCTGACCATTCCGTCGCTCGCGATTTTCCCGCAGCCTGGCGAGCCGACTGTCGGCATCATGGGGGCGGCTCTGGCGCTGGGTGTGCTGTGCAGCGGCATCGCTTACCTGCTGTATTTTGGACTGGTGCGCGATGTCGGGCCGACGTCGGCGCTGACCGTGACTTTCCTGAATCCTTTGTTCGGCATCCTGTGGGGCGCCCTGTTCCTGCATGAAGTGGTGGGCTGGTACACCGTTGCCGGCGCGGCCATCGTCATCACCGGCACCATGCTGGTCACCGGCTACAAGGTCAAGGTGCCCTGGATGCAAAAGACCGAGGCCGCATGAAGCATTCGTTTTCGCTTGCCCTTCCTGCTGCGTATCGCGTGCAGGACGTCCTGTCCTTCCATAGCCGAGATGCCGAAAGCGTCGCGGAACGAGTGAGCCCCGATGCGATCCGCAAGGGCATGCTGCTGGATGGCGTCCCGGTGTTGCTGGCTGTCGCGCTGCCAAAGGGCCGCGCACGATCAATCGCCTGCGAGGCTGACATTGATTTGCCGCGCGCGCGCAAGGTTCCGCCGGCACTGGCGGCGCAGATCGAAGCCGCTGCGCGCAACATCCTCGGCCTGCATATCGATCCGGCCCCCTTCGTGGCGTTTGCACGCGAGGACGATTTGCTTGGACCCGTGGTCGCTCGCCAGCCGGGCCTGCGTATCGTGCAGTCGGCAACGGTTTTCGAGGCGCTGACCTGGGCCATCATCGGCCAGCAAATCAACCTGTCCTTTGCCATCGCGCTGCGCCGGACCTTCATCCTGCAGGCCGGCCGCCAGCACAAGGAGGGCCTGTGGTGCTATCCGGAGGCTGAGGACGTGGCGAAGCTCACCGTCGAAGACCTGACCAGCCGCAAGTTCTCGCGCGCCAAGGCGGAGACCCTGATCCGCTTCGCCCAGCTTGTCGCTGCCGGCGAACTCGATATCGAGGAGCGCGAAGACAACCCGATCCCGGCCATCTGCCAGAACCTGCTGGCGGTCAAAGGCATCGGGCCCTGGACGGTCAACTATGCCCTGCTGCGCGGTTATGGCTACGCCGATTGCTCCCTGCATGGCGACGTTGCCATCCGCGCGGCGCTGCAGCGCCTGCTGGGCGAGGACAGCAAGCCGGACATGGCGCGCACCGAGGCCCTGCTGCTGCGCTACTCCCCGCACCGCACGATGGCGGCGGCCCACCTGTGGGCCAGCCTGGCGTTCGAAGCCTGAGCTCAATAGTAGTACTTGGTAATTTTGGCCCAGTCGCTCTTCGGGTAAAGCTTGTGCAGCATGCTGAACGCCTGCTTTGAGTTCCGGGAGCGCAGGTCCCATTTCTCCTGCGGCACTTCGCCCCAGGGGCATTCGCGCCGCATCGACGCCACCAACAGGTGCAGTGCCTTCGGCGCTTCCTCGTCATTCGGCTTGGCGGATGCCCATGCCATCAAGGTCGGTGCAAGGTAGATCGAGCGCAGCGACAACTGCCACAAGCCCTGGTGCTCCTGCTCCGCCGCCGCCAGTTGCTCCTGGCTCAGGAAGCGCGGCGCAGGAGCTCCCCGCCCTTCCATGCCGATCGGGTTGCAGGCCTGGTCATTGGTAACGCCAGCCTTGCTGACCACCTGCGGCCGAAGTTCCGGCGTGTTCACCAGAATCAGCGCGCCTGCCAGCTTGCGCTCGGCGCCGCTGGCCGCCTTGCGATAGCGCGCATACAGGTGGGCGGTGGTCCTGCGCCCTTCCGCGACGCCATCCAGCAGGGACAGCGCCGTCGCTTCGTCATTGGCGATCAGGGCACGCGTGAAGATGGTTTCCCTCAGTTCCGTCTTCCAGGACGGCAGCAAGGCAGGATTGTCGTACAGCGCTTTCAAGCTCGCCATCGGCAGGTAGCGATACACGGCCAGGCGGAAATCGTCGTCGCTTCCTTCGGGGATTTTTGCCGCGTCATCAATCGGCGCGCCGCGCTCCACCGGGTCGATGGTGCGTCGACCGGCCTTGGCAAAACCATCCAGCGTACCCGCCGTCTGCAACTTCAGCGCCATGAAACGATTGGTGGTTGCCACCGACATGGACTTGCCCTGCGCCGCCAGCACGCGATCGATATCCTTGTCGGCTTGCGCCAGGCGATTTTCCGCAATGGCCAGGCGCGCCAGGTTGTATTGCATGGTCTGGTACAGCGGGTGTGCGGCCGGTACCGCCGCGGCGGCTTTGCGTTCCGCATCGCTTAGGTCGCCCGCCTGGGCGATGGTGAGGAGAGGCGCCAGCCACAGGGCATCGCCCTGCTTCTGCCAGTTTTGGCGCGCCAAGTCCAGTGCCTGCTTGCGCCGTGCCTTTGCCTCAGGAGTCGTGTTGCTGTCGAATAGATCCGCAGAATCGCCCTGCATGCTGCCGATCCACGCCGTCAGCGGTTCCTTGGCGGCGATCATCTCGCTGCGCGGCAGCTTGTCGAGCAACAGCAAATAGTCACTCAGCATGCACGGCGTATCGGCGCTGAAGGGCTCCTGCTCGAGACGGCGCGCCAGCACCTTCACCTGCGCAGCGGGGTCGAGACGCGCGTCGACCAGCAACATCATTTGCCGTGCCGGCGCGTAATGAGGCGCCAGTGCTTCCAGTTCCTGTCGCGCCAGTTTGAACTTGGCAGTGCTGCTGTCGTCGGCGCCTTCCTTTTGCAGCGTCGCACTGCGGATCAGGCTACGCGCAGCCAGATAGGCGCCAAGGGGCTGCCAAGGCGACGACGTGTCCTGCGCCACAGCCTGGAACTGGCGGCGTGCGGCGTCAAGGTTACCTGAGTAGAAATTGGCGGCGGCTTCCTGGTAGGCGCGGTCTGCTTTCAGCCACGCCGGGGCGTTGCCCGGAATTGCAGGCGGCAAGACCGGAGTCGCCGGACCGTCCTGCACGCTGCAATTGGCAAACACTGCGTCCTGCCCTTCCAGCCAGGCCTTGAACCACTGGTCAGGCCTGCCTCCTTGTCCCAGTTGCGCACGCGCCCTGGCCGTCGCGGCGGCACGCCTCAGCGCATCGGGATGGCAATTCACATAATGTCCCCAATAGTCGGCGCCGGTGATCTCGACTTTGACTTCGGCCGGCAAGCCCACTTGCTGGGCAAGCGGCGCACGCTCCTTGAACCATTCGCCGCTGCCATTCTTCTCCGCGTTGGCGACATAGTCCCATGCCCGATGGTTGTCTCCCACATGCCAATCCCACACATTCAGCGATGCGACTTGCGATGGATTGATGCCATGTCCTTTGGCCGCCTGGTATGCAAGATACAGGTACACCCGCCAATAGCTACTGGACAGCACGCCAAGATTGCCGGCAGCGTATTTGGGCAGTGCGCGCGGCGCCACCATGAATTCATTGGCGTAGAGGTTGTACGTAAAGCCATCGCCACCGCTCGAAAGAGCGTACTGCGGCAGGGCGATCAGGGCTACGACGGCTGCGAGCTTGCGCAGCCTGGGAAATCGTTTCATGGAGCGTGCACCTTGGTTGGGGAATGGAGGGCCTGCCATTGAGCAGCCGTCCACGATCGTCGGGAAAAGTAATAGCTGCGTGGCGCGAGGCGGCGCAGCCGCGGTTCATCGGTTGCATAGCCCACCGCCTGGCGGCAATAGGGCTGGGTGAATCCTTGCCACCGCAGGCGCTGCCGAAGTTCGTGCTGTTGCTGCCCCATGCGGAAGGCCATTGGCACCACTTCGTCGGCCATACCTTCGGCCAGCCAGGCATCGTCGAGGCACCAGGATGCCAAAGCGGTCACCGACAGCGCCACTTCGGGCGGCAAGGCGCGGCGGACGGCGGCGACAGTGCGCGCCAGGAAGGGACGCTGCGAGCGCCGCACTTCGAAATCAAGCTGCACCACCTGCCGGTTGGCGCCCGGTGCGATGCGCAGCAATTCCTTGACGATGGCCTGCATCTGCGCTTCGTTCAGCGCCGGTGGTTCGCGTCCGGACAGGTCGACGTGCAGTACGGGTACGCGTGGGGTGGCGGGGTCCACCAGCAGGCGGGCGGTGCGTGGCCGCACCAGCGCTTCATCGCCCTCCAGCATGATGCTGGACGCGACAAAGGCCACCCCGGCATCGGCGGGCAGCCAGCGCAAGTCTTCCGGGCGCTCCCAGGCCCAGGCCATTTGCAAGGGCAACAGGGCCAAGGCCGGATGCGCATTCGGCAGGCGGCTGCTGTCGGCGCGGGCCAGCAGCAAGATGGCGATAAACAAGAGCAAACGTTGCATGTCCAACATCATAAAGGATGGATGCTTTACCATCACGTTTTTGCTCGCAGCGCTTGACCCTCACCTAACGTCAGGCTCCAGCATGGCTATAACGTAACGAGGAAAAGGAGCTCCGCATGATGTTGAAAGTAGGTGAACTGGCGCGCCGTTCAGGCCTGACCGTGCGCACCCTGCACCATTACGACAGCATCGGCCTGCTCAAGCCTTCGGGACGTTCCGATGCCGGCTACCGCCTCTACAACCGCGACGACGTGGCCCGCCTGCACCAGGTGCAGGCGCTGCGCCGTTTCGGCATGGCGCTGGCCGACATCGGTCAATTCCTGGCCAAGCCCGGCGCGTCCCTGCCCGACCTGATCGCCCGCCAGATCGACTCGCTCGACCGGCAAATCGCCGAAGCCGCCAAGCTGCGCGAGCAGCTGACGGCCCTGCGCGGGCAATTGCTGGCAGGCGAGGAGCCGGAATTGGCTACCTGGCTAACCACACTGGAGCAAATGACCGTGTACGACAAATACTTCACCAAAGAAGAACTGGCGCAACTGCCGATTTACAGCGATCCCGCCGCGCCCGAGGAATGGGCAAAACTGATCGAAGCCGTAGGGCAGAAAATGGCGGCCGGCGTCCCGCCATCCGATCCAACAGTACAAGAATTGGCTGAAAAATGGATGGCGACCTTCAGCCGCCAGTCCGGCCACAGTGTCGAGATGATGCACCGGCTCGACAATATGTGGTCGCGCGAAGAGGAATACCGCAAGCAAAGCGGCGTGACGCTCGAGATGCGCAACTATATTGCGGCGGCCAGCGGCCAGGGAAAACTGGCGCTGTATGCCAAATATATGCGGCCGGAGGAAATAGAGACCATGCACAAGCATTTCCGCACCCGCGCCCACGAATGGCCGGCACTGATCGGCGAAATCCGCGCGCAAATGGCGGCCGATCCCTCGCCATTGGCGCCTGAAGCGGGTGCGCTGGCCCAGCGCTGGTTTGAACTGTTCACCGATATGGTCGGCAATGCGCCGGGCGTACGTGAACGCTTCCGCCAGGCGCTGGAAAGCGAGCCGGCGCTCCGTGCAGGCCGCATGATGACCGACGAAGTGCTGGATTTCCTGCGCCAGGCCCACGCAGCAGCGTAATAGACGAAAAAAAACCGTCATCGCTAGCTGCTGATGACGGTTTCTTCTGAATTCTGGTTGCGGGGACAGGATTTGAACCTGTGACCTTCGGGTTATGAGCCCGACGAGCTGCCAGACTGCTCCACCCCGCGTCTGATGCGAGTATTATAGGGCGTCTCGCCGATTTAGGCAATATTTATCCCACTTCTTCTTACGATAGCTCGAATATATTTCGCTGAATTCCGGCAAACCGCCGTTCAGTGTAAAGTAATGGTATGAAATTTTGCTCAGAATGCGCCCACCCTGTTGAGTTGATGGTCCCGGCCGGCGACAACCGGCCGCGTTATGTTTGCGTCAACTGTTCGGCAATCCATTATCAAAATCCCAAGATGGTGATCGGTACGGTCCCGGTCTGGGAGCGCGACGGTGAGTTGCAGGTATTGCTGTGCAAGCGGGCCATCGAGCCGCGCCGCGGGTTCTGGACCCTGCCGGCTGGCTTCATGGAAAACAACGAGACCACGGCCGAGGCCGCCCAGCGCGAAACCGAAGAGGAAGCCGGCGCCAATATCGACCTCGGCAGCCTGTACACCCTGCTCAATGTGCCGCGCGTGCACCAGGTGCATATGTTTTACCTCGCCACCTTGCGCGACCTTGAGTTTGCGCCGGGCGAAGAGAGCCTGGACGTCAAGATGTTCACGGAAGCGGAAATCCCCTGGGACGACCTGGCCTTTCCTACCATTCGCACCACCCTGGAACTCTTCTTCGCCGACCGCGCCAGAATGCGCGAGGGCGGCAGCTACGGCTTCCATACCCAGGACATCACCCAGCCAATGCGCCAGCCGTCCGACACATGATTCCCTGGCTCGACGTCAACACGCCCTTTCCCGACGTCTCCGAAGCCCTGACCACGGACGCGCCGGGCCTTTTGGCTGCCGGCGCTGACCTGTCGCCGAAGCGCTTGCTGGCCGCTTACCAGCGCGGCATCTTTCCCTGGTTTTCGGAGGGCCAGCCCATCCTGTGGTGGAGCACCGATCCGCGCATGGTCCTGCGCACCGGCGATTTCAGGATTTCCGACAGCTTGCGCAAAACGCTGAAAAAGATTGCGCGCGACGGCCAGCGCTGGGAAGTGCGTTTCGACAGCGCTTTTGAACAGGTGATGCGCGCCTGTGCCGCGCCACGGCGCGACGGCCCCGGCACCTGGATTTCGGAAGACATCATCGCCGGCTACACCGGGCTGCACCAGCAGGGCTTCGCCCATTCATCCGAACTTTGGCTGGACGGTGAACTGGTGGGCGGCGCTTACGGCGTGTCGATCGGAACCATGTTCTACGGCGAATCGATGTTTGCACGCGTCACCGACGGTTCCAAGGTGGCGCTGGCCTATCTCGTGCATTTTTTGCGACAGCATGGCGTAGAGCTGATCGATTGCCAGCAGGAGACCGGCCACCTGGCTTCGCTTGGCGCGCGCCCAATCCCGCGCCAGGATTTCATAGCGCACTTGCAGAAATGTATTGTGATGCCACAGATACGCGATTGGTGCCCTATCGCACCGTTTTAAGCCGCGGACGCGTTATGATATGACTCATGACGCAGCTTAACGACCTTCCCTTCGCAACGTTGCAGTTTTATACAACGGCGCCTTATCCGTGCAGCTACCTTGATGCACGCCAGGCCCGTTCGCAAGTGGCAACGCCTTCGCACTTGATCAACGCCGACGTGTACTCGGAGCTGGTGAAGAATGGTTTCCGCCGCAGCGGCATCTTTACTTATCGTCCATATTGCGATGGATGCCAGGCCTGCATCCCGGTGCGGGTAGTGGCCGGCGGTTTCAAGCCGACGCGCGGCCAGCGCCGTGCATGGCAGCGCCACAGCAACTTGCAGGCCGGCGTGGCCAGCCTGTCGTTCTCGGACGAACATTACGAGCTTTACCTGCGCTACCAGAGCACCCGCCACGCAGGCGGCGGCATGGACCAGGATTCGCGTGACCAGTATGCGCAGTTCCTGCTGCAAAGCCGGGTCAACACGCGCCTCGTCGAATTCCGCGAGCCCGACGGCACGCTGCGCATGGTGTCCATCATCGACGTGCTGTCGGATGGCCTGTCCTCGGTCTACACCTTCTTCGACCCGGACGTGCCGGGCGCCTCGTTCGGCACCTATAACGTGATGTGGCAGATCGCGCAGGCGCACGAACTGGGGCTGGAATTTGTCTACCTGGGCTACTGGATCGAAGACAGCCCGAAGATGAACTACAAGATCAAGTTCCAGCCGCTGCAGGCACGCATCAAAGGCGTGTGGGGGCCGCTCACTTCCTCATCAAATCCAGCAGTGCAACCGTAGTTGCCAGTACGCCGGTCTGGATCGACTTTTCCGCATCGGCGCGGAACAGCGGGCTATGGTTGTAGGCAATCGTGCCTTTGCCGGCGCGGGCCGCTTCCACCTGCGCGACCGGGGTGCCGCCCACCATGAAATACACGCTCGGGATGCCCTGTCCGTAAATAAAGTGGGCATAATCCTCGCCCACCATGCTGCCGCGCTGGTAGCCCATGTCGAAAATGCCCTCACCCAGTTTGCTTGACCATACAGTCCGCAAGCGCTGCAGCATTGCCTTGTCGTTCAGGGTTGGCGGCACCGGACGGTCGGTGTGGCGGATTTCCGGCAATTTGTCTTCCGGTACGCCCGCAGCCCGCGCGGTGTTCTCGGCCACGCGCTTGATTCCCTCCAGCAGCTTGGCGCGCGTCTCGTCGCTTTCCGAGCGCACGGTCAGTTCCAGGCGCGCCGTATCGCTGATCACATTGCCCTTGGTGCCGGCGTGGAAGGAGCCAACGGTGATCAGGGCCGCTTCGCGCGGGGCGATGTCGCGCGTGACCACGGTTTGCAGCGCCAGCACGATCTGCGATGCAATGACGACCGGGTCCTTGCCGGTATGCGGGCTGGCGCCGTGGGTGCCGATGCCGTGCACCACAATCTCCAACAGGTCGGCGCCGGAAAACGGCGCTTCACTGGCCTCGATCTTGCCTGCCTCGATGTCTGCGCCCACGTGCAGGGACAAGGCATAGTCAGGCTTGCCGAAGCGCTTGTAGATGCCGTCGGCCATCATGTCGAGCGCGCCGCCGGTGCGCTCCTCGGCGGGCTGGCCCACCAGCATCAGCGTGCCTTGCCACTCACCCTTGTGCGCCGCCATCTGGTGCGCGGTGCCGACCAGGCTGGTCATGTGGACGTCGTGGCCGCAGGCGTGCATCACCGGCACCAGGTTGCCGCTCAAGTCCTTGACCTTCACCCTGGAGGCATTCGCTGCATCCGACTTCTCCTCCACCGGCAGTGCGTCCATGTCGGCGCGCACCATCACGGTCGGGCCTTTGCCATTGCGCAAAATGGCCACCAGGCCGGTCTTGCCCACGCCTTCGGTCACCTCGAAGCCCGCCGCACGCAGCTCTTTCGCCATGCGCGCTGCCGTCTGCACTTCCATATAAGAGAGTTCGGGATTGGCGTGCAGATGGTTGAACAAGGGTTCCAGGCTGGCTTTGTAGTCGCGCGCAATGGCGGCGGAAAGCTGGTTTTCGGCAGCGAGTGCCGGCAGGGAAAGGCAGGCCAGCAAGGCAAGTCCAGGCTTGATCACGGAAGGTCCTCCAGGGGGCGCAGTGTAAAATGCTACAAAAATACACCAAAAGCTGCCCACAATGTCCGATAAATTCCTGTACTCCCTCGCCCGCCCTATCCTGTTCTCGATGGACGCGGAATCCGCCCACCATTTCACCTTGCCGGCGCTGAAACGCCTGTCCGCACTGGGCCTGACGCGCGCCATGGTGCGCCGCCCGAAAGACGATCCGCGCACCGTCATGGGCCTGACGTTCCGCAACCCGGTCGGCCTGGCCGCCGGCCTGGACAAGGATGGCGCCTTCATCGATGCGCTGGCCGACCTGGGCTTCGGCTCGATCGAGGTGGGAACCGTGACGCCACGCGCCCAGCCGGGCAACCCGAAGCCGCGCATGTTCCGCCTTCCTGCGGCGCACGGCATCATCAACCGCATGGGTTTCAATAACGGCGGCGTCGATGCCTTCGTGGCCAACGTGCAGTCCTCGCGCTTCTACCAGAACCGCGAAGGCGTGCTGGGCCTGAACATCGGCAAGAACGCCGACACGCCAATCGAGCGCGCGGTCGACGATTACCTGCACTGCCTGGACAAGGTTTATCCCTACGCCAGCTATGTGACCGTCAACATCTCTTCGCCGAATACCAAGAACCTGCGCCAGCTGCAGGGCGCATCGGAAGTGGACGGCCTGCTGTCGCAACTGAAGGAAGCGCAACTGCGCCTGGCCGACCAGCACAAGCGCTACGTGCCGATGACCCTGAAGATCGCTCCGGACATGGATGGCGACCAGGTGAAGAACATCGCCGATGCCCTGCTGCGCCACAAGATCGACGGCGTGATCGCCACCAACACCACACTGAGCCGCAGCGCGGTGGAAGGCATGCAGCACGGCGCGGAAGCCGGCGGCCTGTCCGGCGCGCCTGTGTTCGAGCTGTCGAACAACGTCATCCGCCTGCTGAAAGCGGAACTGGGCGACGCGCTGCCGATCATCGGCGTAGGCGGCATCATGCAGGGCAAGGACGCCAAGGCCAAGATCGACGCGGGCGCGCAGTTGGTGCAGCTCTACTCCGGCCTGATTTACGCCGGCCCGGCGCTGGTGCGCGACTGCGCCGACGCGCTGCGGGGCTAAGCATGCAGAAGGTCGCCCTGGGCCGCAGCGGACTGAAGGTCAGCAAAATCTGCCTTGGCACGATGACCTTCGGCCAGCAGAATTCCGAAGCGGATGCGCATGCGCAGATTGATTACGCGCTGGAGCGCGGCATCAATTTCATCGACACCGCCGAACTGTATCCGGTGATGCCGTCCGCTGCGACCCAGGGTGATACCGAACGCTTCATCGGCAGCTGGCTGAAGAAGTCAGCCCGCCGTGCCGACGTGGTGCTGGCGACCAAGGTCGCGGGGCCGAATCCGTACATGCACTGGATCCGCAAGGGCAAGAGCAACCACAATGCGGCCAACATCCGCGCTGCCGTGGAAACCAGCCTGCAGCGCCTGCAGACGGACTACATCGACTTGTACCAGTTGCACTGGCCAAGCCGCAACGTGCCGATCTTCGGCGCCAGCCAGTTCGACCCTGGCAAGGAGCGCCACAGCATCGCCATCGAAGAAACCCTGGCTGTGCTGGGCGACTTGATCAGGGAGGGCAAGATCCGCCACATCGGCGTATCGAACGAAAGCAGCTGGGGCGTTTCCGAGTTTGTCAAACAGGCCGAGATGAAAGGCCTGCCGCGCATCGCCACCATCCAGAACCTGTACAACCTGACGGCGCGTCATTTCGAAACCAGCTTCCTGGACGAAACATGCTTCCGCGAACAAGTCAGCCTGATGGCCTATAGCCCGCTGGCGTTTGGCCAGCTTACTGCCAAGTACCACGACAATCCAAAGGCGCATGGCCGCCTGACGATCTTCCCGCCGACCTGGAGCCCGCGCTACCTGCGCCAGGGCGTGCTGGATGCGGTGGCGCAGTACGCGAAACTGGCGCGCGACAACGGCATGACGCCGGCCCAACTCGCGCTGGCGTGGTGCTATTCGCGCTGGTTCGTCGCCTCCACCATCATCGGCGCCACCACGCTGGCGCAGCTCAAGGAAAACATCGACGCACATGACGTCTGTCTGTCGCCGGATGTGGTGGCTACCGTCGACGCCATCCATGGTCGATTGCCTAATCCGGGCCAATAAGCGCATTGCCGACCGGTCAAATAATTGACACTTTGTCTGGCTGCAAATACACCACAATCTCACCAAATCTCACTTGCTGGCAGGGAACCTTGTTGTTAGCATCGGATTTCCGGGGCGCCGCATTGCCGGCCCAACAGCCCCAAGTCCGCCGCCCCGCCAATGCGGCATGTTGAACTCCCCCTACAATGCCAGCGCGCTCGCGCGGGCCGGAGCCGTACATGCTGAACAACCTCACAATTAAAGTCCGCCTGGTAGCGGTCCTGGCCATCCTTTCCGTCATGATGACGGTGATCGGCATCGCCGGCATAACCAGCCTGGCGAACACGAATGCATCGCTGCAAACGGTTTATGAAGACCGGCTCGTCGCACTGGGCCAACTGCAGGAGGTGATCCGCACCATCAACCGCAACCAGTTGGCCATGTCCGATGCGCTCACTGTCGGTCCCGCCGCATTGCCCGAAATGGTCAAGACGGTGGAGGAAGGCCTGGCCAAAGCCGACAAGACCTGGAAAGCCTACGCCGCAACCAAGATGACGGACGAAGAAAAAGCGTTGGCAGAACGCTATGCTGCAGCGCATGCAGCCTTCGTCCTCGAGGGAATGAATCCGGCATTGGAAGCCGGCCGTGCGGGCGACATGGAAAAGATGAAGGCAGTGATGCACGGCCGGATGAAAGAGAGCTTCCTGCCGGTACGCGATGTGATCAATCATCTCGTGCAATTGCAGATGGATATCGGCAAACAGGTCTACGAGTCCTCGCAGGCCAGCTACGCAAGCTTCCGGCTGGTAGTCATCGGCATGCTCGCCGGCGCCCTTGCGCTGGCTGCAGGGATCGGCTGGTGGCTGGTACGCAGCATCACCGCACCGCTCGGCCGCGCAGTGCGCATCGCCGAAAGCGTAGCCGCCGGCGACCTGACGCAGCAAATCGACGTCACTTCGCAGGATGAAACAGGAAAGCTGCTGGCGGCCTTGCGTGAAATGAACAACAGCCTGGTTGGCATCGTCGGCAATGTGCGCCACGCCACCGATTCGATCTCCACCGCTTCGTCGGAAATCGCCAGCGGCAATATGGACCTGTCGGCGCGCACCGAGCAGCAAGCCAGCTCGCTGGAGGAAACCGCCTCGTCGATGGAAGAACTGACCTCCACCGTGCGCCAGAACGCCGACAACGCAAGGCAGGCCAACCAGCTTGCGGGGAACGCCTCGGAAGTGGCCCGGCGCGGCGGCGCGGTGGTGGCACAAGTGGTCGACAAGATGAGCGCCATCAACGAGTCGGCCTACAAGATCGTGGAAATCATTTCGGTCATCGATGGCATCGCCTTCCAGACCAATATCCTGGCGCTGAATGCGGCCGTGGAAGCCGCGCGTGCCGGTGAGCAGGGACGCGGTTTTGCTGTCGTGGCGTCGGAAGTGCGCAACCTGGCGCAGCGCGCCGGCAATGCGGCCAAGGAGATCAAGCAGTTGATCGACAACTCGGTGGCCCAGGTCGAGGAAGGCAGCCGGCTGGTCGACCAGGCCGGCGCCACCATGGGCGAAGTGGTCAACAGCGTTCAGCAGGTGACCGACATCATCGGTGAAATCTCGGCTGCCAGCGGCGAACAGAGTTCGGGCCTGCAGCAGATCAATGCGGCCGTGGTGCAGATGGACAGCGCCACCCAGCAAAATGCCGCATTGGTGGAGCAAGCCGCTGCCGCAGCGGGCGCCTTGCAGGAGCAGGCCGCCTCATTGTCGCAGGCGGTCAGCGTGTTCCATCTCGCCGCTTCGGTGCAGGAAGCCATGCCGGCCCGCCGCAGTGCCGTGGTCACCCAGCTCAAACCGCGCGCAGCCGCCCGCCCTGCCGCACCGGCGAGGGCAAAGCGCGTCGCCGTTGCGGGCAACGGAACGGCCGACGGCTGGGAGGAATTCTAGGCCTCGCCGCCCAGCATGGCTTGTTCGATCTCGGCGCGCGTCAAATCGGGAGCGAACTGCGAGATGAATTCGTAGGCGTAGGAACGAAGGTAAGCTCCTTTGCGCAACGCCAGCCGGGTGGTATTCGCTGCAAACAAGTGCGATGCTTCGATGGCGCGCAGTCCTTTGTCGCGGCCATGGTCGAACGCCATCGATGCCACCAGGCCAACGCCCAGGCCGAGTGCCACATATTGCTTGATGACGTCCGAGTCCATTGCAGTCAGCACGATGTCCGGGCGCACGCCGGCCTTGTCGAAGGCGGCATCGATGTGGCCACGGCCGGTAAAGCCGACGTCGT
>CAMLSG010000042.1 GCA_946482635.1 uncultured Duganella sp.
CGATGGGGCAAGCGTTGTGTTTAAGCTGCGTAGATGCTCACGGCTTCGACCATGAAAGGAGCGAGGTCGGGGTGGATCTTGTCGAAGTTGGCGCGGAAGCGCGCATCGTCGCGGTAGGTGGCGGCGAGGTTCGGCAGGTGTGCACGTTCGGCTGGCCAGAAGTGGCGCATGTGCTGGTGCCAGCGCGCGACCAGGCCTTGCACTGCATCGCTGCCGGCGCCGTGCGGCATGGCGGCTGCCAGCTCGGCGTAAATGGCGTTGCCCTCATCGATCAGGGACTGCTGCTTGTCCTCGCCGTAGCCCTGCCATTGCCGCACCGAACCTTGCACGACGTCCATGCCGTATTTCTGTTCCGCTTCCTGTTGGTGCTTGTCGTGCTTGTCCCGCAAGCCGTCGAAGAGTTGCACTGGTTTCATGCTGTGTTTTCCTTTCAGGTGGAGGATGGTCTTGTCCACCGTGGAAATCAGCCCTTGCAATTCCTGCAGCCGGCTTGCCAGCGCCTGCTTATGGCTCTGCAGCGCCGCCAGCACGTCGAAGCCCGGTTGCGACATGATGTCGCAGATGGCGGCCAGCGGCACGTCCATCTCGCGGTAAATCAGGATCTGCTGCAGCCGCAGCAAGTCCGCTTCGTTATAGTAGCGGTAGCCGTTATCGCCAACGCGCGATGGCTTGAGCAGGCCGATGCTGTCGTAGTAACGCAGCGTGCGGCCGGTAACGCCGGTGATGTCGGAGAGCTGTTTTACGGTGTACATGCAGCCATCCTCAAGGTTGACGCGGCGTCAAGGTCAAGCGGTATTTTCATCCCACTTCAAACGTCGTGATGCCGTACTGACGCGCCAGCGGCAGGCCAGGATCTTC
The DNA here is from genome assembly GCA_946482635.1 of uncultured Duganella sp. The sequence goes on from CAMLSG010000042.1 coordinate 859, forward strand.
GCCCGTGTACATGCGCGCCGTTTCGAAGCAGGCGCGCATGCCGTGCCGCAGGGCCAGCGCCGCTGCGGCAGCATTCGGCTCCGGCACGTCGAGGAACACCGGTTCATCAGCCGGCACCCGGCCACGCACGGCCTGCATCAATTCCTCGGCCACCTCCGGCGACTCGGCGCATAGCGGGCCAATCTTGAATCCAGCGCGGCATGGGCGCAATACCGCATAGCCAAGCAGCGCGCCACCGTTATCGCGCACGCCGAAAGCCACGCTGCCTGCCTGCTGTAGCCAGCAGCGCATGAATTGCTCGCGGTCGTCGGCAAAGAAGGCGCGGTCATATAGCAATACATCGCCCATGTCCTGCGGACCTAGCGGCAGCACGCGGTCGGCAGGAGGAACATCGCTGCCGCGGCCTTCATAACGCACGTTGCGGTGCGCCAGTTTGAACCCGGAACGCGCGTAATTGGCCTGCTGGGCCGGCACGCCATCCAACCCGACGTTACGCCCCTCCAGCCGCGACATGCCGGCGCGCCAGATCGCCATGCCAAGTCCTTTGCCGCGAAACCCGGGCCGCACGATGTAGCCGCCGATGAAACCGAAACGTGCGCCGTACCGTACGGCGAAGATGCTGGCCACCGGCTCGCCGTCGAGCGAGCCAAGCAGGAAGCCGTCCGGGTCGGCGGCATGGAAACTGGCGGCATCCTGCAGGCCCGGATTCCAGCCTTCCGATGCAGCCCAATCCAGCACTGTTTCCAGCTCGGGCAGGGTCATTGCGCGGATTTCCATGTCAGGCACCCTGCATCGCGTCGTGAGCGGAAAATGCGGCCCGCACTGCATACTCCCAGGCCGCGCCATCCTGTTCGTAAAGGTAGCTGGCCGCCGGCGGCGCTGCCGCGTCCAGCACGGCGCGCCGGCGATACAGGAAGACCGTCGTCCACGCCACGCTGGGCGGCGCGAATTGCTTTACCAGTTCAAAGGCCGGGTGCGGCATGGGGAACGTGACGGTTGTGACCAGAGCGCCCTCGGGCAGTTCCCTGGCCAGCTTGTCGGCCAGCCTGTCCATCATCGGTGCGAAACAGGTACTGTAGATATAGACCATGCTGGCGTCGGAGACATCGGTGGCGAACATATCCTGGTGCAGCAGGCGCACGCGGGCGGCAACCCGGGCGGCTGCGGCGGGATCTTCCGCCACGCCGGCCGCCAGCATCTGCGCCAGCCGTACCTGCGCCATGTCGTTGCGGTAGCCAAGCAGCTCCACGCCGGTGCAACGCATGCCGGGCAAGGCCAGCGCCGCACTCAGCACCACCTTGCCAAGGCCGCTGCCAAGATCGATGAAATGGCCATGCAAGGGCAGCCAGGGCGCCACTGCCTCGAAGTAGTTATCGAGTTCCTGCTGCGTGAATTCGCCGTAGATCAGGCGGCCATCGTCGACCAGCCATTGCGCCAGGTCTGCATCGGAAATCTCGGCCAGGCCCTGCGCGGGCGGGCGCTCGGGCAGCATGCCATGCTGCTGGATGCCTGCCGGGATGCTGCCGGCAATCAGGCGCCGGTGCGGCTTCAGGCGCGCAATGAAGGTCTCGCGCAGTTCCGGCTGGCGGAAAGCCTGGCGCACCGCCAGGCCGATTTCGACATAACGGGCAAGCACCGCATCGTCAATAACGGGTCGTACATGCTGCGCCCCGTTTGTGATTGCCCGCCGCATCGAGAGCATGGTTTTCCCTATCACCGTTTGATTATCCACTTTACAATAAAAAACCGCCCCGAGGGGCGGTTTTCGCGTCGACCGGATAGCGCTTTAGAAGCGGTAGTTCAGCGATGCGGCGTAGGTGCGGCCAAGCTGGCTGAAATGCGAGCCATCGTAGGTCACCATATCGTAGCGGCCGTTGAAGGTGATCAGGTTGCGCTGGATAGCTTTCAGGTTCGGATCGTTAATGATCGCCTGGCCGTCGGCATTCAGGGCTTTGAACTCCCACTCAGGCGTGGTGTTGAACACGTTGTTGACGTTGAACGACAGGGTCACATTCGGCATCAGGTTGTAGTTGAGGGCGAAGTCGGTGACGTTCTTGGTCTTGAACTTGGTCTCCAGGTTGCTGTCCAGGCCGGCCTGGCGGAAGCGGGTCGGGCCGAACACGGTGTTGTTGAGCGACAGGTTCAGCTTTTTGTAGTCCCAGTCGGCGCCGATGATGGTCTTGAACTTCGGACGCGAGGTGAACATCAGCGCTTCCTGGGTTGCATCCATCACGGACTGGCCGCCGTTGGCTACTTTCTCAGGATTCTTGACGTCGCCGTCACGTTCATTCTTGTTGGTGAAGTTCCCCGACAGGTTCAGGGTCAGCTTGCCATCAGCCAGAGGGATGTTCTTACGCGACAACACATAGTCCAGGCCTTCGGTGCGGGTAGTCAGCGCGTTCACAAAGAAGCTGACCGATACCAGGCCGAGCGGCACCATGACGCTGTCCAGCGGGCTGGCGGCAACGCAGGCATTGTACACGGCGACCTGCGCCGGGTCGTTAGGGTTGGCAGGCTTAGGGCAGATCGGCTTGATTTCCTTGCCCAGCACGATGCGGTCCTTGACCTTGATGTTGTAGTAGTCGAACGTCATGTTGGTGTTTTCGTCCGGCTTCAGGCCCAGGCCAAGGGTGATGTTGTCGGATTTCTCCGCCTTCAGCTTCGGCACGCCCAGAGCTGCCGCTTCGGCCGATACATTGTTCACCAGGCCGGATACCTGGATGCCGGAGCCCGGCACGAAGGAATACTGGCGCTTCTGGGTATAGATCTGCGCCAGCGATGGCGCACGGAAGCCTTTCGATGCCGAGGCACGCACGGTTACCCAGTCGTTGGCCTTCCAACGGGTAGCCAGCTTCCATACGAAGGCCGAACCGAAGTCGGTGTATTTCTCCCAGCGGCCGGTGCCGTCAATCAGGAAGTCCTTAGTGATATCCCAAGTTGCGCCGCCGTACACGCCATAGTTGGAGCGTGACGATGGGAAGGAGTTGTCCGGATGGTTGCCGGCGAAGGAATCCGCGCCGGAACCCTGCCAGGAGAAGCGGTCGCCAGCGATCACTTTGTATTTTTCGTGACGCAGTTCGGTACCGGCATAGGCGCCAACGGTATCGGTGAGCTGCTTGGAGACGTCGGCGTTGAATACGAAGTGCTCGAACTTCACGCCACCGGCATCGAAGTGGGTTGGCGAGTGCTCGGTGCTGGTGCCGGCCAACACGGCGTCTTCCATGCTGCGGTTGACGGAATGGTCCACCTCGTATTTTTGCTTGTTGCCGCCGTAGGTCAGGCTGAAGTCGGTGGTCCAGCCGGCCAGGTCCATCTTCACGCCGCCGGTGGCGTTATAGTCATCCAGGGTGCCGTCGAAGGTTGGCTGGTAGCCCTCGTACGTCGTGCCGGCCGGGTGCAGCAGGCCGTAGTCGGTCGGGCGCCAGTATGGGGTGCGGTAGTTGGCGAAGGAGTTGATCTTCTTGTTCACGTACGCCGCGTTGGCGTACACCGCGATGCCCTCGCCCAGGTCGTAGCGGGTATTGAACAAGCCCTTGTAGGCCTTGGTTTTCGGCGAGCCGTTGACGTTGCGCGCGTCAGGGTATTTGGACAGGAAGGCCTGTACCTCGGACAGCGAAGCGCCGAAGTCGCTCGCTTCGCCGGCTGCGCTAACTGCGCCGGAGCGGCTGGCCAGGTTCACGCGCGAGGCATCGATGGTGTAGTTGAAGAAGCCGCGGTCGCCGCCCAGTGCGAAGCCCTGGTTGACGCTCAGGCCACCCATGCCACCGTCGTGCTCGTGGGTGATGCCGGCGCGCGCCGTGACCGAACCGCCTTCCGCATTGTCTTTCAGGATGATGTTGACCACGCCGGCAATCGCGTCGGAGCCATATTGCGCCGAAGCGCCATCGCGCAGCACTTCGATACGTTTGATCGCATCGGCAGGGATGGCGGAAATATCGGCGCCGGATTCGCCGCGGCCGGGCGAGGTCTGGGTGTAAACCAGCGAGCTCATGTTCTTGCGCTTGCCGTTGATCAGGATCAGCACGCGGCTCGGGCCCATATTACGGATTTCGTAAGGGTCCAGCAGGGAAGTGGCGTCGTTGACCGGGGTCTGTACGGTGTTGAAAGAAGGGACGCGGAACTGCATCGACTTGTCGAGGGTGGTCTGGCCGGTCTTGGTCAGCTCGCGCGAGCTCAGGACGTCAACCGGGACTGGCGTATCCACCATGGTGCGCTGCGAACCGCGGCTACCGGTCGAAACAATGACCACCTTCTGGATCTCGTCGGTGGTGCTGTCGGCAGCCTGCTGCGCCTGGATAGGAGCAGCATCCTGTGCTTGTGCGTGGGCTTGGCCCAGCAGCACGAACGGGCTGGCGGACAACATTAATGCTGCAATCGGAAAATGTTTATTCATGTATTTCTCTCTTCCATACAGATTTTAAAAAAACTAGGGAAGAATTTATATGCAACATTTTCATCCGTCTATTATTTCCAGTTTTTCATGCGCAAATACAACATGTATGGCTCTTTTTATTGAAGTCGTCCGGAACAGAAAAACGGCGTGATAATCTTTATGCCATGAGCTATAAAAGCCTCTGCGTGTTGCTGGCATTCATGACCGGCACGGCTGCCCATGCCGCGAAAGAGCCGCCGTTGCGCCTGTGCTTTGAAGATGTGGAGCAACGGCCATGGAGCACGCCCGACGGAAAAGGCTTGAATTTCGAATTATTAAAACGGGTTGAAATACTCCTGAATGAACAATTTATTTATTCAGCGAAACCCTGGAAGCGTTGCCTTAGTGAATTAAAACTTGGCCAGGTGGATGCTGTAGTCGGTGCAGCAGATGCAATTGACCGGCGTGCCTGGTCGCGCATTCCCCAATTACCCGATGGGCGTGAAGATCCGGGCCGCGCATTATTCGAAGATGCAGCCCTGGTTTTCCTGCGCGTGGGCGGCAACGGCGGCTGGGATGGGCACACGCTGGTGGCGCCCGGCAAGGTGGTGGTCGTGCAGACCGGCTACCTGGTGGGGCAGCAATTACGCGAAAAAGGCTATATCCCCCACGACACCGTGAAGTCGGCTGCCGATGCCCTGCGCATGCTGGTCACGGGCAGCTTTGACGTCGCCATCCTGCAAGGGCTGGAAGCAAGCAAACTGGTGCATGAAGATCCGCGCTTCAAGGGCAAGGTCCGGCAGGCCGCGCTGCCTTACTCCGTCGTCAACCTGCACCTGATGGTGGGGCGCGGCATCTACCAGCGCGATCCGCTGCGGGTCGAAGCCATCTGGCAAGCCATCGGCAACGTGCGCCAGTCTCATGACTACCAGCAAGTCGAGCAGGCGGCAGGCATAAAACATTCCCATTAATATTTTCATTAAGGAAATTTTATGGTTAAATAAATGGCATGAATTTCCTCCTCGATGGGCGCCTGTCCCTGACCACTCCCGAAGGCGTGCGTTTGCAGCTGGTTCCTGCCGGTCCGGTGGTGCGCGCCTACGCATGGGCCATCGATGCCATTGCCTGGGGCACGGCATCGAGCGTCCTGATCGGGATGCTTGGCGTTCTGATCCCTTCCGAAAAAATGTTCAGTGGCGTGGCCGCGGTACTGTACTTCCTCGCCTACTGGTCCTATCCGGTGTTTTGCGAGATTTACGCCGGCGGCCGCACGCTGGGCAAGCGCGCGCTCGGCCTGCAGGTGCTGCGCGCCGACGGACTGCCGGTGCGCTGGCGCGAATCGGTGCTGCGCAACCTGCTGCTGGTGGCCGACTTCCTGCCGCTGTTTTATGCCTCCGGCCTGGTGTCCATGCTGTGCGACCGTCACTTCCGCCGCCTCGGCGATATCGTGGCCGGCACCCAGGTGGTGTACCGCGACAAGCCGCCCAAGCGCGTCGAAGTGCCCAATGCGGCGCCGCTGCCGCTGCCCTTCCCGCTGACGGCGGAACAGCAGCGCGCCCTGGCCGACCTGTTCGCGCGTGAAAACCGGCTGCCGCACGGCCGCATGCTGGAACTGGCCGATATCGCCGCGCCGCTGACCGGCCGCGAAGGCGAGGCTTCGCTGGAACGCTTGCGCGGCATGGCCGCAGGACTGGTCCGATGAAGCAAGCGCAGTTTGAAGCGGCCTACACCCCGCTGTGGAACGAGATCGACACCTTGCTGGGCAAGCGTGCCGAAGGCCGCGAAGCCCTGCCCGAACAATACCGTCGCCTGTGCCAGTGCCTGGCCCTGGCCAGCCAGCGCGGCTACTCGCCGCAGCTGGTGACCTACCTGCACGGCCTGGTGGCGCGCTGCCACCACGCCTTGTATGGCGTTGCGGCTGAACGCCCGGCCGTGCTGCTGCAATGGCTGCGCGTCGACTTGCCATGCCGCGTGCGCGCCGAATGGCAGCTGTTGCTGGTGGTGCTGCTGTGCCTTCTGGGTCCGGCCATTGCCATCGGCGTACTGGTGTGGCACGACGCGCACAACGCCTTCATGTTCGCCTCGCCGCAAGAACTGACGCACATGCACCAGATGTATGCCCCGTCCAGCTTCAAGACCGGCCGTGGCGGCAGCGAGGGCGACCTGCAGATGTTCGGCCACTATATCTGGAACAATGTCTCGATCGGCTTCCGTACGTTCGCCAGCGGCATTTTCGGCGGCGTGCCGGCCCTGGTGAGCGTGCTGTTCAACGGCATGAAGATGGGTGTGGTGGCGGCCTGGCTCAGCCTCGATCCGGCCACCCGCAGCAACTTCTGGTCGTTCGTGGTGACGCATTCCAGCTTTGAGCTGGCGGGCCTGGTGCTGTCCGGCCTGGCCGGCCTGCGCCTTGGCCTGGCGCTGGTCAAGCCGGGCCGCCTGAGCCGCCGCCGTGCGCTGCAGGAAGCCAGTGTCCAGATGTACCCGGTGGTCGCCGGCGCCGCCCTGCTCACCGTGCTGGCCGCCTTCTTCGAGGCCTTCTGGTCGGCCAGCGCGTTTGCGCCGGCGGTCAAATACAGCGTCGGCGCCGTGTGCTGGGCCCTGGTATTCCTGTTCTTTGGTTTCGCCGGCCGCGGGAAAGGCGCGCATGCAACTCGATAAGCTGCGCCTGGACTTGCGCCCGCGCAGCAATGCGCAAGGCCTGGACCTTGGTTTCGCCCTGCTGCACGCCGGCGGCGCCGACGTCTGGCGCGCCTGGCTCGCCCTGTGGCTGCCGCTGTCGGCGCTGGCGATCCTGATCGGCTGGCATTGGGAAACAGCGTTCGGCTGGCTGCTGCCCTGGTGGCTGCTGCCCCTGCTGGAACGGGCGCCGCTGCACGTGCTGGCGCGCCAGGTGTTCGGCGAGCAGACCGGCTGGCGCGCTGCCTTGCGCGCCTGGCCGCGCGAACTGGGCGGCGGCTGGATCCGCATGCTGACATGGTGGCGTCCCTTCATGGCCGGGCGCGGCCTGCACCAGCCGGTCTGGGTGCTGGAGCGGGCGCGCGGCAAGACCGCCACGGCGCGCCGCGCCACCATCGCGCGCAATGGCACCGGCGTCGCCGCCTTCCTGTTCGGCGCCAGCTTCTTTGTCCTCGAATTCCTGGTGCTGGCCCTGGGCATCCTGGGCCTGGTGGGACTGTTCATGTCCAGCACATCGCCAAACCCGGCAGCGGTGTTCCGTATCGACGATGCGGCGTTGCGGTCGGCCATCATCAACGCCGCCTGCTGCGCGGCGCTGGCCATTGTCGGCCCGATTTATACGGCCTGCACTTTCACGCTATACCTGAACCGCCGCGCCACGCTGGAGGCATGGGACATCGAAATCGTGCTGCGCCAGCTGCGCCCGCCAGCCCGGCCGGTAGCGGCGCGTCACGTTGCCGCCGTGCTGATGGCGGCACCGCTGCTGGCCATGGCCTTGCTCGGCATGCCGCCGCCGGTGCAAGCCGCGCCGGCCGCCAGCGCGACGGCCGCTGCCCGCGATTGCGAACCGCCGGAAGGGTTCAAGAAGGAGGACAGCGGGCGCGGTCCCGACCAGTCGCCGGAACAAGCCGCCGTGCGCCGCCAGCTCGAACAGGTACTGGCCCACGAAGACTTGCGCGGTTATCGCTGCAGCGAGCAATGGGAATTGCGTGAGCAAGCGGAACAGGAAAAGCCCAAACAAGAGCAGAAAGCCCCGCCGCTGGTGCCGCGCTGGGTGGCGGCCATCCTGGCCGGCCTGTTCAAAGCGGCCCTGATCGGCGGCGCCATTGCCCTGGTGGCGTGGCTGCTGTGGCGCTATGGCGCGCCGCTGCGCTTCAACATGGGCGCGGCCCCCGAGCCCCGCCTGGCAACCGAAATCGGCGGACTCGATATCCGCGAAGAGAGTTTGCCGTCCGACGTGGCCGGCGCCGTACGCGCCCTGTGGCAGCAAGGGCAGCAGCGCGCTGCGCTGGCGCTGCTGTACCGCGCCACGCTGTCGCGCCTGGTCAGCCGCCAGTCGCTCAAGCTGCACCACGGCGCCACGGAAGGCGAATGCCTGGCGCAAGCGCGCAGCGCCAATGCCGCCGGCACCCTTGACGGCAACAGCCTGGCACTGGCCGACCAGGCCACCACGCTATGGCTGAATGCCGCCTACGGCGCGCGCTGGCCCGCCGCGGAAACCGTGGCGGCGCTGTGCACGCGCTGGCAAGCCCACTTCGACCGCGAGGCAGCATGAAGCGCAGCACTTCCATTATCACGGCCATCGCCGTGGTCGCCGCGCTGCTGGCCTTCGCTGTTGCCGAACTGTGGCCCATCTACTTCCACAAGGTGTGGCGCGGCCAGCCATATGTCTCCGCGGCGCAGGCCAAGAACCCGATGCTGGCCGCCACCCGGCTGCTGGAGGCGCGCGGCCACAAGGTGCGCATCGAGCCCGTGCTCAGCTACCAGTTGCTGAACCAGCTGCCGGACGGCGTGATGATGCTGTCGCGCTATGCGCGCCCGCCGGACGAGCGCCAGGCCAAGCTGCTGCTGGACTGGGTGCGCCGCGGCAACACGCTGATCATGACACCGGACTGGATCGGCGACAGCGACGACGAGGAAGGCAGCCAGGAGAGCGGCGCGGAACAGTTGACCGACCCGCTGGGCAAACACTTTGGCGTGGCAATGTCGGGCCGTACCCGCATGGACGATACCTGCCGCATTGACCCGCTGGAAACTGCGCGCCGCGAAAAGCGCGCCGCCGAGGCGGCGCAAGCCAAAGCGCAGCCGGCCGAGGAGGAGGCGGACGACGAGGACCAGGCAAGCGAGCAAGAACCGGCCGGCCCGGCCCACCTGGTGTGCCTGAACGCGCCCGGCGCCGCCAACACCATCGAGCTGGCCCGCCCATCCGACACCCTGCAGCGCTTCGAAGGCAAGGGCCCGCAACCGCTATGGGGCGACACGTACGAGCTGGCCGTGCTGGTCTACGGCGAAGGCCGCGGCAAGGTCGCCATGGTGGCCGTCGACGCCGGCGACAGCTACTTCGACAACGATGCGCTGCGCCAGTTCGACCACGGCGAGCTGCTGCTGTTGCTGGCCGGGCAGAGCGGTCCCAAGGCGCCGGTCATGCTGGTGCAGCACAACGAGCCGGTCAGCTGGGCCGCATGGCTGTGGCAGCACGGCCGCCTGGCCGTTCTCGGCCTGGCCGCCCTGCTGCTGTTGTGGACCTGGAGCGCCTCGCGCCGCTTCGGCCCAATGCTGCCGGAAGCGGCCGCCCCGCGCCGCGCGCTGATCGAACATATCGAAGCCAGCGGCCGCTGGCTGTGGCGCTTGCCGCAGGGCCGCGCCTTGCTGCTGGACGCCGTGCGCAAGCGCACGGAAAAACAGCTGCTGCGGCGCCTGCCGGAACTGCACGCCCTGGGTCCCGCCGAACGCGCACGCCGCCTGGCGCGTTTGACCAAGCTGCCGGAAGCGCATGTCAGCGACGCCCTGCTTGGCGCGCCGGCCAGCCGTGCCGCCGATTTCACACGACAAATCTCCATACTCCAACAATTGCGAGCCCATCATGAGCGATAGCATGTCCATCCCATCCAACAACGCCATTCCGGCCGACCGCCTGGCGCAGGCGATCGACATCGTGCAGCGCGTGCGCGAGGAAATCGGCCGCGCCATCGTCGGCCAGAAAACGGTGGTCGAGCAGGTGCTGGCCTGTTGCCTGGCTGGCGGCCATGTGTTGCTGGAAGGCGTGCCCGGGCTGGGCAAGACCTTGCTGGTCAAGGCGCTGGCCAAGACTTTCGCCGGCGAGTTCTCACGCATCCAGTTCACGCCTGACCTGATGCCCGCCGACGTGATGGGCCACGCCGTGTTCGACCAGCGCCAGCAAACCTTCAGCATCCGCAAAGGCCCGGTGTTCACCCACCTGCTGCTGGCCGACGAAATCAACCGAGCGCCGGCCAAGACCCAGTCCGCCCTGCTGGAAGCCATGCAGGAGCGCCAGGTCACCATCGAAGGCGAAGCGCACACGCTGGAAGCGCCCTTCATGGTGCTGGCCACCCAGAACCCGCTGGAAAGCGAAGGCACCTACCCGCTGCCGGAAGCCCAGCTTGACCGCTTCCTGATCAAGGCGCGCATCGCCTATCCAAGCGAGTCGGAGGAAACCGCGATGCTGCTGGCCGTGACCGAAGGCCGCGTCGGCGACGCGCTGGAAGTGGCGCAGGTGCGCACCCTGATTAAGCCGGAAACCCTGGTCGCGCTGCAGCAGCTGGTGGCCCGCATCCGCGTCGACGAGGCGGTCGCCAACTACGCCGTGCGCATGGCGCGCGCCACGCGCCAGTGGCCCGGCGTGGCGGTCGGCGCCGGCCCGCGCGGCAGCATCGCCCTGATCCGCCTGGCGCGCGCCATGGCCCTGATGGCGGGCCGCGATTACGCCACTCCTGACGATATCAAGCAAGCCAGCCTGCCGGTGCTGCGCCATCGCATTGCCCTGTCGCCGGAAAGCGAACTGGATGGCCTGGGCGCGGACGACGTGCTGGCCGCACTGATCGACTCGGTCGCCGCGCCGCGCAACTGATGAAACCAACCCGCCGCATGTTCTTGGCCCTGCTCGGCCTGACCGCGCTGGGCGTACCGGCCAGCGCATGGCCGATGCTGCAGGCGCCGTGGCAGGCGCTGGCCGGCACCCTGCTGCTGGCTGCCGGCGCCGATGCCCTGCTGGCGCGGCGCCGCCCTGCCCTGCGCGCGGAACGCAGCATGGCGGGCGTGCTGCCGGTCGGCGCCTGGCACGACGTGCGCCTGACCCTGCACAATGAAGGCAAAGCCGCGCTGCAGCTCGACGTGTTCGACGATTACCCGCCCGCCTGGGAACTGGAAGGCATGCCGCACGCCACCCGCCTGGCGCCCGGCGCGTTTTCCACCATGACTTACCGCGTGCGCCCGCTGGAGCGGGGCGACGGCGACTTCGGCACGCCATGGCTGCGGGTGGCCGGCCCGCTCGGCCTGTGGCAGGCCACGCACCGCATCGGCCCGCAACAGACTGCAAAAGTCTTCCCCGACGTGGCGCGCCTGCTGGGCCAGGCCCTGCGCGCCACCGACCGCCAGGCGCCGACCGCCGGTTCGCTGCTCAAGCGCCAGCGCGGCGAAGGCACCGATTTCCGCCAGCTGCGCGAGTACCGCCGCGGCGACAGCCTGCGATCGATCGACTGGAAGGCCACGGCCCGCCATCGCAAGCCGATCACCCGCGAATACCAGCTCGAACGCGACCAGCAGGTCGTATTCCTGCTCGATACCGGGCGCCGCATGCTGGCGCGCGACGACGACACCAGCCATTTCGACCATGCGCTGTACGCGGTGCTGACGCTGGCCTTCGTGGCCGGCAAGCAGGGCGACGCGGTAGGCTTGATGAGTTTTGGCGTCGACAACCGCTGGCTGGCGCCGGCCAAGGGCCGCATCGGCCTGGACCGCATGCTGGCCGGCGTCTATGACCTGCAGCCGGGCGAAGCCGCGCCCGACTACATGCGAGCCGCCAACGACTTGCTGAACCGCCTGAACCGGCGCGCCTTCGTGGTACTGGTGACCAATGTGCGCGATGAGGACGATGTGGCGTTGCGCCAGGCCGTCGACCTGCTGTCCTCGCGCCACCTGGTGATGTGCGCCAGCTTGCGCGAGCGCGCACTGGACGCCGCCAGCTCGGCACAGGTGCAGGACTTCAACGATGCGCTGCGCCTGGCAGCCAGCGAACATTACCTGCAGCAGCGCCAGGAAGCCATCCGCCGCCTCGGCCTGCGCTCAGGCCACCTGGTCGACGTCGCGCCGGAGCACCTGGCCGGCGCCCTGCTGAACCGCTACCTCGATATCAAAGAAAGCGGAGCGCTGTAAAGGCGGCAACCAGGATGCAGCCCAATGCCGCGCCAAGCTTCACGCCGAAGTCGGCTGGTGCCGGCACTGCGCCGAAACGGTTGGTGTCCGCCGTGCCGGGCGCGACCACCATGTAGATCAGGAAAATAAACTGCAAGATCGGGAACAGCAGCATAAGCGTCCACCAGCCCCCGACATCGAAATCGTGCAGCCGGCGGCGCGTCATCACCGCCAGTACCAGCAACGGAATCATGAAGATCACCGTACCCATCGTCATGACGCGCGCCTCACTGGCAAAATAGGACTGCAGCCCGAAAACACCGACCGCGATCCCTGAAAGCAGGCCAAACAGGATGGCCAGCGGAATGCCTGCGAGGCTGTACGCAACAAAACGCACGCGCCCAATGCGCCCGTTCCAGCAAAACAGCCGCGCCTCGTTCGATGGTGCAAACAGCAGTTCCAGCCCTGCCTGGGGCGCGGCGTAAGGGTTTTGCATCGCTTACTGGCTGTTGTCGATCTGCGCGGCTTCGGCCCTGGCTTTGTAGTCGGCATAGCCCGGCATTGTGATGGCAAGCACCATGCCCGCCGCGAACATGATTGGCATGAGCGAGGCCAGGATGATCACGCCGACAGTGTTCGGGCCAGGCGGCGGGCCATAATCGTTGCCCTCGGACTCGCCCGGAGCGAAGATCAGGTACAAGGCGAACAGGAAGCCGACGATGGGCACCAGCGACAGCAGCAGGTACCAGCCCGATTTGCCGAGGTCATTCAAGCGGCGGCGCCCAATGATGACGGCGGCAGCCAGCGTCACAACGGTCAAGGCGAGCAAGCCGAAAATGAATGTGGCGCCGATTGCTTCCACGCCCCGTCCGGCGGCGAGGGCCGACACGCCCATCACGATCGCGAAAATGAAAAATACCGGCGTCAGTATCAAGCTCAGGGCGGCGCTATAGGCAAGGTAGCGCACGCGGCCAATGCGTCCACTGACGGCAAAAAACTTTGGCTCATACGTTTCATTGCTGGCTGGTTCGCGCAGTTCGGCCTGCGGCATCGAATAAGGATTACTCACGGTTGCTCCAGAAGAGGATGTATCGTTATTAAAGTTACCACCGAGAAAATATTACATTATTTTTTTACTAAGATACAAGGCCGATTTCAATACAACACCCGGCTTGCGGCTTGCACGCGCGACTGCGATACTTTCTTCAAAGACTGGACGGTTGCACAAATTCACGAACGCCGCCATGCATCCCTCACTCAAGTGCCAGGGCAAGTTTTCCCTGAACTGGACTTACCTGAATGCCATCGCCTCCGGTGTGTCGGCAATCGACCTCGGCGGACTGGCCCTGCGCAACAAGCATGACGCCCACCAGTTCGTGCGCGAATACGGTTTCGACATCGACAACCCGCATGCGCGCGAAGTGATCGCGCAAGCCCATGGCGAAGCGCTGGACTTCGTTTGCAGCAGCTTCCTGACGCCAGCCCAGGCGGCCCTGATCCCGCCTGAAGTACGCCAGCCGGAAGATCCGCTGGACCTGCTGGTCTACGCCTCGCTGCACGGCAATGAACAGGTCGAGCTGCGGCGCATGTGGTCCTGCGCTGTGCTGAAAGTCATGCACGGCATCTTCTACATCGATAACAACCTCAAGCTGCGCTACTTCAACACCATCCGCCAGCAAGTGTTTGCCAGCCTGGACGAAGTGATCCATGAAGAAGACGGCCAGTTCTATTTGAGCGACGGTGAAATTTGCCTGCCCTTGCTGCACTTTGACCGCAAGAACAATAAAAGCCGCGGCAGCATCCTGCTGAAGTTGCTGCAAAAAGCAGCCTACCTGGCAGCCGACATCTTCGACCACCTTGGCGTGCGGCTGATCTTCAATACCCGCTTCGAATGCCTGCTTGCCTTGCGCACGCTGCAGCGGGCCCACCTGATCTCGGTGACCAACGTCGACTCCCAGCGCACCCGCAACACCCTGCTCGACATGGAAGCGGCAAAGGAAATATTCACCCAATACCGCTGCATGCTGGAGGCGGCCGAAGGCTATCCGGCCGACCTGCTGGAACAGATGGATGCGGAACTGATGGAAATTTCGTCACCCCAGACGCAGGCCGACAACCCGCACAGCGGGGCCGGCTTCAACAGCATCCAGGTTACGGTGCGCAAGATGATCCACCTGCCGCCGGACGACCCGGCAGCCAGCGGCCCCGACTATGACGTCGGCTTCTTCTTCGAGTACGAGATCCAGTTGATGGACAAGGCCAGCCACGGCCGCACGCTGGAAGGCCCAGCCAGCCACGACGCCTACAAGAAGCGCCAGGTCGAAACCGCACGCCTGCGGGTGCTGGGGCGCGACCTGCTGCGCTATCTCGAAACCCAGCCGGCAGAGCGAGCCGCCTAGTGCGGCCTGACGCCTTCCGGCGTGCCCGTCGATGCCCCCGGCGGCATCACATGTTCGGGTGGCATGCCTTCATGGATCAGGCCACGAATGGCGCTGCGCAGTTCAGGACTATCCGTATGCTTGTGGACCGAGACGGCGTGCTGGACAGCGACTTCCAGCAGCTCGTCTTCATTGTCTGCCGATATCGCGACGCTACATTGAGCCTCGCTGGGAAATTCGCGGCAGTCGATGTATTTGCGGGTCATGGCGACCTCCCTTCCGAAGAGCTACTTACACTATAGGACGTTTGGCCCGCAATTCCATGCTACATTTGCCTGCCTGTTAACTAAGCACGGAGGTGCAATGCTGGTTCGTTCAATCGCCCTGGCCCTTGCCCTGATCGCAAGCACTGCCCACGCGGCGCCGCTCGATCGCGCGCTCGAACAGAAGATGGAAGCCAACGCCCAGCGCTATGTGATCGCCAGCCAGGCGGTGCTGGTGGCGCGCAACGGCGAAGTGATCTTCCGCAATGTCGCCGGCGCACGGCGCGACGAGCTGTTCCCCGCCTATTCGGTCAGCAAACTGCTGGCCAGCGTGCTGCTGATGCAACTGGTGGAAGCCGGCCAGCTGGACCTGGACAAACCAGCCAGCGCCTATCTGGCAGGCCTGCCGCTGCGCTGGCAACAGATTCCGCTGCGCCTCATCCTGAACCATAGCTCGGGACTGCCGGAATATTTCGATCCGGGCAACCTGTCCAGTCCCAGCTTCCCGCCGACACTGCAGGCGGTATTTGCCGCACTGGCCGACAAGCCGCTGTTGTTTGAACCAGGTACCGCTACCCGTTACACGCAGACCAACTTCCTGCTGCTGGAGGCCGTGCTGGAAGCGCACTATGGCAAACCGTACACCCAGCTGGCCAGCGAGCGCATCATCAGCAGGCTGGGATTGAAGAACACTTATCTTGGCCTCGCCAACGCCAGCCGCCGCGGCATGGTGCGCAACTACGTCGGCAAGAACGGCAAGCTGCAGGCCGATCCGGTAGTCCAATGGCCGGAATATGCCAACGTCCATGCCGAGCTGTTCACCACGGTCGACGACCTTGCAGCCTTCCTCAACGCCGTGGCACGCGGCGAGCTGGTAGGCAAGGAAACGCTGCGCAAGCTGTGGCAGCCGCAGAAGCTGGCCAATGGCCAGGACAGCTGGTTCGCTTCAGGCTGGGAGTACGGCAAGAGCGGCGGCTATGAGTTCGTCGGGCACGATGGCGGCGCCAAGGTGCGCGTGCGCCTGCTGTGGCCGGAACGCGATGGCGGCGACAGCTACACCATCGTCTACCTGACCAACGGCAGCGCGCAGAACGTCTGGTCGCGCACCCTGGTCGAAAGCCTGATGGCGGCAATCGATCCGGCGCGGTTCTCGATGGAAGCAGTTTCCGAGCAGCTGATCGACTACGCCAGCCGGCCGGCAAGCACGCCGGCGCAGTTCCAGGCACTGTTGCAGCAACTGCAAACGCTGGCGCTACGCGACGGCGCGGCGCTGGAGCGGCGCATCAACGAAACCGGATACGCCATGCTCGAAACGCGCGGCAGCAGCGCCGCCATCAAAGTGTTCGAGTTGAATACGCGCCTGTTCCCGCAGTCGAGCAACGCACGCGACAGCCTGGCGCAAGCACAGGCGGCAGCGAGGTCGCCTTGAGGCTGCTGGATGACGCTGTCGCCTTGGCTGCTGTTGCTGCTGGCCTTGCCGCTCTTGCAGCTCGGCCGGTGGGTGCTGCATCGCACGCCGGTGCTGGCGCGCTTCAGCATCCCTGTGCCGGTTGTCGGCGGCCTGCTGTTCGCGCTCGCCATCCTGGCGCTGCGCCTGGCCGGTCTTGAGTTCGCGTTTGCCACCAAGGTCGACGCACCATGGTGGACCTGGCTCGTCACGGCCGATTCCGAATGGCTGGCACGGCCGGCAAAAAACATCAACCTGCCTTTGCTGATCGGTTTCTTCACCTGCGTCGGCCTGGCGGCTCCGCTGCGCTTGCTCGCCACCGGCGGCCGCATGCTGGTGGTCCTGCTGCTCGGGACTACGGTACTGGCTGTACTGCAGAACGCGATCGGGGCGACTGTCGCGACGGCGCTGGGAGCGCCAGCCCTGCTGGGCGTCATGTGCGGTTCGCTGACGCTGGTCGGCGGCCACGGCACCGCGCTGGGATTTGCGTCGCGCTTCGAACAGGCCGGGATGGCATCGGCAGCAGCCATTGGCGCCTCCGCGGCAACCTTTGGCCTGGTCGCCGGCGCCCTGCTCTCCGGTCCCCTCGGCACATGGCTCTTGCGCCGCCATAGGGTAGGCAACCGCGCCGAAGCCGGCACGCCGCCACCCAGCTCCGCCAGCAAGCCTGTCGTGGCCGACTTCCTGCAGGACGTATGGACGCTTGCAGTCCACGGCAGCACCGCAGCAGGCCACCTGCTGCTTGTCGCACTCTGCGTAAAGGCCGGCGCCTGGATCAGCTTCGGCCTCGACAAGCTGGACGCGCCCATGCCCGCCTATATGGGCGCGCTCCTGCTTGGCTTCGCCTTGCGCGCCGCCCACGATGCCGCCGGCGCACGCTGGCTGCGCAGCGACGTCATCAACCAGATCGCTGCCGTGCTGCTGCCGCTGTTCCTGGTCGTCACGCTGGCCCCGCTGAACCTGGCTGAGCTGGCTTCTGTCGCCGGCCCCATGATGGCCATCCTCGCCGTCAACACGGCGATGACGCTTGCCTTCGCTGCCTTCGTGATCTATCCCCTGCTGGGGAGCGACAGGGAGGCAGCGGTGGCGACGGCCGGGCTGACTGGCTACGGCGTGGGTTCAACCGCGACAGCTGTCGCGGCAATGGACGCCATAACGCGACAACATGGCGCCGCACCGCGCGCCACGACCATCGTCCCGCCGACCGGAGGCTTCCTGATCGACCTGGCGAATGCCCCGGTGATCGGCGCTTTCCTGCGCTGGATGTGATTCAGTTTTTCTTCTTGGTGGACTTTTTCTCGAGCTCTTTGGACGCTGGTGTGGAGCCACCCTGCACCCCAAGCGCGCCACCGGTCCCCATGCCGCCGGCAACTTCCTGCGCCTTGTAATTCCGCACAGCCTTGACGAGCTGGTTATACGAATCCATGAAGGAAGCGATCAGGATCTTGCCTTCCGGCGTGTTGGAATAGCCGCCCGCCGCGCCGAAGCCGCCGCCGCCAAACAAGGCGCCGCCCACATTGAAGTCATAATTCTTGGCACTGCCTTCCGCCGCAGCCAGCTGGATGCCCGAACGGTTATCCACCATTAGCAAGGTAGTGGAAGCCTCGTTGGCCTTCAGCCCGCCAGCAACGACACCAGCCACGCTGCCCAGCAAACCCAGTCCGCCGAGGGCGCCGCCGACACCCTGCGTGCCTTTCTGGCTGAATGTGATGCTCGGGCTCATGGTGTAGTCAGCCGCCACCATCTGGCCCTTGCCGTAATTGCTGCCGGCCCGCATTTCACCCGACGAAGCCAGCGCCCGCTCCTGCATCAGCTTGCCCATCGCGGCGCCGCGCTCCACGACGACAAAGCAGTTCGACTGCTGGATCATCATGCGCAGCACGGGCACGGTCGAGCCGAGCTTGTATTGCGACAGGTGGTGATACCAGGGCGCAGCCGTATCCTCCACCACCCCGAGGGTGCCGAGCGGCTTGTCACATTTTTCCAACTGCTGGTTGGCATTCGACGCGGTGGCGCCGCCAGCGGAACCGGTGGCCATGGTCGGCGCACCGCCCAGCTTGGGATCGGTGCCCGCGCAGGCAGACAGCAACAGCAGCGCCAGGCCGGCAGGGCCTGTTTTGAAGTATTTGTCCATGTTCACTCCCCAGTAGAAACGACCGTTTGATCTCATCGGCGTCCTTTGAGAATAGGCCACATCGACAAAAAATCTATGTATAGTTACTACCGCAAGACCAACTCAACTGTATGAAGGAACCCTCATGAAAAAACTGATCATTGCCGCCCTGGCCCTGTCTTGTTCCGCCGCTTTCGCCGCGGATCCGGCGCCGGCAAAGAACTCCCAGCAATCCAAGATGACGACCTGCAACAAGGAAGCCGAGGGCAAGAAAGGTGACGAGCGCAAGGCATTCATGAAGGAATGCCTGAGTGCGAAACCTGCCGCGCCGGTGACGCAGCAGGACAAGATGAAGACCTGCAATGCAGACGCAGCAGGCAAAAAGGGCGATGAACGCAAGGCATTCATGAAAGAATGCCTGAGCTCGAAGAAAGCAGCCTGATCAGCGCAGGCCGCTGGCGAGGCGCGGCGACGACAGCAAGGTCTTGAACGCTTCCCAGCGCTGCTTGCGGGCGGCCACCGGATCGGTGGCCGTCACGTGTTTTTCCACCCAGGCTTTGACCATGTCCTTGCCCAGGTTGTAGTTGATGACGTAACCGCGATTCGCGTCATAGAATGACAGGCGCTGCGCCGACTTTTCCGGCGGGTACAGCGCCACATTCACCAGCCATTCGATGGTCCGCTCGCGCGTCCACTTCCCTTCCAGGTAAGCCTGTGCCGCGTCGTTGTCCGCATAACTCAGCTTGCCAAGCAGTTTCATGAGTTGTGCATATTGCGGCGCCAGCGCCGGATCCAGCCCCGCCAACGGATAGAGCACTTTCTGCTCGAAAGCCAGGCGCTCTTCGTCGGTGAACGCCATTTCGATGCCATAGTTCGCGCTGCCCTCGGCAATCAGCGACATCGGCGAATACAGCGGGTACACGCTGAACTCCACCCAGTTGCGCTGCTTCACCAGCGACTGCTCCAGCAAGGCGTTGTAGACGTGGTGGCCCGGATAGCCTTCATGGCAGCCAAGGTCCACCGCGCGCTCGATATAGATCGGGAACTCGGTATTAATCTGGATCAGGCTGTGCGCATTGCCTTTGTACCAGTTGTAGCCGGACCACGGCTTATTGGAGACGAACTCCAGCACGAAGCTCTCCTTTTGCGGCAGCGCCATGAAGGCAGCGGTGCGTTCGCGGCAAGCGGCAATGGAAGCGTCGAACACCGGCCTGAGCTTGTCCTTCGGGATGGCGAACCGCGCGCGGAAGGCTTTCAGGCGCTCGGGCAGCGGGCCCTCGCCCGGCAGCAGCTTGTCGACCTGCGCCACCAGCGCCATGTAATAAGCGCGGTCATGGTGCGGCGTCACGGCGTCGTACAGCAGCGCGGTCTCTTCGTCGAAACTGAATTTTCGGCCTTCCAGCATCTCAACCCGCGCCTGCATGGCTTTCAGCTGCTTCGACAGGAACTCGATGCGCAGCGCTTCATCGGCACGGCCAGCCTTCTGCTGCGCGATGTCGCGCTGGGCTGCCACGACACCCGCCTTGATCGAGGCCAGGCTTTGCTTGTCTTTCGCCGCCTGCTGCTCCAGCTCCGGCGGTCCGTAATAGGCATCCACATAGCTGGTGTCGTGCTGGCCGATGGCCAGGACCAGCTTGCGGTAGCGCTCCGCCACCTCCTGCACCGACGCCGCCATGGCGCTCCCTGCGATCAGCATGGCCAATCCTCCCAGTACCAGTTTTTTCATGCTTCCTCATCGAATGGGTTGAAGCACATAAGTGTAGCGCAGCAAGGCCGAGGCATTCGCTTTACGCATGTCCATATGCCGAAAAACCGCCATTTGCTGCACGCATAAGCAAGCGCAAATCGATTCGTTCCCGCGCCGGGACACCCTCGATAAGATGGGCTCATCAAATCCATCATGACTTGTTATGACAAGTCAGTAAAAGCCGATGAATTCACGCCCGCTTGCATTGTCTCCGGTTCCGCTCTACACGCAGGTCAAGGAGAGCCTGCGAGAACGCATCCTCGACGGCACCTACTCGCCGCATGCACAACTGCCGCCGGAAAGCGAAATCTGCAGCATCTTCGATGTCAGCCGCATCACCGTACGGCAAGCGCTGAACGACCTGCAGAAGGAAGGCCTCATCTTCAAACTGCCAGGCAAAGGCACTTTCGTCAGCAAGCCGAAGGCATGCCAGGAACTGACCCAGCTCGAAGGGTTCGCCGAGGCCATGTCGCGCCAGGGACATGAAATCTACAACCGGGTGACCGGTATCCGCATACTCGCCGCCACGCCCAAGCTTGCGCAGCATCTGCAGGTGGCGGAAGGCACGCCGCTGGCGGAAATCCGGCGCATTCGCCTGCTGAACCGCGAGCCAGTGTCGCTTGAACTGACCTATGTGGCCGAGGCGCTCGGCGACCGCCTGCGCCGCGAAGACCTGGCCACGCGCGACATCTTCCTGATCCTGGAAAACGACTACGGCATCGCACTGGGCCATGCCACCCTCACGGTCGACGCCGTGGCGGCCGACCTGGAACTGGCCTCGGCACTGCATATCGGCGCCGGCATGCCCGTGCTGCGCATCGAACGCCTGACCCATACGGCCGAAGGCCGCCCGCTTGACTTCGAGTACCTCTATTTTCGCGGCGACGCCTTCCAGTACCGGCTGCAGCTGGCGCGCCGCACAACCTCCCGGGAGTAAGCAATGGAAACCCATATCCAGACTGTCGACGTCCTGGTCATCGGCGGCGGCACCGCCGGCCCGATGGCCGCCGTGAAAGCGAAAGAAGCCAACTCGGCACTGCGCGTCCTTCTGCTGGAAAAAGCCAACGTCAAGCGCAGCGGTGCGATTTCGATGGGCATGGACGGCTTGAACAATGCCGTCGTGCCAGGCTTCGCGACGCCCGAGCAGTATGTGAAGGAAATCACTACCGCCAACGATGGCATCGTCAACCAGAAGACGGTGATGGCCTATGCCCGCAACAGCTACGCCATGATCGAGGAGCTGAACGACTGGGGTGTGCGCTTCGAGAAGGATGAAACCGGCGACTATGCGATGCGCAAGGTGCACCACATGGGCACCTACGTGCTGCCGATGCCCGAAGGCCACGATATCAAGAAAGTGCTGTACCGCCGCCTGAAGCGCACCCGTGTCGAAATCACCAATCGCCTGGTGGCGACGCGCCTGCTCACTGCCGCGGACGGCAGTGTCGCCGGCGCCATGGCCTTCGACTGCCGCAGTGGCGACTTCCACGTGATCCGCGCCAAGGCCATAGTGCTGGCGACCGGCGCCGCCGGGCGGCTTGGCTTGCCCGCCTCCGGCTACCTGTTCGGCACTTACGAGAATCCGACCAACGCCGGCGACGGCTACAGCATGGCCTACCACGCGGGCGCGGAGCTGTCAGGCATCGAGTGCTTCCAGATCAACCCCTTGATCAAGGACTACAACGGCCCGGCCTGCGCCTACGTTACCGGCCCCTTCGGCGGCTACACAACCAATAACAAGGGCGAACGCTTCATCGAGTGCGATTACTGGAGCGGCCAGATGATGATGGAGTTCTACCGCGAGCTGCAGGGTGGCGACGGCCCGGTGTTCCTGAAGCTGGACCACCTGGCCGAAGAAACCATCGGCACTATCGAGACCATCCTGCACACCAACGAGCGGCCCAGCCGCGGGCGTTTCCACGCCGGGCGCGGCACCGACTATCGCCAGCAGATGGTGGAAATGCACATCTCCGAGATCGGCTTGTGCAGCGGGCACTCCGCCTCGGGCGTCTGGGTCAACGAGCATGCCGAAACCACGGTGCGCGGCCTGCACGCTGCGGGCGACCTGGCCTGCGTGCCGCATAACTACATGCTCGGCGCCTTCGTCTACGGCAAGCTGGCCGGCGAAAGCGCTGCGCGCTACTGCGCCGGCAACGAACTGCCCGCTGTCGACGAGCAGCAGGTCGCGGCCGAGCGCCAGCGCGTGTGGGCGCCGTTGTCGCGCGCCGACGGCCTGCCGCCCAGCCAGGTCGAATACAAGCTGCGCCGTATGGTGAACGACTACCTGCAACCGCCCAAGGTAACGCGCAAGATGGAGATCGGCTTGCAACGCTTCGAAGCCATCCGCCAGGACCTGGACCGGATGCAGGCGCGCAACCCGCACGAATTGATGCGCGCCATGGAAGTGCACGCGATCCGCGATTGCGCCGAAATGGCGGCGCGCGCTTCGCTGTACCGCACTGAAAGCCGCTGGGGCCTGTATCACTACCGCCTCGACCATCCGCACAGCAACGACGCCGACTGGCTGGTGCACGTGCAGCTGCAGAAGAAGAACGGCGTCATGAGCTGCTTCAAGCGCCCGATCGAACCTTACATCGTGGCCCTGGATGAGGACGAAAAAACCGCTTACCAGCGCCTGCGCATCAACAAGGAGGAAGCACATCATGCCAACGAGCTCGCACATCACTAGCGTTCCGGTCAGCGTCGACGAAGAAAAATGCATCGCCCACAAGGGCTGCACGGTATGCGTCGACGTCTGTCCTCTCGACGTGCTGGCCATCGACTTCGTCAAAGGCAAGGCCTACATGCAGTTCGACGAGTGCTGGTATTGCATGCCATGCGAAAAGGACTGCCCGACAGGCGCCATCCACGTCGACATTCCATATCTGCTGCGTTAAACACTACAGGAGAACCACAATGAGATTGACCGTCTTCGGACTTGCCCTCGCCCTTCTGTCCGGCGTGTCCCACGCCGAAACCATCCGCGTTGCCATCGGCACCCAGGACACCACCATCAACTGCGCGACCGGCGGCATCCTGATCCGCGAACTCAAGCTGCTGGAGAAATACCTGCCGCACGACGGCAAGTACAAGGACGTGCAGTACGACATCCAGTGGAAGAACTTCACCTCCGGCGCGCCGCTGACCAACGAAATGGTGGCCGGCAAGCTGGACCTGGGATCGATGGCCGACTTCCCCGGCTCCTTCAACGGCGCCGCCTTCGCCAAGGCCGGCCGCCAAAGCCTGTTCATCAACGTGCTGTCGGGCAGCACCACCGGCAGCGGCAACGGAATCGTGGTGCCCAAGGCGTCCCCGGTGCAGTCGCTGGCCGAATTGAAGGGCAAGACGATATCCGTGCCGTTTGCCTCCACCGCGCATGGCATGCTGCTGCGCGCCGTGCGCGCCCAGGGCTGGGACCCGGACAAGGACGTCAACATCACCACCCAGGCGCCGGAAATCGCCGGCTCCGCCCTGCAGAGCAACAAGGTCGACGCCCATGCCGATTTCGTGCCGTTCGCCGAACTGTTCCCGCACCGCGGCTTTGCGCGCAAGATCTACGATGGCTCGCAAGCGAACGCGCCGACCCTGCACGGCAGCCTGGTCGATGCCGCCTACGCCCGCAAATATCCGGAAGTCGTGGTGGCATTCGTGCGCGCCGCCATTGAGGCCGACCGCCTGTTCGCCGCTGAACCGGAAAAATACAGCGAGCTGGTAGCCAGGGTTACCGGCATCGAGGCAGAGGTGAACTACCTGTTCCACGGCCCGCTCGGCCTGCAGACGCGCGACCTGAGCTGGAAACCGGAATACCGCCAGGCGGTACGCACCTCGCTGGCGACGCTGCGCCTGCTGAAACGCACCGACAACGACATCGACGCCGATGCCTTTATCGACGACCGCTACGTGCGCGCCGCCTTCCAGCAGGCCGGCCTCGATTACGAAGCGCAGCTGAAAAATTACGCCAGGCTGCCCCTGGTGGGCAAGGATGCCGCGACCGGCAAGCCGATCAGCGACGTCCAGCGCGTCGCGCAAATCTGGGTCAGCGGTGAAGCGCTGGTGCGCCACTATGCCTCGCCGGAGTCGGCACTGGCCGACCTGGCGAAACTGGAGAAAGCGGGCCGCAAGGTGCGCGCCGTGTATGCACAAGATCGCGACAGCGGCATCAAGCTGTTTGCCGGCGACGCCTGGTTCGTCAGCAGCGGCAAGAACGAGATCAACGCCTTCCTGCTCAAGGAATCGGCCGAAGCGTGGGCGCGCAAGGTCAAGGGCAAGGTGCTGGACTTCAACGGCGCCAAGGCCGCCGTAGCCGGGTGAGCGCGCCATGGCCGCGCTGAAATCCCGCCTGTTACGAGCCGTGGTGCGCAGCCTTTCGCTCGCGGCCTGCGTGCTGGCCTGGCATTGGGCGTCGACCCGCCATGTCGACTTCGGCGTGGCCAGCTTCCGCAACGTGCCCTCGCCGCAGGAGACGCTGCAGGCTGGCGCGGCGCTGCTGCAGTCGCCCAAGCTGGGCACCCACCTGTCGGCCAGCATCAGCCGCGTGTTCGCCGGCTATGCAGTGGCCGCGCTGCTGGGCATCGGGCTCGGGCTGGCCATCGGCAGGTCGCGCCTGCTGGCAGCGGCCCTGCTGCCGCCGCTGGAGGTGCTGCGCCCGATTCCCGCCGTGGCCTGGATACCGCTGGCGATCCTGATGTTCCCATCGTCCGAGCTGTCAATGGTGTTCATCACCTTCATTGGCGCCTTGTTCCCGATCCTGCTCAACACTATCCACGGCGTGGAAGGCATCGACACCAGGCTGATTGCCTCGGCCCGCAGCCTGGGCGGGCGCGGCGCGGCAGTATTTGCCAATGTCATCCTGCCGGGCGCCGCGCCCAGCATCGTGACCGGCCTGTCGATCGGCATGGGCACTGCCTGGTTCTGCCTGGTCACGGCCGAAATGATTTCAGGCCAGTTCGGCATCGGCTATTACACCTGGTCGTCCTACATCGTGCAGGACTACCCCGACATCATCGTCGGCATGCTCGCCATCGGCATCTTCGGCATGGGCAGCAGCCTGCTGGTCAGGCAAGCCGGCAATGCACTGATGCCGTGGTACTTCATAGGGAGGAATGCAATATGACACATGGCGCGATCGAGATCGCCGGGCTGCACATCCGGCTGGGCGAAGGCAAGTCAGCGCTGGACGCCGTGCACGGCCTGTCGCTGGCCGCCAGCCCAGGCGAATTCCTGTGCGTGCTGGGCCCCTCCGGCTGCGGCAAATCTACCCTGCTGGGCGCTCTGGCCGGCCACCTGCAACCCAGTGCCGGCAGCGTCCGGGTGGACGGCGCAGCGGTGCGCGGCCCAAGCCCGGAACGCGGCCTGGTGTTCCAGCAGCACACGCTGTTCCCGTGGAAAACGGTGCTGGAGAACGTAGCCTTCGGTCTCAAGGTGCGCGGCGTGCCGCGTGCAGAACGGGAGGCTCGCGCGCAGCAGCTGCTGCGCCTGGTGGGACTGGACAGCCATGCAGCCAGCTATCCGGCCCAGCTTTCGGGCGGGATGCAGCAGCGCGTCGAGATTGCCCGCGTACTGATCAACGACCCGCGCGTGCTGCTGATGGACGAGCCGTTTGCCGCGCTGGATGCGCAAACCCGCCTGAAAATGCAGCAGTTGCTGCTGGAGGTCTGGGCGCGCATCCGCACCACGGTGGTGTTCATCACCCACGACATCGACGAAGCGCTGTTCCTGGCCGACCGCATCCTGGTCATGAGCGAGCGTCCCGGACGCATCGTCGAGGAAATCCGGCTTGATTTCCCGCGCCCCCGGCGGGCCGACCTGGTGACAACGCTGGATTTCGTGCGCCTGAAGCGGCGCTGCCTGGAACTGCTGCACCCGCAGGCTGCCGCACCGGTGCTGCGCTATGCCACTTAAGGAGGAAGCTTGACACATACCGCATTACAGGAACGCCTGCGCCATGCCGATAGCACGGTACGCCGCATTGCTGTGCTGGAACTGGCCGACGAAGCCTCCGACCACGACGTCCCGCTGCTGCTGGCTGCGCTGGACGACCGGGACGGCGCGGTGCGCGCAGCAGCCGCCGAAGCGCTATCGGCTTTTGAAAGCGACGACACCGTGGCAGGCCTGGCCTTGCTGCTGGACGATGAGGATGAAGCGGTACGCACCGCAGCCGCGCACAGCCTGGCCGAGCTGAAACGGCCGCAGTCAGCACGCCTGCTGCTGCCGCACGTCGCGCACCCGAACGCTTTCGTGCGCGCCGCCATCCTGCGAGCGCTGCGCGAATTGCGCGCGGCAGGCAGTGCCGCCGCCGCCCTGGCGGCATTGGACGACGCAGCCGCGTCCGTGCGGCGCGAAGCGGTGGCGGTACTGGGCTACCTGAAGCATGCTGCGGCGCTGCCCGAACTGGCGCGCCTGGCAACCGGCGACGTCGATGCCGAAGTGCGCCGTGCCGCCGCTGGCGCACTCGGGCTGGCCAGCGGTACCGGTGTCCTGCCGGCGCTGTTTTCCGCGCTGGCCGATCCTGCCTGGCAGGTGCGGGAAGAAGCCGCCACCACGCTGGGCAAGCTGCGGCAGTCCGCCGCCGGCGAAGCTTTGGCAGCGGCGCTACAGGACGACTACTGGCAAGTGCAATTGCGCGCAGCGCGCAGCCTGGGCCGCCTGCGCCAGGGGAGCGCCCTGCCCGCCCTGTTGCCGCTGCTGGCGCACGACATCGCCAACCTGCGCCGCGAAACGGCGCTGGCCCTGGGCGAGATCGGCGAACGCGCCGCCGTACCTGCGCTGCTGGCAGCATCGCAGGACCCGGACCCCGAGGTACGCAAGGCGGTACGCCTGGCGCTGCAGCAACTGGAGGAGGCATGACGCCGCTGGCTATCGAGCTCGACACCGATGCCGGGCAGTTGTCCATCCATTGGCCGGACGCCCGGGTGCAAAAGCTCGACACCACCATGCTGCGCCGAAGTTGCCGTTGCGCCGATTGCCTGTCAGCCGCCCGGGCAGGGACGCAGCCGCTGCCGGCCCGCGCACTGCAGATATCACGCATAGTGCCGGTCGGCTCTTACGGCGTGCAGCTCGCCTTCAACGACGGCCATGGGCGCGGCATCTACCCCTGGAGCTACCTGCGCAGCCTATGATCACCGGCTGCGCAGCTGGCGGGCCAGGTCGGCCAGGCGATACGGCTTGCCGACGATGGAAAATTCTTCTTCCGACTGCGGGAAACCGGAAGACAGGATGATCTTGATGTGCGGGTAGCGCTGGCGCACTTCGCGCGCCAGCTCCAGTCCCGTCATCCCGTTGGGCATCATCACGTCGCTGAACAGCACGTCGACTTCGCTGTCGCGTTGCAATGCGCGCAAGGCAGCTGCCGCATCATTGGCATGCAGGGTGCTGTAGCCCATCGACTGGAACAGTTCGCGCGCCGCTTCCATCACCAGCGGGTCGTCCTCCACGATCAGCACGCGCTCCTCGCGTATGCTGCGCGGCGCCGGCGCCTCCGTCAAAGACTCTTCCAGCGCCGGCAGGAAGAGATTGATGGTAGTCCCCTGGCCTTCTTCCGTATCGATCGTCACCGCCCCGCCGGATTGCACAATGAAGCCATACACCTGGCTCAGGCCAAGACCCGAACCCTTGCCGACTTCCTTCGTTGTGTAGAACGGTTCAAACGCGCGCTGGCGCACTTCTTCGCTCATGCCGGTGCCGGTATCGGCCACGCTCACCCGCACATAGTCGCCGGCCGGCAGCGCGCCTGCCTGGTTGGCCGCAAGCACAACGTTGCGCGTCGCGACTTCGAGCGTGCCGCCGCCAGGCATGGCATCGCGCGCATTCACTACCAGGTTGAGCAGGGCTGCCTCGAAGCGCGCCTCGTCAATCGATGCCTGGCGCAGCTTGGGATCGAGGTCCATTTCAAAGCGCATCAGCGGACCGGCAGCGCGCCGCAGCACGCCCTCGAAGCCGAGCACCAGGCGGTTCAGCTGCTGCACGCTGGGCGCCAGCGGCTGCTGGCGCGCAAAGGCCAGCAGTTGCTGCGTCAGCGCGGCGCCGCGGTCAACGGCGCGCCGCATGCTGTCCAGCACGCGCACCGCCGAGGCTTCCGGCGGCGCCGTGCGCAGGATGTCGATGCCGTTCGAGACCACGGCCAGCAGGTTGTTGAAGTCATGCGCCACGCCGCCGGTCAACTGGCCGATCGATTCCATTTTCTGTGCCTGGAACAAGGCGGCACGCGCCTGTTCCAGCGATTGCTGCGCTTCGCGCTGCTCGGTGTTGTCGCGCGTGACTTTGGCAAAGCCGATCAATTCGCCGTCATCGTCGTACAGCGCATCGACCACCGCATGGGCCCAGAAGCGCGTGCCGTCCTTGCGCACGCGCCAGCCTTCGCTTTCGTAGCGGCCTTCGCGCGCAGCCACTTCCAGTGCCCGTTCCGGCACGCCTGCCGCTTTGTCTTCTTCCGTAAAGAAGCGGCGGTAGTGGGTGCCGAGCACTTCCTCCGGCGCATAGCCCTTGATGCGTTCCGCGCCAAGATTCCAGTTGGTGATCAAGCCTTGCGGCGACAGCATGTAGATCGCATAGTCGATCACGCCTTGCACCAGCAGGCGGAAACGCTGCTCGCTCTCGCGCAGCGCTTCCATCACGCGCTTGCGCTCGGTGATGTCGCGCGTGACGTTGGCGAAGCCGACGTGCTCGCCATCCGGCGTGTAGATCGGATCGATCACCACACTGGCCCAGAACTGCGAGCCATCCTTGCGCAAGCGCCAGCCTTCGCATTCAAAACGGCCCTCGCGCAAGGCAGTTGCCAGCGCACGTTTTGCCAGGCCGGTCTCCCGGTCTTCCGGCGTATGGAAGCGGGAGAAGTGCGTGCCGAGTATTTCCCGTTCGCTGAAGCCGTTGAAACGCTGGGCGCCCGCATTCCAGCTACTGATGCGGCCTTCGGTG
This sequence comes from uncultured Duganella sp., assembly GCA_946482635.1. The sequence continues at coordinate 29,919 of CAMLSG010000042.1, forward strand.
TCCATCATGTAGATCGCGTAATCGCTGATGCTGGCCACCAGGAGTTCATACCTGGTTGACAGACTCTCAAGCGCTGGGACTTCATTGATCATCAGTAGCTAAGCGCACTGCTGCGCGCGTGGATTGTGCAAGGATTTCATGAGAATGCCACAATCTGCAATTATGTGGAAAACGACTTTGTTGCTGGCCCTGGCCCTGTCGGTACCCACGGTGGAAGTCCCCAATACCCGCTCGCCGGTGGACAAGTCCTACCGCAAGATGCTGCAAGGCGCGGAGCGATTCAAGCGCGAGCACGGGCTGGCGCCACAAGCCAGCTTGCGCTTCCGCCTCTTGCCGCGGCAACCGGGCACGAACATGCAAGGCATCAAGCTGAAAGTGGTGGGCGACACCAGCAGCATGGCGGTGCCGATCGGCGCCGACAACAGCTTCACGCTGGAATACAACGAGCTGCTGTGGCGCGAAGACGCCGCCGTACTCGCCAACCGCAAGACCTTGTCCATGACATGGCGCGCCGAGGTGCGCAGCCCGGGCGTGCCGGAGGGCATGCGCCGCCTGGGCGACCTGCGGCTGGAATGCCTGGTCGGCATGGAAGCCGGGCTGGTATCGAACAACGCCCACCTGTTCGCCTGGCTCGACGAATTCCTGCGCAGTCCCGACAAGGTATGCAGCGACCCGAACGGCAACTATCTGTTCTTCACGGAAAAACCGCTGTTCTCCATTACCCTGCAGGCCGGCGAACGGCGCGCCACCCTGCCCTTCCACGCCTTATATGCCGGCAATCCGCCTGCTGCCGAAATGCCCTACTGCGATTGCCAGGTGCTGCTGGACCGCAGCTACTTCGCGCCGGTGTGGGACCGCAGCTGGCCTGACGACACCCTGCTGGGTTTCGAATACATGGACGATCCGCCGCCCGCCAGCGCGGCCGCCCCGCGCGACCGCGCGTCTGCCCTGGCAGCGCACGGCCCGCCCCAGCTCAGCAGGCGCTTCGACAGCGGGCGCGAAGTCTGGCTATACCAGTCGGCAGCGCC
>CAMLSG010000043.1 GCA_946482635.1 uncultured Duganella sp.
CAGCACGCGGGTCCATGGGCCGGCGCTCATGCCGACCACCAGCACGCGCCGCGGCTGCGGTTGCAGCGCGGCCAGCATGTAGACGCGGGAGATCCAGTTTGTGTCGCGCATGAAGTCGATGTTGATACGGCCATCATAGGCATTGCCGCCAAAAACGTAATCGCCGCCGCCATCTGTCGCCGCCAGCAAATGAATGATGCCGTAGCGGTTTTCCACGGCCGATTTGAACGCGCCTTCGCGATTGCCGGTATTGTCGATCAGGCGGCCCAGCATCACGCCTGGCACCAGCAGCACCAGCAGCGCACCAGCAAGCACGCCGCTGCCCATGAGCGTCAGGCCCAGCCGGCTGCCGGCCAGGTAGCGGCAATAGCCCGCGGTGACCAGGGTCACGCCGGCCAGCAGCGCAAAACTCTGCTGCAGGGTCAGGTATTGCAGCATCAGGAAGCCCGTTACCAGCGGTCCCAGCGTCGACCCGGCAATGTTCGCGAAATAGACTTTGGAGACGGAGGAACCCACCTTGCCCGCGCTGGAAGAGGACCCGAGATGGTGGGCGATCGGAAAGATCATGCTCTTCAATAGCGCGGTGGCGAACACGCAGCCGGCCAGGATCACTGTGCCCAGCGCCCGTCCGAACGCAAAGCCTTCCGACGCCATCCACGGGAACAGGAAATCCGTTGCCGCAGCGAGCAGCAGGATCGTGCTGGCGGTCTGGAACAGATTGGCCGGCCGTTCGCAATAGCGTTTGCCCAGGCCGGCGCCGACGGCAATCCCCAGCAAATACAGGCCAAGGATCACGCCAAAGGCTTGCGGCGCTCCACGGTAAATGAAACTGGCCATGCGTACCCACAGGATTTCCTGGCTCAGGCTCAGGAAGCCCATCAGGAACGACAGGTTGCGTGCGTCCCAGATCATGCCGTTCTCCTGTTCATGTAATTCAGGTAGACCAGGCTGGCGACCATGAAATTACCGGCCGCGGCCAGGTAAATGGCTTGGTCCAGCGTCAGGAATATGAACAGCAGCACGCCGGTACTGATGGCGCCGAGTGCGGCGCCCATGGTGTTTGACAGGTACAGGCTGCCGATCGACACGCCCACATTGGCATTGCCCTGGAACAGGTGGGCAACCAGCATGGGCAGGGTGGCGCCCATGAAGCTGGCCGGCACCAGGATCAGCAGGAAATTGACGATGGCGATCACTGGCATGCTGGATAGCAGGAAGCGTTCGCCAACCGCGGGAATCAGGGTCGGGCTGGCCAGGCCAAAAAGCCCGATGCATAACTCGCACAGCGCAAACAAGGGAATCGTGTAGCGGCCCATGCGGTCGGATATCTGGCCGCCCGCCAGGGCGCCGCATCCGAGGCCAAGCATGAAGGTGGAGACGATGATCGTAATCGATTCGATATCCACACCGAAGGCGCCGAACAGCAGGCGCTGCCAGGCGACCTGGTAAATGAGGGCCGACACGCCCGACACAAAAAACACGCACAGCAACAGCGTTTCCGAATTCCTTTGCGATGCCATGCTCACCTCCCGGCTGACAGACCATGCAGAAATTACGACCGCCCATGTTGACCACAGCAGAATATCAGATAAATTGCGCGCTGGACTTTTGGTGACCGCGCCGCGCACGATTAAACGTCAAACCTCAATCGAAGCAACGATTGGCGCTACATTTGTGAACTCCAGCGCAATGCGCAGCTATTTGCCAAGGAGCCTGTCATGACGATCAAAGGACGTTGCCATTGTGGCGCCACCGAATTCGAAATCGATGGCGAGATCCCGCCCCAACTCACGCGCTGTACCTGCTCGTTCTGCTCCAAGCGCGGTACCCTCCTGGCTTATTACAGCCCCCGTCAGTTCCGCCTGGCGTCGCCCCCCGCTGCCGAGAGCACCTACCACTGGAATACCCGGAAAGTTGCGCATCGCTTCTGCCCGATATGCGGCTGCGCTACCTATTCCGATTCGCCTGCCTACGAGATGGACGGAAGCTGGGATGGCCATACCCGCCGCATCGGCGTCAACGCGCGCCTGTTCGATGACTTCGATGCAGCGACGGCCGAAGTTACCGTGATCGACGGCAAGCACTTGTGGTAGTCCGGGTGCGGTAAGTTAAAGAAATTTCATCGCGACAAGTTCCTGATTATATAATTTATAACCTTTATTTTTATATAGGAACTACCCAGAGTGAAGCTACTTACCGCCATCATGCTCAGCGCAGGGATCCTGTCGCCCGCGTTCGCTGCCGCTCCAGCCGTTCCTGCCAAGGCCGCCGTTGCCAAAGCCGCTGCCGTCAAAGTCACCTCGGTCGAAGGAATCACCGAATACCGCCTGGCCAACGGCCTGCGCGTGCTGCTGTTCCCGGATGCGAGCAAGCCGACGCTGACCACCAACATCGTCTACATGGTGGGTTCGCGCCACGAGAATTATGGCGAGACCGGCATGGCGCACTTGCTGGAACACCTGCTGTTCAAGCCGACCGCCAACTTCGGCATCAAGAAGGGCACCAAGACGCCGGTGGAAGTGCTGAACCAGACCGGCGGCCGCTTCAACGGTACCACCTGGTATGACCGTACCAACTACTTCTCGACCTTCCCGGCCAACGACGACAACCTGAAGCTGATGCTGGAGCTGGAAGCGGACCGCATGGTCAACTCGCCGATCAGCCAGGACGACCTGTGGAACAACAAGACCCAGAAAGGGGAAATGACGGTCGTGCGCAACGAGTTCGAACGGGGCGAGAGCGATCCGTTCCGCGTCACGCTTGAGCGCACCATGTCGGTTGCCTTTGACTGGCACAACTACGGCAAGTCGACCATCGGCGCCCGCTCCGACATCGAAGGCGTGAGCATCGAGCGCCTGCGCGCGTTCTACCAGCGCTACTACCAGCCGGACAATGCGATCCTGATGGTTGCAGGCCGCTTCGACGAGGCCAAGGTACTGGCCCAGATCAACGAGCTGTTCGGCAAGATTCCGAAGCCGACCCGCGTGCTGGCGCCGACCTACACCGCAGAACCGACCCAGGATGGCGAGCGTTCGGTCACTATCCGCCGCGCCGGCGGCACCCAGATCGTGGCCACCGGCTACCACGTCGCCCCGGCCAGCCATGCCGATGCGGCAGCGCTGCAAGTGCTGGGCAAGATCCTGGCCGATGCGCCAAGCGGCCGCCTGCACAAAGCCCTGGTGGATACCAAGCTGGCGTCGTCCGTGATGGACCTCGATTTCAACCAGATGGAGCCAGGCTACCGCCTGTTTGCCGCCGTGGTGCCGAAAGACGGCCAGACTGCAGCGGTGGAAGAGGCGATGCTGAAGGCACTGGAAGATATCAAATCCAATCCAGTCACGGAAGCTGAAGTCGAGCGCGCCAAAGCCACCATCGCCAAAGACGTCGACCAGACCGTCAACGATACCGCACGCTTCACCATCGCCCTGACTTCGGCGCAAGCCGCCGGCGACTGGCGCCTGTTCCACCAGCGCCGCGACCAGGTTGAAAAAGTCGACGTGGCAGCGGTGCAGGCCGTGGCACTGAAATACCTGAAGCCGGCGAACCGTACCCTGGCCCGCTTCATCCCGACGGATGCCGCTGACCGTACCGAAGTGCCGAAAACCCCGGACGTGGCAGCGCTGGTCAAGGACTACAAGGGCCGCGCAGCCATCGCGCAAGGCGAAGTGTTCGACCCGAGCCCGGACAATATCGAAAAACGCACCCAGCGTTCGGTACTGGCCAATGGCATGAAGCTGGCGCTGCTGCCCAAGAGCACCAAGGGCAATACCGTCAGCGCATCGATTCAACTGCGCATGGGCACTGCCGAGAACCTGGCGGGCAAGGCCACCGTCGGCAGTTTGACCGCGTCGTTGCTGTTGAGCGGCACGGAGAGCCTGTCGCGCCAGGAAGTCAAGGACGCCCTGGATAAGCTGAAAGCTAACGTGAACGTCCACGGCGGCGCCGAAGGCGTGACGGTGAACGTGACGACCACGCGCGACAACCTGGCAGCAGTACTGGACTTGCTGGGCGAATCGCTGATGAAGCCTGCGTTTACCGCGAAAGACTTCTCCGAGCAGCAGCGCGAAATGATCTCCGGCACCGAGCAGCAGATGACCGAGCCGCAGCCCCTGGCCAGCAACGCAATGCAGCGCCTGACCAATACTTTCCCTGCGGGCCATGTGCGTTACACCATGACTTTGCCGGAGCAACTGGCGGAAGAAAAAGCTGCGACGCTGGAGCAGGTGAAAGCCTTCCACAAAGCCTACTATGGCGCCGGCAACGCGACCCTGGCCGTGGTGGGCGACTTCGATGCCGCTGCCGTGCAGGCACAAGCGGCCAAGCTGTTCGGCAACTGGAAGGCGGAGCAGCCATACGTTCGCATCGTCAGCGCACTGAAGCCGGTAGCCGGCCAGAACGTATCGCTGGAGACCCCGGACAAGGCCAACTCGGTCCTGTTCGCGATCCAGCCGGTGCCGATGAAGGACGACGCGGCGGTCTATCCTGCGCTGTTGATGGGTAACTACATGCTCGGCGGCGGTGCATTGCGCAGCCGGCTGGCCGATCGCATCCGCCAGAAGGAAGGCTTGTCGTACGGCGTAGGTTCGCAACTGTCCGTGCCATCGCGCGATCCGGCCGGCATGTGGCTGGCCTTTGCGATCAGCGCGCCGCAAAACACCGCCAAAGTGGAAGCGGCGCTGCGCGAAGAACTGGGCAAGGCGCTGAAGGATGGCTTCACCGACGCCGAACTGGCCGATGCCAAGAAGGCCTGGCTGCAATCGCAGCAAGTGGGCCGTACCGGCGATGCCGGCCTGGCTGGCCGCCTGGCGGGCTACCTGAGCTTCGACCGTACCATGGCCTTCGACAAGGACCTGGAAGCCAAAGTCAGCGCGCTGACCGTGGCGCAGGTCAACGAAGCGCTGCGTGCCAACCTGAAGCCGGAAGCCGTATCGGTGATCAAGGCCGGCGACTTTGCCAAGGCTGCTGCCGGCGCCGCCGGCGCAGCGCCTGCCTCCAAGCCATAAGTGATGAAGCATGCTGGGTGCTCAGGCGCCCAGCACCGCCTCCAGCTTGTCAAACGATCCGCTCCAGCCCTGCGTCATGCTGGCGCGGTGTTCAAGGAAGGCAGCCAGTTCTGCTGCGGTCGCCTTGCCTTCCACTTCCCACGTCACCGTGACCCGCGTACGGTCTGGCGCTTCCGCCGTGAACTGCACGGTGGTGCGCATGGTTTCCGGCCATACCGGCGCCATCGGATGGCGCGCGACGTTCTCGTTCTCGTCGCAGAATTGCTGCGTGTAGACCAGCAGGTCTGGGCGGCGGATTTCTTCGTAATGGGCCCGCCCGTACATGGTGATCGCGGCATTGCTCATGCAGTACAACGACTCGCCGCCGGTGCGGATGTCGGCGCGCAGGAAGCGCATGTCCATGCCGGTTGGCGGCAGCCAGCGGACCAGGTGCTCCGGCCTGGTCCACATGTCGAATACGACTTCCAGCGGCGCCTCGAAGCTGCGGTTGATAACGAACTTGTCCTGGTCCGCCAGGCGCTTGCCCAGGTACTCGGCCAGGCGGTCCCAGGTCGAATCGCCGTTGGCGTGGCGGATGAACTGGCGGGTCTGGGCCGCTGCTTCCGCATTTTCCAGGGCCATGGTCATGTCCATGCGGGTCTTGCCATCCACTTCTTCAAACAGCACCGTGACGCGGAACAGCGGCGGCGTGTCGTCGGTGGCGCCGTGGTCGTAGACCAGCTTTTGCAGCGGCTCCACCACGTGATAAGTGGTCTTGTTCGGCCAGTCGGTGCCGTCCGGGCCATGCATGGTGTAGCGCCAGGTGCCACCGACGCGCAAGTCCTTGCTGTGCGTGGCCAGCGTGAAGCCGCGCGGGCCCCACCATTGCGCGACCTGGGCCGGATCGGTCCAGGCATCCCAGACCGCCTGCACGGGCGCGTCATAGGTACGGATAATGCGAATCTCATTCGGGGCGCTGAATTCAGGCATTTTCATCTCCTTCAGGTGGGGTCTTTGCGGTGACGGTTTTCAGATAGGCATCGAGGCGGTCGAAGCTCTCTTCCCAGAACACGCGGTATTGCTCCATCCAGTCGGCGGCGTCTTTCAGTCCATCGCCATTGATCTTGCAGGAGCGCCACTGCGCCTTGCGCGTCTTGGTGATCAGGCCGGCTTTTTCGAGCACCTGCAGGTGTTTGGTAATGGCGGGCAAGCTCATCTCGCCAAGGAAGGGCGCTGCCAGGTCGGAAACGTTGGCCTCTCCCTGCGACAGGCGCGCCAGCATGGCACGCCGTGTCGGGTCTGCCAGGGCGGAAAAAGTTTGGCTGAGCGGGTCATGCATTAAATTTCACCAATTGCTTAATTAACCGATTGGTTTAATATAGGCCGGCAAGAGATGACCGTCAAGCGCGTTCTGCTCCTGGAAACAAAAACGCCGATCACAAGGATCGGCGTTTTCGGCGTTTGTCCTGTTTAAGGCTTGCGTGGCGCGCGGCGTGTCGCAGCGATGCCGGCCAGGCCAAGGCCCAGCAGCAGCACGCTGGCTGGCTCCGGGATATCGTTCGGCGTAGTGGTATTGGTGAAGGAGAAGCTCAGGTCATTGAAATCAAAAGGACCGTTGTACAGGTCTTCGAAGCTCACCAATGTCGTGCCGGGAAGCCAGTTACCCTGGACGCGTGCGTGGACGGCGCCGTCCGGATTGCGGCCAGCCTGGCCAGTAAAGTAGTCGGTGTTGGTGTTGTTGACGTGCAGGCGGAACACAAGTTCACTGCCTATGGCAAAGCTGCCCAGGTCCAGGGTGGCTCCGACCAGGGAGCTATGGTTGTTAAACAGGAAGATGTCGTTCCCCGCAATGCCGTCATTGGTGACGAGATAAAGGTCGTTGCTGTAAGCCGCGGAAGTGCCTTCGTAGCGAGCGACGATGTTGGCGGTGCTGCCGGCCAACACAGGATTGCCCTCGGTGCCGGCGACGGCGATCGGGAAGGCGAAGGCGGACAGTGGGGCGATCAGTGCAATGGCAGCCAGGAGCTGGCGAACAGGTTTCATATTGAGTCCCAGGAGTTAAAAAAAAAGACTCAACAGTCCTAGCACATTTCATGCCATAACAACAATATTGCTGGTTTTACTTGTAGTTACAAGTGGTCACGACTTGTTTTACTAGTGAAATTTGTTGATAAACTGTTAATGTGTAAAAATTCCCGACAAAATGGCTTGTTCTGGTGCTTTGTTCCTTTGTCACCTAACGTGGTGGAGTTGGACCGATTCATTCATCAGGAGAACGCCATGAGCCAACCAAGCCAGTCAACAACGTCATCCCAGCAGAGGGAGGCAAATACACCGGATTTTGCTGCCATCAAGCAAAAGCAGCAAGCGACATGGGCGAGCGGAGATTTCGCCATCGTCGGGGTCACGCTTCAAATCGTCGGCGAATCGCTCGCCGAGGCGGCAGACATCCGCGCCAATGAGCGGGTGATCGATATCGCTGCCGGTAACGGCAACGCAACGCTGGCAGCGGCCCGCCGTTTCGCCGAGGTCACGTCCACCGATTATGTCCCTGCGCTACTGGAAAAGGGGCGGGCCCGTGCTGCCGCCGAAGGGTTGTCGGTGACCTTCCGCGAAGCTGACGCCGAGGCGCTGCCGTTCCCCGACGCCAGTTTCGACGCGGCGCTGTCCACGTTCGGCGTCATGTTTACCCCGGACCATGCCAAGTCATCCAGCGAGATGATGCGAGTGATTCGCCCTGGGGGCCGCATCGGCATGGCCAACTGGACGCCGGAGGGATTTATCGGGCAGCTGTTCAAGACGATAGGGAAGCATGTGCCGCCGCCGGCAGGCCTGAAATCGCCGGCCATGTGGGGCACTGAGGACTACCTGCGCGAACTGTTTGGCGATGATGCTGCGCGCATCCAGGCGACGCGCAAGACCTTCAACTTTCGCTATGCCTCGGCCGCGCATTGGCTGCAGGTGTTCCGCGATTATTACGGACCGGTCAACAAGGCATTTGCCGCGGTCGGCGCAGATGGCGAGCAGGCGTTGGAGACCGATATAAAGGCCTTGCTGGACCGGTTTAATACTGCTGGCACAGCGGCGCTGGTGGTCCCGGGGGAATACCTTGAGGTCGTGGTGACCAAGCGCAGTGCCTGAAAGGAGCGGGTGCTGGGGAAGCCAGCGCAATGAAAAAACCCAGGAAGCCGGTGTCCAGCTTTCTGGGTTCAGTTCAGGAGGGCGTGTTGCGCTTAAAAGTAGAAGTTGCCCGAGACGCCAACATGGTTGGCGTTCGCCTCGCCTTGGTAGTACCGGTCCTTGACTTCGAACTTTTCATTCACGTAACGCAATTTGAGGCTGAACTGTGGCGTGAACATGTACTCCGCTTCGACCACATTGCTCAGGCTGCTGTCGAACTTCACGTCGTCGAATTCGGCCGCGCCGCTGCCGCTCAGCTTCGCGCTGGAGATGTAGCGCAGGCCGGTGCCTAGCTTCCATTTCTCGTTGATGTGGTAGAAGACCAGGGCTTCAATCGGGAAGCGCTGGAACTTCATGCTGCCGTTTTGCGCGCTCTGGTCGTCCACATGGAAGCTTGCGCTGGCCTGTGCGGAAAACTGCTCGTTGATACGGAAATCCAGGCCGCCGGTGAAGTACACGCCGCTGCCGGCCCTGATGCTGGCGGTGTCGCCGTTGGTGTACTCGGCGGTTGCCAGTTTATCGCCGCCTGTGGTGGCGCCGATCCCGACAAAGCCGTGCACCGCTCTTGCAGGGGCAGCGGCGACCTGGGCGTACGAGGAGGAGGCGATTGCCAGTGCCGCGAGGGCGAACGCAGTTTTTTTCATGCTGGTCATTTATTTAATTTGCTAGAAGGAAATAGAAAACGCGAGATAGTATCATTTTGATACCTGATAAAAATGCGTTAATTCTCACCAAAGCAAATGCCAACAACAAGCAGCTATGAGTAGTGAATTCATTGCCAAGATGGGAATGTGTAAACTTTTCCCAGAATGACTAATCCGCCACCCTGCCGCGCCGTCCTCTATCAGTCCCGAATCATTCTCGCCCTTCCGTAAAAGCATCGCGCAGTTGATGCGCCTTCATCCTGCGTTGATCTTTTGGTACGACACGGTTTGTCGCAGCCTCATTGATAATTGCAAGAACGCAATGTTACTTGTATTGTGACAAATGGTTAGTTTCCAAATGAAATATTAATTCTATAATGCAAGCCAATGGATCTGCTCAATCTTAAAGAAGCCCTGTCAAAGCTGGAATCTGCCGGGGAGCGTCTGCTCGACAGCCGTGTCCAGCCGCTGGTGGAAAACTCGATCAAACAGCTGAGCTCGGAGTTGAAAAGCTCCATCGGCGAAGCCAGCGAAAAGATCGAGCATAATGTTTCCCTCCTGTCGCGCGAAGTCCACAATCATCGCTCCATCACGATGGAAGAGGTGCGCGCATTAATCGACTATTCGGCCGACAAGTTCGGCACCATGGTCGACCAGCGCGTGGCCGTCATAAAGGCAGAAGTCTCTGACCTGATCAACCAAAAGACTGAAAAGCTCAAGCAGGAGCTTGAGGATGCGGCAACCCGCAGCCGCAAGACCATGTACACCAATGCCGCAATTTCCTGCGGAGCTGCGGCGATCGTGGCCTTGTTCAGCTTCGTCTACCGGCGCACCACGGCTGGCGAGCTGGATCCCTACATCGTATTCCGGGCCTCGCTTTTAGGTTGCGCCACATTCTCAACCGTACTTGGACTGCTGAAGGCTCTCCAACGCTGGCGAGGGATGGCCCCGGTCAAGAAAGGCGTCGCAACCGTCGCCCTTGGGTACCTCGGCGTGTTAAGGCCAAACGGTGCTGCGGGGTTATTTGCACTGAGCTTGTTCATGCTCGCCTGCTGGGCGGGCCTGCAATTCTACACAGCATAACCATCAACGAAAGGAACGGAAAGCTTATGGAGTTGCAGTCGCCGGAGAATATCTACGCAAGCGTATCGAACGAGGTTGACGTAATCCTGGCCAAGTTGAAGACCCTTTCGTCGGACAAGGAAATCGCGAGCGCCAAGGAGCAGGCCGAGGAAATATTCCGCAAGTTGAGTGCCGAGATCAAAGAGAACATCCGATCCCTGAAACACAATGCGGAGTGGGATACCTTTACGATCGCCTTCTACGGCGAGACCAACGCCGGAAAATCGACCATCATCGAAACCATGAGGTTGTTACTCGACGAGCCAGGGAAACTGAAGCAGCAGGAAGAATTCAGGGCAATGCGGGAACGCCTCGGCATCACGCCGGCAAGGCTTGATGCACTTGCATCTGCAGTTGCCGAGGCCAAGGCAAAGTACGAGCAGATCAGTCGGGAGCTGGAGCGAGCCGAAGCAGCCTATGGCAGCGAGATCGAGCGCATCGATGCCCAGCTACAAGTCCTGCAGCAGGCCATCCAGGAACATAAACGGACCGCTTCGCTCTGGCGAAAACTGCTGGATCTTTTCATCGAGCTACCGGAGCAGAAACAATCCAGCGCACTCGAAGCGGAACTGCGTACTCGCAACAGCACATGGCGCGCGGAGGCAGCAGGATTGGCGATGCAACAAGGCGATGCGAAGAAAAAGCACGAAGCCAGCAAGCGATCGATGGATGAAGCTAATGCCGCAATGGCGCAACTCTCGCGACACGCCGATGGCGCGATCATTGGCGATGGCAGGAGCGACCATACGCGCGATGCGATCTCATACGAATTTAGCGCCAATGGACAGAAATTCGCCCTGCTTGACTTGCCCGGCATAGAGGGCAAAGAAGGGCTGGTCATCGACAACATCTGGGCCGGCGTCAAAAAGGCCCATGCCGTTTTTTACGTGGCTGGCAAGGCCGCGGCGCCGCAAAAGGGGGATGGCGCCAACCCCGGTACGCTTGAGAAAATCAGGCAGCAGTTGGGGGCGCAGACTGAAGTCTGGTCGGTCTTCAACAAGCGTATCAATAATCCGATCCAGCTGCAAAAGCCTGCATTGCTTGACGATGACGAGAAAGCCAGCCTGCGCGTGGTCGATGAAAAGATGGCTGAAGTGCTCGGTGAGAACTATCGCGGAACGATAGCCCTGAGTGCTCATCCTGCCTTCCTGGCCAGCGCCTCCTGCTTCCTGCCGGACTCCGAGATTGCGAAGGGCAAGGCGAAGTTTGCTTCAAAGCTCTCCGAGGAGGAGTTGCTGAGGCGGTCAGGCATGACGGAATTCCACGACATCGTGGTGGATAAGCTGGTGCAGGATAGTAAGGCGAAAATTATTCGCGCCAACTTCAACAAGGCACATGGCGTGGTGATCGAGGCTTCCGGCACGGTTGCCGCATCGTTGAACGACAAGTTCAAGCCCTTGGCCGAGGAACTGGCGAAAGATGCGCAGCTGGCGCAAACGCAGCTGGACATGTCGTTAGATGCGCTGCGCGGCCGTCTTGAGTCCCGCGGCGAGGGCGCAATCAATGAACTCATCGAGTCAGTGCGCGAAGCAATTTACGCGAAGATTGACGGAGACATCGACAACGACGATTTCAGGGATGCGTTCCAGCGCATTCTCCGCAACAAACAGGAAGCGCTCGTCGAGCAGTTACCGGGCCTTATGCAGAAAGAGGTCGACAAGTTCCAGGCGCAGACTCGTGATGTAATCGAACGGTTCGAGAACTTTGCAGCCGACTTGTCGGATACCTACGGCAATATATCCAGTTCCGGGCTTGGCGACAACTTCGACCTGAAGATCAAGCTAGGCAATGGGATTGATTTCCCGGGCTTGCTTGGCGCGCTCGTTGGCGCCGCCTTGATGGCCTGGAATCCCGCGAGCTGGGTTGTCTTGGCTTTAGGGGCTGCCGGCGTGGTCGTCGGCGCATTTAAAGCCTTGCGCTGTCTCTTCGATTCCCGCTACAAGAGGTCGCAGCAGCGCCAGGCCGCTGACTCCAACCTGAGCGGCATCGAAGGCCAAATGCGGTCGTCGCTGCGCGAAACCCTGAAGTCTGCGCTTCCTCAGCTGCAGCCGAAGGTCGACGCCATCAAGGATGCGCTGGAATTTCCGGCGCGGCAGGTCGAGCAGGTGGCTGAGTTGCTCGGCCAGGCCGAGCGCCAATTGAACAAGATCTCCAACACCATCAAAACCGCAGGAGCGCTGTAATGGATAACACAATGGGCGCCTTCAAGGCGCAACAGTCCCAATCGCTGGAACTACTGAAGAAACTCCAGGGCTTCCTGCAACAGGGAATCGACGTCGGCGTGACAATCGATCCGGCGTTGCAGCATAAGCTCGAATCGGCAATCCAGTCGGTTGCCGGCGACAAGTTGCGAGTCGCCCTGGTGGGCGGCTTCTCGGATGGTAAGACATCCATTGCCGCCGCCTGGATGGAACGGCTGGACAAGTCGACCATGAATATCAGTCATCAGGAATCGTCTAACGCGGTCCGTATCTATGATGTGAACTCGGACTTTGTGCTGATCGATACGCCGGGACTGTTCGGCTTCAAGGAGCAGGTCAATGACGAAACGCATGAAATCGAGAAGTACAAGGACATCACCAAGAAGTACGTCAGCGAGGCGCACCTTGTCCTGTATGTGATGGATCCCGCCAATCCGATCAAGGAAAGCCATAAGGACGACCTGAACTGGCTGTTCCGCACATTGAATCTTTTGCCGCGCACAGTATTTGTACTGAGCCGCTTTGACGATGTCGCAGACGTTGAGGACGCCGCCGACCACGCGCGCGTCCTGGATGTCAAGAAGGCCAACGTCAGCGGCCGCCTGATTGACCTGATCGCGCTGACGCCGGATGAAGCCCGCGAGCTGTCAATTGTCGGCGTTGCAGCCAATCCGTTCGACATGGGCACGGAACACTGGCTTTCGAACCTGGAACAGTTCAAGGCCCTGTCGCATATCGGCACGCTGCAGGCTGCAACCCACCGGAAGATTGCTGCGAATGGCGGAGCGCTGGCGGTCGTACACGAGATGAAACGCAGTGTCATTCGCGATGTCCTCACCAAGCAGTTGCCGGTCGCCATTGAAAACGATGAAAAGATCGCAGCCGAAGTCGTCAAGCTTGAGGGAGTAGGGCAGCGCCTGGCCAAACAGCTTGTAATTGCAAACAGCCAGATTTCCGACGTGCGTGGTACCTTGCGCGACTTCGTCGTTCGCTACTTCTCGGGCCTGATCCTGCAGGCCAAAGGCGCCAGCATGGAGACGTTCGTGGAATTCTTCGAGCGTGAAGTTGGCAGTGACGGGGTCATCGTCTCCACGCGCTTGCAGAATGAATTCGAACGCCAGCTGAAGACTGTGACCGAAGATGTTTCCAACATGAGGATCACGTTCGACGCGGAGGTCAGTCATTTCAACTCGGCGGTCAGGAACCTCGGCAAGCAGGGTCTCGACTATCTTGTGAAGAGCAAGGCCATCAACAACACCACGATCATCGCGACCCGCGATGGCCTGGTCAATGTTGCAAAGCTGATTGGCGTCGACCTGGGCAAGATTCTCAAGTTCAAGCCTTGGGGGGCGAGCAACCTTGCCAAGGGCGTCAACGGGGCGCTGGCCGCTTTTGGGCTCGCAATGGAGGCGTGGGACTCGTGGGAGCAGGCGAAACGCGAAGAAGCGTTTGAGGAAGCGAGGGAAAAGATAGTCTTGCAATTCGAGAGCCAGCGCCAGGGCCTCATCGACTTGATCAACGGCGAAGGCTTCGTGCAGCGCTTCTTTGCTGCCTACGTAGACCTGAAGAATGACGTCGCAGAGCTTGGCCGTAACGTGCAGGAACAGCAGCAAAAGCGCGCCCGCTTTCATGCCTGGCGCGCAGTTGGCGAAGCGATCGAAGTCGAGTTCAGAGACGCTAACGTTTAACGGAGCGGCAAATGGGAAACATGGTGTGGGGGCTTATGGGCCGGGAGACGATCGGCTCGGAGCGTCGTGTGCGCACGCTTGGCCTGGGGGCTGCGGTTCGCAATTTCAATGAGATGGCGGTGCCGGGCCTTGGCGGGGCATGGTTCGGCCGCCAACTCTTCCTGGCAACGCTTGGCGTTGCGGTGAATGAACTGGCCAGGCGCGAGGGCAGCCGGACCAGCAACATCGAAGTGGCCAATGCACTGGAAGCGCTGGGCTGCTGGCATGCCATTGCCCGCGGCAATAGCCGGCAAGAGCCACGCGTGAAAGGCCGGGAGACGCTCCCGCCTGTGCCGGCCGAATTCAGCTTTGCGCAGTTTAGCCGACGTAGCTTCTACGTGACGCAACCTATGCGGATGCAGAGCGTCCAACCGGTCCTGGAACTGGGGCTGGTGACGTCGTCGGGGCAGCGTTTCAACAGCTATTCCATGACGGACGCAGGCCATGCCTTCCTCGACGCGGCATTTGTCGACCTGCCGCGACCACATGGGGCAGCGCACCTGGCTGCGTTGAAGGAATGGGTACGCGGCAGTGAGCGCAACGTAAACACCGATGCCGTCCGGCAGCTGCTGTCGCCGGCGGAGCCCATGCCAAAGGCGGCTTGCGAACACTTGCGGGATTTGCTGGTTCGCGGCGGTGGCGAAGATGCGTCTCGCCGCCGCAACCTGCTGGCGTGGTTTGAAGACCTGCGGCTTGGCCGGTCGAAGCCGAGTGACCGCCCGGCACACCTGACTGAGACGCATTGGCACGAGATCCAGGCCGGGCGCCTGTTCTTCAAGCTGCAGGCAGCGGCCCTTGCCGTCCTCGATGTGGTCGAAGCCATGCTCGCACAGCAGCCGAAGCATGAAATTGCGCTGGAAAGCCTCGGGCGAGTGCCCGTGCGGGAGGCGCTGGCACGCCTGAGGGAAACCGCCGCGGCCTACCTCAAGCACGAATACAAGGATCGGCACGCAACCGGCGCCAGCAGTTTTGCCCGGGAATGTGCGGATACTTCCGACGTTCTCCTGATCAAGAACCTGGTCAGCCGCGATGAGCGCGTACTTCGCCTGCGGGACGGCAAGGTCATTCCCGGTTCGGCATTCATGGAAGATGCGCAGTTTGTTGAGAAGGCCGAGGACGAGGAGCAGCCGGGCGTGCCGGACATCCTTCCTGCCGGGCTCTCCTTCCGCCTCAACAATCTCTATCTCCTGAACCTGGACCTGAACGGCGCCTTGGCGGCCGAACTGAAACGCCAGGAGGAAGCACGCAATGGCTGATCACAAATATGCACCTGCATCGCTATCGCAGCACTTCACGGCACCGGATGGCTTCACCGGTGCTTTTGGCTGGTTGTGCGGGTACTCCGCCGATCCGGATTTCATGGATATTGCCGTAGAGCGCTTCACCGGCCAGACGAAGGGAATGCGCGCCGCTGGTGGCCGCCTATATTTGGGCCTGATGCTCGATTCCGGCAACCCGCAAATATCGCCGGTCGCGGCCCCCGGCGTCATGCACCTGGCGGCGCGCAGCCGCGCCGTGCCGTATCGTTTGATGCACGCGAAGGTCGCACTGCTTGGTTACCGCCACAAGCTGGATGCGGGCCGTTGGCTGTTGCGGCTGCTGGTTTCCACCGGAAACTGGACTTGCCAGACCCTGCGCGAAAGCCTGGACCTGGCTTGGCGTGTAGACCTGGACAGCGCCGCGCTGGATGGGGCAAGCGACGATATCCGTCGCGATTGCGCTGACATCGCTGCCGCGTGGGATCTGCTTTCATGGCTGCGCGAACAATACGATGCTGGCATTCTCGGCCGTGACGGAGAGGCTGTCCCGCAATCGGAGAGCCGGCTGGCGGCGGCGGGCTTTGAGCAATGGATCGCCACTGCTAGCCGGCGCAAAAGCGCCCGTTCCACCGTGCGTTTCATCGATAACCGCAAGGCGCCGCTGCTGGATGCGGTTATCGATAAACTGGATAGCGCGGGTGTTGGGGTATCGCGCAACTACATTGCGCTCGGATCGGGCTTTTACGAAGGTGGCGACACCGCCGAGGAGCCGGTCGTGCTGCGCAAAATCGTCGGCGCATTGCAGGATAAAGGATGGCTGACCAGGAAACCATACGCCGACGTATTTGTGGATGAACTGGCATGCCAGGCCGTTGCCGTCACCGCGAAGACAATGATTGAGCGGGGCTGGACCATCCGCCCCGCAGGCCAGCCGACCGAGCCTAAGCGCAAGCTGCACGCCAAGTTCATTTTCAGCGCCAACTATCGCGGCGATTCGAATAATTGCAGCAGCCCTTGGCTGTATATGGGGTCGGGCAACCTGACCGCACCGGGATTCACCAACAAGGCATCCGCCACTGGCGGCAATCTTGAAGCAGGTGTTGTCCTGCTTCCTGGCGAGTTGTACTGGAATGGCGGCAAAGGCATCGACCCTGCCCGCGTGCTTGGCAATTTGCTGCCAGTCCGGAGTGATAAGGAAATCCAGGATGCCGGCGCCCTGGGTGAAGGGACGGGCATGGAGGAGCGTGAAGCGGAATTTGCCGCGCTTCCTTTCAGCTACCTGTACTGGCAGGCGGATGAGGGCGGTGGCTGGCTGCGTCCGGAATTCCCAGGCGCGCTGGATGGCTCCCAGTTGAGCGACGGCGAACGCGGCCTGATCGGCCCGCAAGGCGGCAAAGGCTTTTGGTGGCCAGCGGCAGTGCCGCGCCAGGTCAAACTGGTTTGGGAAGGCGGCACACACAGTGCCCTGGTACCGGTCATCGACCAATTTGGACGGGTCGCTGGCGGCAAGCTGGCAGACCTCGACCTTGATGCGGCAAGCTGGGAGCTGAGCCGCTTCCCATCCGTCGACGGCGATGAGGATCCTCCAGAGGGAGGCCAGGATGACGGCCTGGCGCCGGGCGGCGGCACGGCTGCTGGCGGCGCGCCGGCCGGTGTCGGGCATTACGCAGTGCGCAAGGTGATGGAGCTGGTGGAGCAAATCGCCGAGACGCAGTGCAGCCTGCACGAGGCGGATTGGCAAGCCTGGTGCCATCGCCTGGAGCAGGTGCTGGTACAGGCGCGTAGTAACGCTTCGATCGAGGAATTTTCCAAGCTGTCGCTGAATCCATTCAGCCCGCTGTATTTGCCGCCATTCCGCCCCGTTTTCGCCGAGCATGCCGGTTGCGAAGCGGGGGCATTGTACGAAGCGGTGTTGCGCCGCGTGGAGCAGGCCTGGGGCGTTGAAAATTTCGAAGCGTTTGGAGGTGCAGCATGAAGCAGGAATTCAAAGGCTGGCCGGCCGTCGCCCGCGAATTGCGCGACTTGGCGGGGCGCGCTGGCGTACGGTTGAATGACGGGCAGCGCAACAGCCTGTTGGCCATTGCCGCGCGCATCGAGTCGCACGGGGTGTTGATTGCCGACGAAGTTGGCATGGGCAAAACGCGCATCGCCGCTGCGCTGGCGGAGTGCGTCGTCCAGTGCGGTGGCCGTGTTGCAATCCTGATTCCACCGGGCCTGGGCTTCCAATGGCAGGCTGAATTCCGCGAGTTTGGGCGTGACGTACCACAAGTCCTGCGCAGCCTTGACGCATTCAACCAGCGTTGGCGCGACGAGGTACCAGCGCCGTGGTACCTGGAAGATGTTGTGATGGTCTCGCACTCCCTGTGCAATTGGAAGATGAAGGGCGGGACCAAGCGCTTCGCCTTGCTGCCGGAGCTATACGCACGCTGGCAAAAGAAAGGCGCGCGGTTTCCGAATCATTACTCGGAGCAGCGAGCCGCTGCATGCCAGTGGGGCGGCCGGGCGGCACCGGATATCGTCAAGGCGGTACCGGAGCGCGCAACGCACCCGGCGCATCAGTGGTTGCAGGAGCTCGTCGGCAAATATGCATATAACGTGCTGCTCGATGCTACCCAATACCAGAATGCTGGAGAATTGCGTCCCGAACTGGCCCGTGCCGTGGGCCTTGGCCTCGGCATGTTCGACCTGGTCCTGGTCGACGAAGCGCACAAGAGCCGGCATGACCTAAGCATGCTCTCGCAGTTACTTGAAAATGTGGTGCTGGCAGCCCCACAAATGCGCAGGGTTGCCATCACTGCTACCCCGGTGGAATTGAACGAAGGGCAGTGGTGCGAAACTCTGCGGCGCATTGCCGTGAAGGATCAGTTCGAAGAAGTCACGCGATATGCGGAAGCGGTGCGCCGGCTGCGCCGCGCCTGGCGCGGCAGCCCTGAAGTACGTGCAGAATTTGCGCAGTCGTCAAAAGCATTCCAGAATGCCTTGTCGCCCTATGTCCTGCGCCGCGACAAGCGCAGCGATGCGACAATCATGCGTTACGCAAGGGCGACGGGGCTGCCACCGGACACCTATCGCGAAGTCGACCAGCATATCCGCATCAGGCTGGAAGACCTGGCGCCTGCGTGGCGGCGGGCGGTGTGCGCCGCCGAAGCGTTATCCGTGATCAAGCCCGGCGCAACTGGTCCACGTGGCAAGCGCTTGCGCCTGACGTTCGGCAATGGCCACGGGATTGCGGGTCTGATCGACCAGTTCAACCAGGACAGCGCCGCTGACCAGGCGCAGCTTGATCATGAAGAAGTCCCGCAACTGACTGAGGTTCCGGCCTCGGTTGAAGACAAGCGCAGCCAGCGCGCCCATTGGTGGTCCGGTGTCATCGCCAAGGCCATTGGCAGCGATGGCGACGATTTGCTGTACGAGCATCCGGCAATCCAGGCGACGGCGGCAAGCATCCGAAAACTGGTCGAAGACGGTGAAAAGGTCCTGGTATTCGGCCGCTTTACGAAACCGATGGAAGCCCTGGTCAAATTCCTGAATGCTTGCGAAATGCTGCGCTGTCTGGAGCGCGGCAAGTCGTGGCCGCATTCCCTGGTCCATGAAGGAAACGGAAAAGGGGACAGTGGCGAATGGCCTGCAGTGCGCGCCGCATACCGCTGGATCCACCAGCGCGAGATGATGGAGAGTGATCGCCAGCGCATTGTCGGCCAGTTGCAAGCGCAATATGTGCAACTGGAAGCAGACCGCAAGCGCTTCCGTACGCGCCTTATAGATCGGCTGGAAGGCGCATTGGAGGGCAGGGGGCGCGCAACGCTTGCCTTGTTCAGGGCATTCCGCGACCGCGCGCATGACGAGGCCGAACAGGGTGACCTGGCGGCCGTGTCCCGCGCGATGCTCAACCTGCAGCCGGACTTTCTCACCAGTGAGCCACAGTCCCAAATGCTGGCGGACGCGTTTATCGAAGTACTGCGCGGTGCGATGGATCGCGACGATCCCGAAACGATGGAAGGTGAGCTGGAAGGCGAGGGCGCTGTTCAGCGCTGGCCTATGATTGCAGAACGCTTGTCGGAGGAATTCTTGCGCCCGCAAGGCGGGTTTGCGCGTCTGATGGACGGCGGCACCAGGCCGCATTCACGGCAAATGATCCAGCAGGCCTTCAATCGCCGCGACAGTTTCCCGCAAGTATTGGTGGCGCAGTCGCTGGTTGGCCGCGAAGGCCTGAACCTGCACCGCGAGTGCCGCGTCGTGGTGCTGATGCACCCGGAGTGGAATCCAGGTGTGGTCGAGCAACAGATCGGACGCGTTGACCGTGTGGGCAGCCGTTGGAGCAAGATGCTGGAGAAGGCCATTGACGAACGGACGAAGCCTGAGCACATACCGCGCATTATGGTGAAATCCGTCATCTTTGAAGGCACTTACGATGCCAAACATTGGGAAGTGCTGCAGGAGCGTTGGCAGGACTTTCGGGCTCAGTTGCATGGAGTCCCAATTCCGCAAAGTATTGCTGAGGGTGACGAGGAAGGACTGCGGATCATCCGCGAGATCAACGAAGCAGCGCCGGATTTCTCGCCGAAGTAAAAAAGGACTCTTGGAAAAAAACCGTGGGACGTTCCACAGCGAGCGGCGTTCGCTGACCGGAAACAGTCTGGCGAGCCAGCGATTGGGACGGCAAGAAACGAAAACGCCCATTACAAGGGGGAGGCGTTTTCACTGTCCTTGGTGGCCCCGGGGCGGAATCGAGCCACTGGCACAAGGATTTTCAATCCATGTTTGCGTGCCAGAGGAGATTTGATTGTAAGGTGAAACCACATTGCACCGTATGGCACCAGACTGGAGGATAGCATCATGGCAATATTGACAGTGACGCCCTGAAAACGAAAACGCCGACCACAAGGATCGGCGTTTTCACTTTTTATTCTTGGTGGCCCGGGGCGGAATCGAACCACCGACACAAGGATTTTCAGTCCTCTGCTCTACCAACTGAGCTACCAGGCCAAGAGGCAGCATTATAGCAGGGAATCCTTGGTTTGCAATAGCCTTTTTTCATTGAGGGAAAGCTATAATGCGCGGATGAACAAGCCCACGCATCACCATGTGCAGACTGCGGTCTGCATCGTCGGCAATGGCGCCATTGCCAAGACGGCAGCCCTGGCATTTGCCCAGTCCGGATTGAGTGTGACCTTGCTGGGGCCGCCACCGGCGCCAACTCGCCCGGATGAGGCGAGCTGGGACGTCCGCGTGTTCGCCCTCAACCACACCGCCCACCGCTTGCTCGATTGCCTGAAAGTGTGGGGGGCGATGGACCAGTCGCGCATTGCGCCGGTCGACGCCATGCTGGTCAACGGCGACGGCAGCAAGGCAGGCGCGCTGAACTTCGATGCTTACGGCGCCCACACCGGCACCCTGTGCTGGATCGTGGAAGACCGCAACCTGAACCAGGCTTTGGATGCAGCGCTGCGCTTTGCCCAGAACGTGCATTTCGTGCACGGCAAGGCCGTCGCATTGAAGCATGACGAGCAGGGCGCCGTGATCACGCTGGACGATGGCTCCCACCTCGGCGCTTCGCTGGTGGTAGGCGCCGACGGCGCCCAGTCCTGGGTGCGCGGCCAGTGCGATATCGGCCTCGATTACCGTCCATATAACCAGAGCGGCGTGGTGTCGAACTTTGCCTGCGAGCTGCCGCACCATGGCGTGGCGCACCAGTGGTTCACCGGCGAGCAGGGCATCGTGGCCTTGCTGCCGCTGCCGGGCAACCAGGTCTCGCTGGTGTGGTCGGCGCCTGACATGCTGGCCGATTCCCTGTGCCGTGAAGGCGCCACCGCGCTGGCCGAAAGGCTGGCGGCGTTTGCCCGGGAAAAACTGGGCAAACTGACCCCGCTGCAGCCGGAAGTAGTCAAGGCCTTCCCGCTGCGGCTGATGCGCCCCCATTCCATGGTGGCGCCGCGCGTGGCCCTGGTGGGCGATGCGGCCCATGTGGTGCATCCGTTGGCAGGGCACGGCATGAACCTGGGCTTTGGCGACGTTCAGGAACTTGTGAAAGCCGTGGCGGAGCGGGAAGAGCACCGCTCCATCGGCGATGACCGCGTGCTGGCGCGCTATGCCCGCGCACGCAAAGAAGAAGTGAGCCTGATGTTGGCCACAACAGATGGCCTGGAACGCCTGTTCGGCACCGATCTCGAACCGGTGCGCGCAGTGCGTAATTTCGGGCTAAACTTGCTGGATAAATTGCCGGGCGTAAAGCGCCGGCTGATTTCACATGCCCTCGGAAAGCTGTAAAGCGGAGACCCTATGAAGAAGAGTAAGCTGGTATTGGCATTGGCTTCGGTCATGCTGATGTCCTGTGCGGACGCGCAGAACGCAAAAGAAGAAGCGCAACTGCGCAAAGCCCTGGCGGAGCGCCTGAACGGCGTCAAGATCGATTCCGTCAAAAAGTCCCCGATCCCAGGGATGTATGAAGTGGCCATCGGCAGCGAGGTGCGCTACACCGACCCGAGCGGCCGCTTCCTGGTCGAAGGCCACATCATCGACCTGCAGACCCGCACCGACCTGACCCAGGCCCGCATCGATGACCTGAACAAGATCAAGTTCGACGAACTGCCGTTCGAACTGGCGCTGAAGACCGTCAAGGGCAACGGCAAGCGCGTGATGGCGATTTTCGAAGATCCGAACTGCGGCTATTGCAAGCGCTTCCGCCAGACCACGCTGGCCAGTACGGACAACGTGACCGTGTACACCTTCCTGTACAACATCCTGTCGCCGGATTCGTTTACCAAATCGCAGAATATCTGGTGCTCGGCCGACCGCAACAAGGCCTGGGACGACTGGATGTTGAACGGCAAGGCGGCGCCTGCTGCGCCAAATGGCTGCACCTCGCCGAACGACAAGGTACTGGCCCTGGGCCAGAAAATGAGCATCAATGGCACGCCTGCGATTTTCTTCGCCGACGGCAGCCGCATTGCAGGAGCAGTTGACCAGCGTACGCTGGAAGCGAAGTTCGCCACCATCAAATAGTCGTATAACTAGGGAGCTGGCATGGTCACATTGAACATCAACGGGCGCGACGTGCAAGTCGACGCCGACCCTTCTACGCCCATACTCTGGGCGCTGCGCGACAACCTCAATATGACGGGCACCAAGTTTGGCTGCGGCATGGCGATGTGCGGCGCCTGCACGGTGCATCTGGAAGGGCAGGCAATCCGCTCCTGCGTGACGCCGATTTCGGCGGCCGTGGGGCAGAAGATCACCACCATCGAAGCCATGTCCGCCGACAAGGTGGGCAAGGCGGTGCAGGATGCCTGGGTCAAGCACGATGTTCCACAATGCGGCTATTGCCAGAGCGGGCAGGTGATGAGCGCGACGGCCCTGCTGCGCACCAACAAGGCGCCGAGCGACGCCGATATCGATAACGCCATGTCGGGCAATATCTGCCGCTGTGGCACCTATCAACGGATCCGCGCCGCCATCAAGGACGCCGCGAAATCCATCGCTTGAGGGAGGCCGCCATGCGCAAAGAATGGTTCATGGCAGCTCAAGCGGACGGTGTGGCTCCAGAAGGAGTGTCGCGCCGTACTTTCCTGAAGGCCGGCAGTGGCCTGATCCTCGGCTTCTACGTGGCCAGCAACGGCGGGCGCTTTGCCCGTGCGCTGGCTGCCGACGCGCCGGCCAAGCCGCCGGTGGCGCCCAACGCCTTCCTCCACATTGCACCCGACAATACCGTCACCATCCAGGTCAACCGCCTCGAATTCGGCCAGGGCGTGCACACCGCGCTGCCAATGCTGATCGCCGAGGAGCTGGACGCCGATTGGTCGCAGGTGCGTTCATCGCTGGCGCCGGCCGGCGACCCGTACAAGGATCCCAACTTCGGTATCCAGATGACGGGTGGCTCCACCGCCGTCAAGCACTCCTGGCAGCAGCACCGCGAAATCGGCGCCCGTGCGCGGGCCATGCTGGTTGCCGCAGCGGCCGAACAGTGGAAGGTGCCTGTTTCGCAGGTGCGTGCTGCAAAGGGCATGCTGACCGGCCCGTCCGGCCAGAGCGCGACTTATGGTGCGATGGCCGATGCGGCGATGAAGCAGCCTGTGCCCAAGGAAGTCAAGCTGAAGGACCAGAAGGACTTCACCATCATCGGCAAGCCGACGCCTCGCCTCGACGCGCGCGCCAAGTCGACCGGCACCCAGCAATTCGGCATGGACTTCAAGCCGGAGGGCGCGAAGGTGGCGGTGCTGATGCGTGCCCCGGTCTTTGGCGGCAAGGTGAAGAAGTTCGATGCCTCCAAGGCCAAGGCCATTCCGGGCGTGATCGATGTTGTCAAGGTCGATACCGATCGTGGCGGCAGCGGCCTGGCGGTGGTGGCGAACGGCTACTGGCCGGCCAAGCAGGGCCGCGAGGCGCTGGTGGTCGAGTGGGATACCGACGGCCTGGAAAAGATCAGCAGCAAGAAACAGCTCGCCGAGTACAAGGCGCTGGCGAAGAAGGCCGGCACGCCGGTGAAGAAGGCCGATGTCGCAGCCATCGCCAAGGCGCCGAAGAAGATCAGCGCAACCTACGAGTTCCCTTACCTGGCGCACGCGCCGATGGAGCCGCTGAACTGCGTGGTGGACCTGAAGGCCGATTCCTGCACGATCTGGGCGGGCAGCCAGTTCCAGACGCTGGACGCGGTAGCCGCCGCCAAGGCTGCCGGACTGACACCGGACAAGGTCACGCTGAACACCATGATGGCCGGCGGTGGTTTCGGCCGCCGCGCGGTGCCGACTTCGGACTACATCGTGGAAGCGGTGAACGTGGCCAAGGCATGGGGCAAGGGCCCGCTCAAGCTGATCTGGAGCCGCGAGGACGATATCAAGGGCGGCTACTACCGTCCTTCCCATGTGCACCAGGCCGATATCGGCTTTGACGCCAAGGGCAATATCGTGGGCTGGAACCATGTGATCGTCGGCCAGTCCATCATCACCGGCACGCCGTTCGAGCCGATGATGGTCAAGGATGGGGTGGACGCCACCATGGTCGAAGGCATGGGCGATCCGTACTCGGTGCCGATGAACCTGAGCGTGCATAACGTGAAGGCCAACGTGCCGGTGCTGTGGTGGCGTTCGGTGGGCTCGACCCACACCGCCTTCGTAATGGAGACGCTGATCGACGAGGCAGCCCACGTCGCCAAAATGGATCCGGTGGAGTACCGCCGCAAGCTGATCGATCCCAAGCATGCACGCCAACTGGCGGCGCTCAACCTGGCGGTCGAGAAGTCGGGCTATGGCAAGAGCAAACTGCCGAAAGGCCAGGCCTGGGGCGTGGCGCTGCACGAGTCGTTCGAGACCTCCGTGGCTTACGTGGTGGTGGCGTCGATGAAGAATGGCCAGCCCAAGGTGCACAAGGTAACCGCGGGTGTGCACTGCAACCTGCCGGTGAACCCGATGACCATCGAAGCGCAGGTGCAGGGTGCTGCGTTGATGGGGCTGGGCACCACCTTGCCTGGCGCGGCGATCACGCTGAAGGATGGCGTGGTCGAGCAGTCGAACTTCAGCGATTACACGGTGGCGCGCATGACGGACATGCCGGTGGTGGAAGTGTTCACCGTGGCTTCCACCGACAATCCGACCGGCATGGGCGAGCCAGGCTTGCCGCCGCTGGCGCCGGCCCTGGCCAATGCAGTGTTCAAACTGACCGGCAAGCGCGTTCGCAAGCTGCCGTTCGACCTGGGCAAGGCCTGAGGCAGGCGTTGCACGTGACCGCCCCCACCGCCGCCCAAGCATCCGCCGCTGCTGCGGATGCGGGCGTCGCGACGGGCGGCGGCACAGTCGTCGGCGTCCTGCTGGCCGCCGGCCGTGGCAGCCGGTTCGACCCGACAGGCGAGCGTTACAAACTGCTGCAGGCTTTGCCGAACGGCGAACCGGTAGCCGTCGCCAGCGCCCGCGCCATGCTGGCTGCACTGCAGCGCGTGGTTGCCGTTGTGCGGCCGGATGATGCGGCAACGGCCAACCAGCTCCGGGCCGCCGGCTGCGAAGTCATCGCCTGCGCCAATGCCGGCGCAGGAATGGCTGCCTCGCTGGCATGCGGCGTACAGCATGCGCGCGAGGCCGACGGCTGGTTGATTGCGCTGGCCGACATGCCTTATGTTCAGCCGTCCACGATGGCCGCGCTGGCAAAGGCGGTAGGGCAGGGCGCCGGCGCGCAAAACCCGGCTGCGATTGCGGCGCCGCTGTACCAGGGCCGGCGCGGCAATCCCGTCGCCTTCGGCCACGCCCACTTGCCGGCCTTGCTGGCGCTGGCCGGCGACCAGGGCGCCCGCAGCATATTGAAGAACAACCCGGTTAACGAACTGACGGTGGACGATCCCGGCATCCTGCAGGACATCGACACGCCGTCCGACATCCAATGAAAAAAATCAGCTACACGATCGCCGCCAAAGACCCGGCAACCCATATGTTCCAGGTCAGCATGACCATTGAAGCGCCGGCCCCGGAGGGCCAGGTCCTGGTGCTGCCAGCCTGGATCCCGGGCAGCTACATGATCCGCGAATTCTCGCGCAATATCGTGCAGATCCGCGCCGAAGCGGGCGGCCAGCCGGTGGAGCTGGCAAAGCTCGACAAGCACTCATGGCAGGCCGCGCCATGCAAGGGCAAGCTCACCGTGCATTACGAAGTCTATGCCTGGGACCTGTCGGTGCGAGCCGCCCACCTCGACCAGACCCACGGCTTCTTCAACGGCACCAGCGTGTTCCTGCGTGCCGTTGGACAGGAAGGCGAGCCGCATGTGGTCGACATCCAGCGCCCAGGCCACGAGGCGGCGGGCAAATGGCGCGTTGCCACTGCATTGAACGAGCTGAAGGCCAAGCGCTACGGCTTTGGCACTTATATCGCGCAGGATTACGACGAACTGATCGACAGCCCGGTAGAAATGGGCACGTTCGAGATGGCCAGCTTCAAGGCGCTGGGCGTGCAGCACGACGTGGTGTTCACCGGCCGCGTGCCCAACCTCGACATCGCGCGCGTCTGCGCCGACCTGAAACAGATCTGCGAAACCCAGATCGCCTTCTTCGAGCCGCGCAGCAAAAAAGCCCCGATGGACCGCTACGTCTTCATGACGATGGTGGTGGGCGACGGCTACGGCGGCCTGGAACACCGTGCTTCGACCGCGCTGTTCTGCTCCCGGGCCGACCCGCCGACCGTCGCGCAGAGAGGCAAGGAGCCGAGCGAAGGCTATATGAAGTTCCTTGGCCTGTGCAGCCACGAATACTTCCACACCTGGAACGTCAAGCGCATCAAGCCGGCAGTGTTTGCGCCCTACGATTACCAGGTGGAGAACTACACCCCGCTGCTCTGGCTGTTCGAGGGCTTTACCAGTTACTACGACGACCTGATGCTGGTGCGCGCCGGCCTGCTGTCGGAAGAGGGCTACTTCAAGATGCTGGGCAAGACTGTCGGCGCCGTGCTGCGCGGCAGCGGCCGCACCAAGCAAAGCGTGGCCGATTCCAGCTTCGACGCCTGGGGCAAATACTATCGCCAGGACGAGAATTCGCCGAATGCCATCGTCAGCTACTACGCAAAGGGCTCGCTGATCGGCCTGGGCCTGGACCTGACCATCCGCGCCAAGACCAATGGCAAGCGCTCGCTGGACGACATCATGCGCGCGCTGTGGCAGAAGTTCGGCCGCGACTTCTACAACGGCAAGCCGCGCGGCGTGACCCCGGAAGAGGTGGAAGTGCTGTTCGACAGCGTGGCGGGCTTCAAGCTGAAGACTTTCTTCGACAAATACATCCGCGGCACCGACGACGTGCCGTTGGCCAAGCTGCTGCCGCAATTCGGGGTGGGCTACAAGGACGAGCGCAAGGCGTCCAAGCCTAGCCTGGACGTCAATCTTGGCCGCGATGGCGCCGACTGCAAGCTGAGCGCCGTGCATGACGGCGGCGCTGCGCAGAAGGCCGGCCTGTCGGCCAATGACCTGCTGGTGGCGATCGACGGCCTGCGCGTCAGCGGCAACCCGTCCAATGTGGACGGCCTGCTGTCGCGCTACAAGGTAGGCGAGACGGTGCAGGTGCATGCTTTCCGCCGCGACGAGCTGATGGCCTTCGACGTGGTCCTGCAAGGCGACCGTGTGCCGGGGATCACCATCGCAGTGGAACAGCAGAAGACCAGCCTGCGCCGCCCAAGCGCATGAAGATGCCGTGAAGTTCGCGCTGGACCCGTTCACCATCCTGTTCACCACCACGCTGACCTGCGCGGTGCTGGCGGTAGCCATGTATTCCATGCATATGAGCTTCCGCCGCGAGGTGGCCGGTGTCGGGCACTGGGCGGGCGGCTTGCTTTGCATGGTCGGCGCCGGCGGGTTGTTCCTGTCGCGCGGGACGCTGCCCGATGAAGTGGCGCTGCCGGCCGCGAATACCTGCCTGATGTGGGGCATCGGCCTGTCGATGGTGGGGACGCGGCGCTTTTTCGGCGTGCCGCCGGGATGGGCTATTTTCCATGCCGTGTGGGTGCTGGAGCTGGCGGCCATCCTGTGGTGGCTGCTGGCCGAACCCAATTTCCCGCGCCGCGCAACGGCCTTCAGCTTCCTGGTCGCGGTGTTCTACGTTGACCAGTTGCGCCTGGTCTGGCGCAATCGCACGCCGCACTTTACCAGCTGGTTCTTCGGTATCCTGCTGGCGCTGCAAGTGGTGAATGTGCTGACGCGCGGCGTGGCCGCCATGTTTATCAGCGGCGAGGCGGCGGACCTGATGCAGCGCAGCCCGCTCGTCAACGTCTACCTGGCGCTGGCCAACTTCATGACCTTGCTGATGACGGTCGCCTTCCTCATGCTGGCTACGCGCAAGTTGCAGAAAATCCTGGAACAGCGTTCCACCCATGATCCGCTGACCGGCGTGCTGAACCGGCGCGGCTTCCTGCAATGCTTCAGCGGCGTGCGGGCCCGCCAGCAGCGCCATGATGCGCCGCTGGCGTTGATGGCCATCGACCTTGACCTGTTCAAGGCCATCAACGACCAGCATGGCCATGCACAGGGCGATAAAGTGCTGGTGCATGTCGCGGCGGTGGTGCTGCGCTCGGTGCGCCAGTGCGATTTCGTCGCCCGCTTCGGCGGCGAGGAATTCGTGGTCCTGCTGCCGGAAACCGCGCTGCCGCACGCCCAGCAACTGGCGCAGCGCATCCAGGATCAATTGCATGAATGCCAACAGCCGGGATTGCCGCCTTGCACAATCAGCATCGGTATTGCCGGCCAGCAAGCATCGGGCGAATCCCTGGACAGCCTCCTGTCGCGCGCCGACGCGGCCCTGTACCGGGCCAAGGAAAATGGCCGCAACCGCACTGAAATAGCGGCTCATACACCTTTAGCGGCTTGACTGTCGCCACGTTGGCGGCTGTCGTTTTCATGCCGCAGAGACTATTATTTTGCCCGCCGGTAATTTAACATCAGCCATTACGAGTTTGGCTACGTTTAATTTATGACTTATCTACTGCACATCGTCGCGCGCGAAGTTCCTGCCAACGATGCGGAAGTTCTCCCATTCCTGGAACAGATTGCCGGCGCAACCATCAGCATTGCGCCATCCCAGCAGTTAAAGAGTTTTCGCGATGCCATCCTGAAGCTGTTCCCCTGCCTGACCAGTTATGGTGCAGGTGACAAGGCCGTTGATGCCTGCCCGTGGGCGGATGGCCCGCTGGCCGACAACTTCAAAGGCGGCTATGGCAGCGTAGCGATCGCGCGCCGCCACGATGAAGTGATTCCTCACGTACTGCGCATTGCCAGTGACCTTGGCGTGACCGTGGTGGACGAGCAAAACGGCGCCGTGCACCGGCCATTGGCTTACCAGGTTGTGCTGGAGGGCCCGCTGGAAGGCGTGGAAATCGAAGTCGCCGCGACCCAGCTTGCGGAGTTGATGAACCAGCCGCTGCCGCAGATGGTGCTGCTGCTGCATTCGCGCCGCCGCACCCTGGTCAAGAAAGGCCTGACCAGGGCGCAAGCCGAAGTTTACGTCACAGCCCTGCGCGACCGCGCGAGCTGCCGCGCCACGGTTTCTCCCGAGCCGCGCAAAGCCGCCGCCAAGGCGACGCCACGCGCACCGGCTGCGCCAAGCGCGCCGCCGGTGCGCGTGGCGCAGCCGCAGCCGGCCACCAGCTTCGACCAGCCGGCCTTTGTCGGCATCGAACCGGACGACAGGATGTTCAAGGCCGCAGAATCCCAGCGCATGGCTGCCCGGGCACTGGGCATCAGTATTGCAGTGCTGTTGCTGGTCATGGTCCTTCGCCTCAAGTCGCCTTACCTTATTTCGCTGGCATTGGCGATGAACGCGCTGGGCGCGATCGCAGTGTTCCAGCTTGGCCAGGCGACTGGCTCCAGCCTGTTCCGCTTCGTACTCGCGCCGCTGGCATTGGTTCCTGGCGTGGGCAGCCTGCTGGCCGCCTGGGGCTATTTCCGCGCCGCGGGCGTCCTGAAAGAGAACGGCCTTGCCACCAGCAACTCCCTGCTGGACGCCGACGAGGTGCGCGAGCTGGGTGGCCGCGAAGGGATGCTGCCATCCACCAAGTTGCTGCTCGCATTGCTGGTCCTCGCAGCAGCTGGCGGATACGCCTTCGTCAACTACCTGCCTTGAAATTGAAGCGGCTGGTCAGCGCAGTGCTGCCAGCCGGTCCTGCGTCCGCAGCAGCCTGCCATCACTAAGCACATTGTGCGCGCGTGCTGTCTGCACCCAGAACACTCAGGTGATGGTCCATCTGCACGCTGCGCAAGTCCTTGGCCAGCGCATTGGCGAGCTGGGCGCCGGCCGTCAGGCGATCGCTGCCAGGCCAGCCAGGATGGCGAGGCGAATTGCCGTTTTCATCTCTCTCCAAGTCTTTATTTTTGCACTATAGTGATTTAACATGCATTGTTAATAGTTTAATTGGTTTGCATGAGTTACCAGATCCAACTGGCGTCGGTTGCCACTCCGGAAGCAGACCTGGACGTTTTCCCCTTCATGAACAAGCTGAGGCAAGAGAGCGGCGCCCTGCCGCCATCACCCTTGCTGAAACGCTTCTACGATGCGCTGGCAGCGCTGTTTCCGGATACACCGTGGTCGGATCGCCATTTCGCCGGCGAGGCGGGACGCCTGAGCGTGACCTATCGCCGCGATGAAGTCATGCCGCATGTGCTCCATCTGGCCGGCCAGCTTGGCCTGACGGTGGTAGATAACCAGTCCGGCGAAGTGCACCGTCCTGCGATTTACCAGGTTGTGCTGGAAGGCCCGGCGCCAGGCGTGGAGCTGGGCGATGCCGC
>CAMLSG010000044.1 GCA_946482635.1 uncultured Duganella sp.
CCTGCTGCAGCAGCAGGGCCCGGGTTTCGCTGCCGTGATCGAGCCAGGCGTCGATATCGAGCTGTTCGGCCTCGAGGAAGCGCTCCAGCGACTGCTCGACTTCAGCCGCCAGCTTGCCCCACAGGCGCTCGCTGTTGAAATGGCGGCGCATCAGCTCGGCCTGTTCCGCCTGGTGGCGCAGCGACTGCGCGGCTGGCGAGGCTTCTACGTGCGTCCAGTACAGCAGCGCGACGGCGCGACCCAGCGGGCTGAATCGCAGCAACCCGGCGCCTTCCCACAGCGGGACCAGCTGGCGCAGGATGGCGGCGGCGTCGTGGTCGTGCAGGCCTTTCTGGTAGCCCTCGTGATAGCGCGGCGCGGCGAAGCGGCGCACGTGTTCGTCCAGCACTGCATTGTCCGGCTGCGCCAGCGCTTCTTCCAGTTGCTGCCAATCGATGCCGGCCGTGCCGGCGCGCACGGCGAGCACGAACTGGTAGGCCAGGTATTCGGCGCGGTACACCTGCGCCGTCTCGGCCAGGGTCTCCTGCGACCACCATGGGCGCAGGGCGTCCAGGCGCTCGTCCTGCAGCGGCGCGTAGTAGTCAGTACCGGCCAGGTGGAAAGCCAGCCCGCCCTGGTGGGGCACGATGGCCAGCTCCAGCGCTTGCCGGTTGACGGTGAAGTCGTGGCGTCCCAGCTTGATGACATTGCCGGTCACCAGTTCGTTCTGGTCGCGCAGCGCACGCTGGCCCTGTTCGCGCAGGCTTTTCAGCTGCCCGCTCAAGTCGTCGGCCGCGACCGCGTTGCCCAGCTTGCGCAATTCTTCGATGCTGGCCTTCAGCTTGCCCAGCAGGGCATCGGAAGCGAAATACGCTTCCATCTGGGCCGGCTCGCTGAACTGGGCCAGGCGCTTGGGCACGCCCGCCAGGATGCGGCGGGCGGCATCGCCGATGGCCTGCACGCGGCGAGCGCGGGCATCGAGCAGCGCCTGCTTGCGCCCTTCCATCGCTTCGTACACCGCTTCGCGCTTGTGCGCGATCTCGGCCAGGTAATCTTCCTGTTCGGCGAACTGTCCTTCCAGCGTTTCCAGCTGGGCCAGCAGGCGCGTGAGCAGTTCGTCGCAGCGCTCCGGCGTGTCGGCCTGTTCCAGGCTGCTTTCCACCGATTGGCTGAACAACTGGAACTGGGCGGCGAATTCAGACGCCGATTCCGCCTGCGACAGCTGCTTGCGGCGCTGGCGCACTTCGGCGCGCAGCTGGTTGACACCTGCGTACAGGCGCGAGATGGCCGTCAGGATCTGGGTGCGCAGGGTGGCGTCGCCGACCGCCAGGGTGCCAAGCAGTTCGTTCAAGCCATCCAGGCTGCGCGCGGTGCGGTCCAGGGCTTCGTTCAGCGGCGCCAGTTCGGCGGTCGTGCCCAGTTGCGGCAGCTGCTCGCGCTGTTTCGCCAGTTCCGCTTCCAGCCTGGCGAAGGCATTGGCCTGCGACAGGAACTGCACGGTGCGCTCGCCCACGCGGGCTTCTTCGGCGCCAAGCTCGCTGTCCAATTCGGCCAGGCGCGCCACGTCCATGTAGCGCTGCTCCTTCAGCGTCGCCAGGCGGCCGCGCGCGAGCCGGATCTGCTCCAGGGCTTCGATGAATTCGGTGGGCGACTGCCACAGCCGGCTTGCCGTTTCCGCCAGCAGTTGGCGCTGTTCCTGCGCCGCCTGTTGCAGCACGCGCGCGGCCTCGCGCTGGATTGCCGCGACCTTGTCGAATTCGTCCATCGTGGCGCTGGCCACTTCCGACAAGCCGCCCAGGTCGGCGCCGACGCCCTTGGCCTCGGGCGCGCCCAGCCAGTGGAAGGCGTCGGCGACGCGGCGGCACTGGCGCAGCAGGCTTTCATAGACGGCGCGTCCCGGCAGCGCGCCCGCGTCGGCGCCGGCTTCGCCCTGCTCGCGCACCATGCGTCCGATCGAATACAGTTCCGACAGGCCGCGCACCAGCTCGCGGTTGCCGATCTTGCCGAAGAAGCCCTGGCGCGGGGCGGCGCGGGCGGCAAATTCTTCGCTCAGGAACGGCGTCTGCCACCACTGCATCGGGTGGTTGCGGGTCGGCTCCTCGCTTTCGGCGGTAAACAGCAGCATGCTGCCATCGGCATAGCGCGCATAGCCATGCGCGACCAGCGGCTGCGACAGGCTCTTGTTGATCAGGTTGTAGGTCAGCAGGACGTAGGTGCCGCTGACCACTTCGTAGAAGACGTACAGCACGTCTTCGCCGTTCGGCGCCAGCACGCGGCGCTCGAATTGCAGGCCGTCCGGCAGGCCGGAGAACAGGCGCGACTCGCCGCCCTGCAGGATCACGCCGCCGGGGAACACGATGCCGTGGTCTTCCGGCAGCTGCACGCAGGAGGCGCCAATGCTGTCGACCCGCTGCACCTGCTGGCTCAGGCGCGAATACACCAGGTAGCGCACCTGCGTTTCGCGGTAGGGCCGGATGCGCAGCAGGATTAAGTCGCCGAGCGCGGCATAGGCGATTTCGGCGTCGCTGAGCGACTGGTTGGGATCGTCGACCGGCTCGCTGTGGATGCCCAGTCCCGTTTCCGTGTTGTTCTCGATCTTGACCGTCAGGTCGCCGCCCACCGTTTCCACGAACAGGGTGTCGAGCACGTTGACGTGCGGGTGCTGGCCCACCACGTGCTGGTCGCGCGTGGTGGCGGTCCACTCGAAATCATGGGGCGGCGGCAAGGCGATATCGCGCTCGCCGCGGTTGTCGATGTAGGTGGCCGCGCCCTGCTCGTCCAGCTGCCAGCGGAACACGCGCAGGTCGCTCTGGCGCTCGCCGATCTTGAAGGCGGCCAGCAGCTTGCCCTGGTTGAGGCGCAACTGCACCAGCTGCGCATTGCGGTAGTAGTTGTACAGTTCCTTGAATTCGGCCACGAAGCGCGGGTCGGCCAGGAAACTGCCGTCCAGCGCCAGCGGGTCGAGTTCCACTTCGGCGCCGTCCTGGCGCAGGCGGTACAGCGCGAAGACGTCCGCCACCCGGGTTTCCTGGCGCAGGCCGATGAAGACGTTATAGCCGAACAGCAGCACGTCGCCGACCAGTACCAGGTCGCGCGCGCTGCAGTTGTTGTCGGTGCGGGCGCGGGTGCGGGCGCGCAGCGCCATCTCTTCGCGGCCGAATTCGGCCAGCCTGGCTTCGTTCAGCGCGGTGGCTTTCTCCAGCAGGGACTTGCCCTGGCCGGCCAGCCGCTGGCGCAGCAGGTCGAAGCTGCTGGAATGGCGCAGGGACGCCTCGGCACCCGCTGGTGCTGCTTGTTCTTGGCTCATGGTCTCGTGCTTCAGTCGCTTTTAGTCTTTCGGTGCGCCCAGGAAGGCCAGCATCTCGCGGCGGTTCGGCTGGCCGTCCAGCCAGGCGCGGATGCGGGCCAGCTCGGCCAGGTCGTCGCCGAAGCGCGCCTGCATGGCCTGCTCGATGCGCTCGCGCGATGCGGCCTTCTGCACGCTGGCCTGCCAGCGCTCGGAGGCGATTTCATCGAGCTGGCCATGGACGCCGAGCGACACCAGGGTGTCCCACTCGCCGGCGTCGAGCCAGATCGCCTGGGCCGCCGCGCTGTAGTCCAGGCGCAGCGGATGCTGGCTGTCCACCTTCAGGCGCGTCATCAGGCGGCCGGTCTTGGGGCAGAGCCGGACCGCGCCATCGGTGACGCTCGGCTCCCACGCGGCCGCGGCCAGTGCCAACTCGGGCATGGCCTTGCGCCAGGCGCGATAGCGTTCGAGTTCCACCAGCACGCCGCCGCAGGCGTCGCAACGCTCGGCGGGCAGGCCGCCTTCGATGCGGGTCGGCTGGAAATGGGTATGTGCGCAGGCCGGGCAGATCATGGCTTGCCTTTCAGCTCAGGTACCGCAGCGATCAGGTTGTTCAGGGCGTGCTGCTGTTGCTGGGTGCCTTCGCGCGACACCTTGGCCAGCAGCGAAGCCACGGTCAGGTTCTGCAGCTCGCCCGAGGAGCCGCCCAGCGCGCCGACCAGGCCGCGCAAGTCGTTCAGCATGTCGCGCTCCCCGCTCAGGTGATCCTTCAGGCCGATCTGCAAGGTCTTGCTCTTTTCGATGGCCGCGTCGATGCCGCGCCCGACCGACAGGGCACGCACGAAGCTGTCGAAGTAGTTGCCGTCGCCGCCGACGATGTCGATCTTGGCGTTGCCCAGGGCCTTGCCCAGCACTTCTGCCTGTTCGCGCGCGATCATGGTCTGCGCATCGATGCCTTTCAGGGCCTGCTCGTTAGCCAGTTCCAGCTGCATGCGGAACTCTTCGTGGGCGCGGGTCTCGGCGCTCATCGCGGACATGGACTCGAACTTCTGCGCCAGGCCGCGCGACTCGGCTTCGAAGCGCGCCTCGATCACTTTGGCTTCCGCCGTGCCCAGGGTGGCGGTGGCCGCCGCGTCGGCCGTCTTCACGGCAGCTTCGGCCAGGCCCATTTGTTCCTTGCCCTTGGCTTCGGCTTCCATGCGCAGGCGGGTGGCTTCGGCCTGCGCCGCGCCCTGCTTGACGATCGCTTCGGACGACGCCAGCATGACCTTCGCTTCCGCCAGGCCAGGGGCGGCGATTTCCGCTTCCGTGCCTTCCGCCTGGCGCTTCTTGGCTTCGGCTTCCTTCTCGGCCACTTTCAGCGCCGCCTCCGCCAGCGTCAGTTCCTGCGCGGCGCGATGCTTGGCCGCGCGCTCTTCCGCTTCGGCGGCCTTGACGGCCAGCAGCAGCTTCTCTTCGGCGCTGGCTTCGGCGGCGATCACCACCGACTTCTTGCCGCGGTCGGCCTCGGCGATGGTGCGCACGTCCTTGATCGCTTCTTCCTGCTCGGCCACGGTGCGTTCGACCACGATGCGCTCGCGGATCACGTCGGCGATGGCCTTCTTCTGCACTTCCAGCGCCTTCTCTTTATCGATGCGCTGCAGTTCGACTTCTTTTTCGCGCGCGACCACTTCCAGCAGGCGGGCGCGGGTGACGCGCTCCTCCTCGATGGCGACGGCGCGCTTGCGGTTGTTCTCCGCCACTTCCTTCTCGCGGGTGGTGTTTTCCTGCTGCACCAGCACGACCTGTTCGGCCTGCAGGCGGGCCAGTTCGGACTTGGCGCGTTCTTCGGATTGCACCTTTTCGGCTTCCGCCTGCTCGCGGGCGCGCACGCTGGTCACTTCGCGGTTCTGGCGCGCTTCCGCGTCGGCTTGCTGGCGCTCCAGTTCCAGGATGGCTTCGCGGGTTTCCACGTCCTTTTTCTTGATGCGCATTTCCTCGTCGCGCTTCAATTCGTTGGTGCGGATGCTTTCGATCGCGGTCAGTTCGGTGATCTTCTTGATGCCCTGGGCGTCCAGGATGTTATGGCTGTCCAGCTTCTCGATCGAGGTCTGTTCGAGATAGTCGATGGCCGCGTCTTCCAGGATGTAGCCGGACAGGTCGCTGCCGATCTGGCGGATGATGTCGTCGCGGAAGCGGTCGCGCGCCTGGTACAGGTCGACGAAGTCCATCGACTTGCCGACGGTCTTCAGGGCCTCGGCGAACTTGGCCGAGAACAGGTTTTCCAGCGTCTCCTGGCTGGAAGCGCGGGCGCAACCGACTGCCTGCGCCACCTTCAGCACGTCTTCCTTGGTCTTGTTCACGCGCAGGAAGAAGGTGACCTTGATGTCGGCGCGGATGTTGTCGCGGCAGATCAGGCCGTCCTTGCCAAGGCGTTCGATCTCGATGGTCTTGAGCGAGATCTCCATCAGTTCCTTTTTGTGGATGATGGGGTAGACCATGCCGCCGGTGAAGCTGACGTCCGGCTCGGCGCGCAGGGTGTTGATGATCATTGCGTGACCCTGTTCGACTTTATGGTAGAAGCGCGCGAACATTGCCAGGGCGCCGAACAAAACGACGACGCCGATGGC
Organism: uncultured Duganella sp.; assembly: GCA_946482635.1. The sequence continues at coordinate 5,875 of CAMLSG010000044.1, forward strand.
GGCTGCAATCAACATGATGTCCATGGATTTCCTTCAGGTTTGTGTTGGTGTTGTTATTTAATTGACCGCGCTGGCGGCCTGTACTTCGTACTGCTGCAATGCCTCGTCGTAGGCGACGATCACTGCGAGAGCATCCTTGCCCAGCGAGTTGGGCGAACTGGCCCAGACGCGGATATTCAGGCTGGCCCCGCTGGTCTCCACTTCGGCGCGGCCGAATTTTTCGTCTACCGACAGCGTGACGATGCGGCAGGTGCGGCCGACCAGGCTGCGGTTTTCCGGCGCGTGGTGCTTGACGAACAGCGCACGCAAAGGCTTGACCACGCGCGCCGACAGCCACACGCTGAGCCCCGCAGCCGCCAGCAGGATGACGGCGCCGCCGACCCATTGCAGCACCCCGGCCGGCAGCCAGGCCAGAACGTATTCGTGCAGCAGGGCCGTCGGCAGCCAGGTGAAGAAGACCAGCAGCGTAGCGACGATCGAGAACGGCACGCCGCCCAGCCCCAGCGCCACCAGCCACGAAGCCAGCGTTTCCAGGTCGGCGTGGTCGGCATCGACGTCGATGTTGTCACCCAGGTCGAACACGCCGGCCAGCGACAGGCCCCAGTACACCAGCAGGATGATCAGCAGGACGGTGGGGACAGCGGTGGGAAAACTGGTCAGGACTTGCCAGGTGCTCATTCAGTGCCCTTCGTGGTGGTGAAATTATTAACTATTCTCGTGCTTTGATTGCTTTAATGCAAATGTTATCAACTGCTCATGCAACATTTCCTTGATGCGGCGCCGGTCGGCCGCGTCGACGCCCAGGCGTTCGGCCAGCAGCGCGTAATCGGCGTCCGACAGGCTGACCGTCAGGCGCGGGCGCACCGGCTTGCTGGAATACGGCAGGCCGAGGATTTTGCGGATCTGGTCCGAGGTGGAGAGCTGGCTCTTGAACGCGGCGAGGCGCACCGCGTCGATCACCTGCGTCTCCACGTCGAAGGCCACCTGGACCGCGCGCAAGGCCGCATCCGATCCTGACCAGCGGGAGGAACTGCGTACCATGGCGCGTCAATCCTTATCCGGCGTGCCCGGATGGGCGCGCGCCTGCAGGCGGGCCATCACTTCGGCCTTGCGGTTGGCGCGCTCGCCGATGCCCGCCTGCGCCAGCTTGTTCTCCAGCGCCTTGCTGCCGAATTCCCCTTCCAGCACTTCGGCTGCCTGCATGCGGTCGGCCATGTCCTGGTGGCGCTGGCGGATGCGCTCCAGCGATTCCTTGGCGCTCATCAGCTTGGAGCCGCTCGAACCCATGTTCTGGGAAATGGTGGCGGTGGCCTTGTAGACGCTCTCGGTGGTCTTGGCCATGGCCAGCTGGCGCTCGTGCTCGCGCAGGGTCGCCTCGGCATTGCGGATCATGTCTTTCAGGCGCGCGATATGGGCGGCGTACTGGATGCGCGTTTCTTCCTGTTCGGCCAGCGCCACTTCCAGGTCGGCCACGCGCGCGGCGACTTCTTCGGCCAGGCTGGTCTCGTCCTTTTGCAGCGCCTGCAGCGCCAGGTCCTCGTACTTTTTCAGTTCGGCGCGCAGGCGGTCGATTTCGCGGCCGGCCTGCATTTCCTTGGCCATCACGGCCGTCAGGTCATTCTTGGCGGAGGCTACGTGGGCGGTGGCTTCGACGATCTCCTGTTCATAGATGGTCGAGGCGTTGTTGTCGACGATGCTTTGGCCGATCTCACGCAGGTTACCTCGCAACATGGTCAGCACTTTGGAAAAAACAGCCATGATGGGCTCCTCACATTAGAAATTCGTTGAACACTTCCAGGGCTTCCAGCGCATTGTCGGCGGCCATGGCCACGTCGGTGGCAATGCTCTCCGGCGAGGCGTCGGCGGCCAGCGCGCCGAAGATGACGTAGTGCTCGCCGATGCGGCCGAAATTCGACAGCGGGATGGCGATGTTCAGGTCCATCATCGCTTCCAGCATCTCGGCGCGGCGCTCCGGGCGCACTTCGCGCTCAGTCCACAGGTAGCAGATGCAAAGCACCTGGTGCGGCGAAGCGGTGACGAATACAGGAATCTCCTCCTGGCCCTCGATGCACATTCGCATGACCGGCACGCCATCCGGCTCGTTGGGAGCCAGCAGGTTGGCGCTCACCGACAGCGAGCCCACCTGGGCGGACAGCGCGCTCTCGATCGCCAGCATCCGGCCCATCACTTCGTCCATAAAGTCGCTCCTTGTTGTGGGTGGTTAGACATATTATGTCATTAGTATAAAAGCATGACATAAAATGTCAAGGACTGCCGCAACGCTTTGGGCGGCGGGTCTTCGTTCGGACACTGTCTGTGGGAGGTGCTGAAATCGCGCAGCCCGAAATCACTCCAGAGGGAGAATTTTCAGGCGCACCAGATTTTCAGCAGATTTCAGCACTTTGCAACACGATTTCAGCACTTCTCACTGCGAGATGTGCACATCGCTTCCTCTCGTGTTCGTGCCGCCTCACGGTATGCTTTCCGGCGTGCATCGGCCTCAGCCGAATAGCGCAGCCTGGTAGCTGGCGTCCAGTTGCATTCGCCCGGGAGTTGGACCAGGATCGCCTCCCATGCATTGCGAACGGTACCCAGGCTGGCCCTGGCAAACTGATTTGGCGACATGCTCACGCCTTCATAAATGAGCTCGCCGCCAACGATGGTCGCGAAATGCGCGCGATGTAGGCTGGTAATACGCAAGCGACTGCCATCCGGCAGCATGACCGTTTTCCAGAGATAGCCTTGCGGCCCGCGCTGGCGTGCCAGCAACTCGCGAAAGATACGATCCACAAGTTCCGAAAAGTCCTGTTCGCTGGCGTGCTCAGCCTGATAGTCGAGCAAGGCGCGCAGCGTAGGCAATGCGATTGGTACGCTCACAGTTTGGCTCATGCTGAAATCTCCCAAGGTGAAAATCCCTTAGAGGGAGAAATTCGCGAGAAGTTCAAATTTCAGCACTTTTCAGCACCTTGCAACGCCATTTCAGCACTTCCCACAGAGGGACCCGCGAGGAGCTACCGAAGCAGGAAGCGAATAGCGGACTCGGCCAGTTCATCGATGCTGACGCCGGCGTCGCGCCGGTACCATTGCGCCGACCAGTTCAACGCCCCGAACAGCCACAGCCGATCGAGCTTGCCCGGCGCCGGCCACTCGCCGGAAGCCTGCAGTTCGTGCAGCACCGCATCCCACAGCGCCTCATAGCGATCTTTGGCCGCGACGATGCGCAATTGGCCCTCAGTGGAAAGCGCGCGCCACTCATAGAGCATGACGTAGACGAAATCCTGTCCCGGCGACAGCAAGGTCTCGAGATGGGTGTGCACCAGGCGCCGGAACGCCTCGCGCGGCGGCAGGCCAAGCGAAGCCACCTCCTCAATGCGGGCCAGGGCCTGCTGCATGCCCTCTTCGATCACCGCCTGCAGGATGTCCTGCTTCGACTTGAAGTGATAAAACCACGACCCCGCCTGCACGCCCGCCGCAGCCGCAATATCGCGCACGGTGGTGTTATCGAATCCTTTTTCGCGGAAAAGTCTTGCCGAGACGGCAATAAGCAGCGTTTTCAGGCTGTCGGAAGCGGCCTGCGCGGGGCGGCCGCGCTTGCGGGGCGGAGGGGAATTGCTGGCGTCCATGTCCCCAGCAATCTACCTTATAATGAAAGTTTTCGCCAAATTTACAGCCCAAATCATGGAATTAGCCAAGTCTTTCGAGCCTGCCGACATTGAACAGTTCTGGCGCAGCGAGTGGGAAAAGCGCGGTTACTACGCAGCCTCCCTCGACCTGAGCAAGCCGTCCTTCAGCATCCAATTGCCGCCGCCGAACGTCACTGGCACGCTGCACATGGGCCACGCCTTCAACCAGACCATCATGGACGGCCTGACCCGCTACCACCGCATGCTGGGCCACAACACCGCCTGGATCCCGGGCACCGACCACGCCGGCATCGCCACCCAGATCGTGGTGGAGCGCCAGCTGGACGCGCAAAAGGTATCGCGCCATGACCTGGGCCGCGAAAAATTCGTCGAAAAAGTCTGGGAGTGGAAGGAAAAATCCGGCTCCACCATCACCGGCCAGATGCGCCGCATGGGCACCTCGCCTGACTGGCAGCGCGAATACTTCACCATGGACGCCGAACGCTCCAAAGTCGTGAGCGAAGTGTTCGTGCGCCTGTTCGAACAAGGCCTGATCTACCGCGGCAAGCGCCTGGTCAACTGGGACCCGGTGCTGGGCACCGCCGTCTCCGACCTGGAAGTCGTCTCGGAAGAAGAAGACGGCTCGATGTGGCACATCAAGTACCCGCTGGCAGACGGCAGCGGCCACCTGGTGGTCGCGACCACCCGTCCTGAAACCATGCTGGGCGACGTCGCCGTGGCAGTCGACCCGACCGACGAGCGCTACACCGCGTTGGTCGGCAAGATGCTCAAGCTGCCGCTGGTCGGCCGCGAAATCCCGGTGATCGCCGACGAATACGTCGACAAGGAATTCGGCACCGGCTGCGTGAAGATCACCCCAGCGCACGACTTCAACGACTACGCCGTCGGCCAGCGCCACAACCTGGACATGCCGTCGATCCTGACGCTGGACGCCAAGATCAACGAAAACGCCCCGGCCGCCTACCAGGGCATGGACCGTTTCGCCGCCCGCAAGCAGATCGTGGCCGACCTGGACGCGCAAGGCTTCCTGGTCGAAGTGAAACCGCACAAGCTGATGGTGCCGCGCGGCGACCGCACCGGCGTCGTGATCGAGCCGATGCTGACCGACCAGTGGTTCGTCGCCATGAGCAAGCCTGCACCTGAAGGCACCTTCAACCCGGGCAAATCCATCACCGAAGTGGCGCTGGAAAAGGTCGCCAGCGGCGAGATCAAGTTCGTCCCTGAAAACTGGAGCACCACCTACAACCAGTGGCTGAACAACATCCAGGACTGGTGTATTTCCCGCCAGCTGTGGTGGGGCCACCAGATCCCGGCCTGGTACGACGAGCAAGGCAACGTCTACGTCGCCCGCAGCGAAGAAGACGCGAAAGCGCAAGCCGCCGCCAAAGGCGTGACCGGCGCCCTGACCCGCGACAACGACGTGCTGGACACCTGGTTCTCGTCCGCCCTGGTGCCGTTCTCCACCCTCGGCTGGCCGAACGAAACGCCTGAACTGCAGGCCTTCCTGCCAAGCTCCGTGCTGGTCACCGGCTTCGACATCATCTTCTTCTGGGTTGCGCGCATGGTCATCATGACCAGCCACTTCACCAACAAGGTGCCGTTCGAAACCGTGTACGTGCACGGCCTGGTGCGCGACTCGCAAGGCCAGAAGATGTCCAAGTCCAAGGGCAACACCCTGGACCCGATCGACCTGATCGACGGCATCGGCCTGGAACAACTGGTGGCCAAGCGCACCACCGGCCTGATGAACCCGAAAGACGCGGCCAAGATCGAAAAAGCTACGCGCAAGGAATTCCCGGAAGGCATTCCAGCCTACGGTACCGACGCCGTGCGCTTCACCATGGCCTCCTACGCCTCGCTGGGCCGCAACATCAACTTCGACCTGGGCCGCTGCGAAGGCTACCGCAACTTCGGCAACAAGCTGTGGAACGCCACCCGCTTCGTGCTGATGAACACCGAAGGCCACGACTGCAGCGCCAACGAAGCCGACCTGTCCGCCGCCGACAAGTGGATCATCTCCGCGCTGAACCGCGCCGAACAGGAAGTGCATAAGGGCTTTGCCGACTACCGCTTCGACAACATCGCCTCCACCATCTACCAGTTCGTGTGGTACGAGTACTGCGACTGGTACCTGGAACTGGCCAAGGTGCAGGTCCAGCAAGGCACGCCGGGCCAGCAGCAAGCCACCCGTCACACCCTGCTGCGCGTACTGGAAGTCATCCTGCGCATGGCGCACCCGATCATCCCGTTCGTCACCGAGCAGCTGTGGCAGACCGTTGCTCCGCTGGCCGGCAAAGGCGGCGCAGGCCAATCGATCATGACCCAGGCTTACCCGCTGCCGAACGAAGCGGCGATCAGCGCCGACGCCGAAGCCTGGATGGGCGAACTGAAAGGCCTGACCGACGCCACCCGCAACCTGCGCGGCGAAATGAAGCTGGCGCCATCGGTGCGCGTGCCGCTGATCGTGGAAGCGACCGGCGCCGACAAAGCGCGCATGGCCGCCTTCGCCCCGTACATCCAGATGCTGGGCAAGCTGTCGGAAGTGCAGATCGTCGACGTGCTGCCGGAATCGCCGGCCGCCGTCTCCGTGGTCGGCACCACCAAGCTGATGCTGAAAGTCGAAATCGACGTGAAAGCGGAACGCGAACGCCTGTCGAAAGAGATCGCCCGCCTGGAAGGCGAAATCGCCAAGGCCAACGGCAAGCTGTCCTCGGAAAGCTTCGTCGCCCGCGCCCCGGCCGCCGTGGTGGCGCAGGAAAAGGAACGCGTCGCCACCTTCGGCGCCACCCTGGCCAAGATGCAGGAACAACTGGCCAAGCTCCCAGCTTAAAAGTCGGGGTCAGGTCTGGCAATCGGACAAAAGGCGCACGCAGGTGCGCCTTTTTCATTTCTAGAGGCTTCCCTCCAAAAAAAATAGCATGACCGTACGGTGCCCTGCCGGGTCCTTTGCTACACTGATTTTCCCCAAATCTAAATAAGAGACACCCCCATGCGCCTAACCCGCACAGTGGCGCTGGCTGCGGCAGCCTTGCTGGCTGCCGCACCGGCATTTGCCCAAGATCCCTCTCCTGTCGGCCTGTGGAAGAACATCGATGACGTCAGCGGCAAGCCGAAAGCCCTGATCCGCATCACCGAGGAAAACGGCGCCCTGCAGGGCAAGATCGAAAAACTGTACCGCGGCCCGACCGAGGAACAGAACCCGGTATGCGACAAGTGCACCGATGCGCGCAAGGACAAGCCGATTGTCGGCATGGTGATCGTGTCCGGCCTGAAGAAGGACGGCAGCGAATACAACGGCGGCGAGATTCTCGACCCGAACAACGGCAAGGTTTACAAGAGCAAGCTGGAAGTTGCCGATGGCGGCAAGAAGCTGAAAGTGCGCGGGTATATCGGTATTCCGATGCTGGGCCGGTCGCAGACCTGGGAACGCCAGGAGTAAAACCGGTAAACCAGGGTCTGACCCACTGCCGAGGGCCCGAAGACCGTAGGGGGTCTGACCCTGCGGGTCAGACCCCGGTTCACCGGGTTTAGCGCTTAGGCAGCAGCAACGACGCCAGCGCCGGAATCATCACAATCGCCCCCACCATATTCCACAGGAACATGAACATCAGCAGCAGGCCCATATCGGCCTGGAACTTGATGTCCGACCAGACCCAGGTCAGCACCCCCAGCGCCAGCGTCACGCCAGTCAGCGCCACCGCCACGCCGGTGGTCTTGAGCGTCTCGAAATAAGCCTCCTTCAGCTCCATCCCGCGATCGAGGAAGCACTGCAGCCGGTTGTAGATGTAGATGCCGTAATCCACGCCAATCCCGATCCCCAGCGCAATCACCGGCAAGGTCGCCACCTTCACGCCCAGCCCCAGGCGCGCCATGATGGCCTCGCACAGCGCCGACGTGATATACAGCGGCACCATGATGCAGATGGTCACGCGCAGCGAGCGGAACTCCCACCACACCAGCAGCGCCACGATGGCGTACACCAGCACCAGCATGGTGATCTCGGCCTGCTTGATCACGATATTGGTGGCCGCCTCGATGCCCGAATTGCCGGCAGCCAGGATGAACTCCGCCTGCGGCGTGTTGTTCTCCCTGGCGAATGCCTGCGCCGCCTGCACCACCCGCGTCAGGGTGTCGGCCTTGTGGTCGGCCAGGAACACCAGCACCGGCAGCATCGAGCAGTCGTTGCTGTACAACTCTGACGGAATCATGCGCTGCGCCGAATTGGACACGAAGCGATTGCGCGACAGCGCCTGCCATTTCAGGCTGCCGCCATTGACGTTGGAGATGATCCGCTTCTGCACCGTGAACAGCGAGGTGCTCGACTCCACGCCCGGCACGTTCTCCATCTCCCACTGGAAGCGGTCCACCACTTCGGCCGTCGGATAGGCGCCGCACTCGCCGGCCGGCGTCTTCACCATCACCACGAACACGTCCGAGCTGGTCGAGTAATGGCCGGTGATGTAGCCGTTGTCGCGGTTGTAGCGCGAATCGGCCCGCAGCTCCGGCGCGCCCGGATCGAGGTCGCCGATCTTCAGGTCGCGGTTCAGCGCAAACGCGGTGGCAAACACCGCTACCGCGCCCAGCACCGCCAGCTTGGCGTACTTGGGCTCCGCAATGCGCGACAGCATGCGCATGAAGCGGTGCTTGCGCTGCGCCTTCCGGGCCTGGTTGCGCAGGCAGGCATCGGTCACGCCCACGTAGGACATCAGCACCGGCAGCAGGAACATCTTGGTCAGCACGATCACCGCTACGCCCACCGAGGCCGAAATGGCCAGCTCGCGGATCACGCCGATCTCGATCACCAGCAGGGTCGAAAAGCCCACCGCATCGCACAGCAGCGCAATGGTGCCGGGAATGAACAGCTGGCGGAAAGTCTGCTTGGCAGCTTCAGTGGCCGACTTGCCGGACAGGCGCTCGCTGGCCATGGTGTTGATGTTCTGCACCGCGTGCGACACGCCGATGGCAAAGGTCAGGAACGGCACCAGGATCGAATACGGATCGAGCCCGAAGCCCAGTAGCCGCACGATGCCAAGCTGCCAGATCACCGCCAGCGAGCAGCAGAACACCGTCACCAGGGTCGACTTCCAGCAGTGCGAATACCACAGCAGCAGCGCCACCGTCATGGCAAAGGTGATCGCGAAGAACAGGCCGATCGCCTTGGCGCCGTGAATCAGGTCGCCCACCACCTTGGCAAAGCCGACGATGTGGATCTTCACGCCTTGCGCCTCGTACTTGTCGCGCACCAGTTTTTCCAGGCGCTCGGAGAACAGGCCGTAATCGAGCTTGGTGCCCTTGTCGGGGTCGATCTCCAGCAGCGGCACCTGCACGATGGTGGACTTCTGGTCCGCCGCCACCAGGCTGCCGATGCGTCCCGAACGCGCCACGTTGGCGCGCACCTCGTCCAGCATGGCCGGCGAACCGTCGAAGCCCTGCGGGATGATCTGGCCGCTGTTCAAGCCCGTCTCGGTGACTTCCATCCACTGCACGTTGGGCGTCCACAGCGACTTCAGGTTGCCGCGGTCCACGCCGGGGATGTAGAACACTTCGTCGGTCACCGCCTTCAGCGTATCGAGATACTCCTTGCTGTAGATATCGCCCTTGGTCGCCTCCACCGCAATGCGGATGTTGTTGCCCAACGGGCGCAACTCGTTCTCGTACTTCAGGTAGTTGGCGATGAAGGGGTGCGTGGCCGGCACCATCTTCTGGAAACTGGCGTCCGGCTTCAGTAGCGCAGCCTGCCAGGCGAACAGCACCGACGCCAGCAGGAAAGCCACCATGATCACAAGGCGGTGCTTGAACAGGCGCGGCTCCAGCCAGTGCTCGACGGAGGTGAAGCGCTGGTGGCCTTCCTCGGCTACCTTGCAGGATTTTTCGTCTTCGCGCTTCATTTCGCCGCCTCCCGCACACCGCCCACGCCGGACAGCAGCACCGTGCCATTCACAGCCAGCATGCCGGCCGTCGGCACCGCATCGCCTTGCCGAACCACCTTGAAGCTCACGCCGTCGTCATCGCTGCGCAGCAAGGCACCGTCCTGGGCAGCCAGCACGATGCTGCTGCCCTGCAGGGCGCCGCCCACCAGGCTCTTTTTCGTCACGGCAGGCGTTTCGCGCCAGGTGGCGCCGCCATCCTCGCTGCGGAACACGTGGCCGCCGAAGCCGTACGCCAGCATGCTCCTGCCGGTGAAGATCACGCCGTACAACTGGCCGCCGTAGCCGGTCTCGATGCGCTGCCAGCTTGCGCCGCCGTCGGTGGAGCGGTACACGTAGCCGCCCTCGCCCGCGATGGCCAGCACATTGCCAGGCCCGCCCGCAACCGCGTTGTAATGCAAGCCTTCAGGATTGGGCAGGCCCGCGCCCATGGAATTCCAGTGTGCACCGCCGTCCGTGGTACGGAAAGCCTGGCCGTATGCGCCCACCGCGTAGCCGGTCCTGGCATCGCGGAACCATACGCCCAGCAAAGGGCGCGACGGGCCGAACTTGGCCGCCGCTTCAATATCGCCCAGCGCGTTCTCGGCATCGGCGAGCGCCGCATTGCCCGCTCCCGCCCCGGCCGCTTGCGCCTTCTCGACTGCCGCCTTGGCATCGGCCAGCATCAGGGCATTGGCCTGGTTGCCGTCAAAGCGGGTGCTCCATTTCGCCCCGCCGTCATTGGTGGAAAGGATCACGCCATCGTGCCCGACGGCCCAGCCGTTCAATGCATCGGCAAACGCCACGCCGGTCAGGGTGACCGACACCGGTACTTTCGCCTGCCGCCATGGCGCATTGGCGCCGCCATCGCGCACCAGGACGATACCGCGCTCGCCCACAGCCACCGTGCGCTGGCCGGCCAGGGCCAGGGCCGTCAGCATGGCTTTCGGCGCCCGCGCCGACATGCGCGCCGGCGTTTGCAGCGGGTCGCGCGCCACGGCCGGCATCACCGCCAGCGCGCCCAGCAGCGCAGCAGCGGCTTGTTTCAAGACTTTATTCATGCTCTACCTGCGAAAAAATGGGCGCAGCGCTCCCTGTGAACGCACGCGCCCGAAGAGACACCCCCAAACCCGCTACGCCGTCCTTAGTTGGAGGAGCGGCGCAGCGTATCTGGCGTGAAGTTCGACGGATCGAGCTTTACGCCAAATTTGATCGGCTTCTCCTGGTTGGAGATGCCGGACAGCAGGTAGCGGCGTGCCTGCAGGTCGTAGAACACTTCGTAGGCGAAGTAGTGGGTCAGCGCATCGTAGTACTGGATGCCGCCGATTTCGTGCACGCGCCACAATTCGCCGCGGCCGTCGTAGGAATCGGTGTGCAGTACTTCCCAGCTATCCTCGTCCACGTAGAACACTCGCTTGGCGTAGATGTGGCGCTTGTCCTTCTTCAGGGTCGCTTCCACCACCCACACACGGTGCGGCTCGTAGCGCACGAAGTCCTGGTTGATATGGCCAGGGCGCACGATGTCGGCATACTTGATCGACTTGTTGGTGATCTTGTAGTTGTTGTAGGAGACCAGCATCTCCTTCTTGCCCACCAGCTTCCAGTCGTAGCGGTCAGGCGCGCCGTTGAAACCGTCGTAGTCGTCGGTGGTGCGCAAGCCGTCCGCGCCCTGCCCCGGCGAATCGTAGGCCACGTTCGGCGCGCGCAGCACGCGGCGCTGGCCAGGGTTGTAGGTCCAGGCCAGGCGCGACTCCTTCACCTGGTCCATCGGGTCCACCACCAGCAGCGCGTCGCCGGCCACCGAGGACGGGCCGGTCAGGGTCGCCATGTAGTACACCAGGCGGTTCGGCTCGGGGTTGGGCATGCCCTGCGCGAACGCCACCTTCTCGGTGCGGGTCACCGGCGTGAAGGCGCCGTTGGTCTGCACCGGGAATTCGGCGGTGTAGCGCTCGATGGTGCCGCCGCGGTAGCGCATCAGGTGGTTCCAGATCACCTCGACGCCGGTTTTCGGGATCGGGAACGGCACCGTGGTCTTGGCGGTGCCGGTCACGCCGTTGCCGCCGCCGGTCAGCTCGGCCTTGGACGCTTCCGCCTTGATGTTGTCGTACACCGCCTGCGGGTAGCCGGCCGTGCGGTAGCTCTTGTAGACATTCATCTTGTAGCTCGGGTAGCGCTTCAGCATCTCCATCTGCCCCGGCGCCAGCATGTCCTTGTACTTGTCCATGTTGGCGGCCGTGATGGTGTACTGCGCCGCTTCGTTCGGCAGCGGGTCGGCATAGCCGTTCTTGCTGTCGAAGCCGGCCGGCGCCTTGGTGATGCCGCCGGTCCAGGCCGGGATGGTGCCGGCCTTGTTGCCCTCCTTCTCCGCGCCAACCGGCGTCAGGTCCTTGCCCAGGCGGTCCACATCGGCCTGCGGCAGGCCGGCCAGGGCGCTGCCCGCGATGCACGCCAGCGCTGCGGCCAGCAAGCTTTGCTTCATCATCTTCATCTACGTGTCTCCTGTGTCTTTATTAGAAGTTGGCGCCGATCACGAACTGCATGTTGTCGCGGTCGTGGAACTGGTCGTACTTGGCGCTCTTGTTGTAGCTGGTGTAGCTGATGTCCGCGTAGTAGCGGTTGTTGTAGTCCGCGCGCAGGCCGATGGAGCGGGTCTGGCGGTCTTCCACGAACAGGTTGTCGGCCGCATAGCCTTTCACGTCATGCGCGAAGTACAGGCGCGGCTTGAAGTTGATGCCGGCCACCACGTTCGGGAACAGCATCTCGGCCGACAGGCGGTAGCCCCAGGCGCTGCTGGTGGCATAGCCTTCGTTCTCGCAGTACGACTTGTTGGGCTGGATGCCGGCCGGGCCGCAGGTGCCGCCCAGGGCCGCGGTCGGGCCGAAGTTGTACATGAAGCCGCGCACATAGCGGGTGCTGGTGTTCGGATCGCCGATGCCGCTCCACTTCTGCCCCGCCACTTCGCCCAGCAGGGTCAGCGAATCGGCGCCCAGCACCTGCGGGATCTGGCGGATGAAGGAGACCTGGGCCTGGGTCTTGTCCTTGCGGTCGTAGCCGTGGATCACGGTGCCGGTCGGTACCGCCGGGTTGCGCGCAATGACGGCCAGTTGCGCCTGCGGGCCGATGCCCAGCGCGGTGCCGACCAGCAGGTCGATCGCGTTGATCTGCACCGGGATGTCCTTGGTGCGCGACACTTCGCCAAACAGCGAGAAGCCGCCCACTTCGGTGGCCGCCGACAGGCCCAGGGTCTTCACGTTTTCGCCGCTGTAGTCCCACACGATATTCCCGGCCGGCAGCACGCCCAAGGTGCCCAGGGCCGGCGCCAGCGACGGCACGGCCTTGACCAGCTGCGCCAGGCGGCCCGACCACACCGACGGCAGCGCCGACGGCTGCTTGACTACCGACACGATCGGCGAGTGGCTGTGGTAGCGCGCGAAGTAGACGCCGAAGTCGGTGGCAATGGCGTCGGCAAAGTAGTGGCTCGAGAGGCCGAACTGGCCCGATTTCTTCGGACGGATCTTTTCCGCCGTGGTCATGCGGAAGTTGAGCGGCATGCTGCGCGACAGGCCGAGCGACGCCAGCACCGGATCCAGCGCGGCCGGCAGCGCGGCCAGGAACGGCGCGCCGTTGTACTGGCCCTGGTCGTTCAGCTTGGTGCCGTCGCCAAACAGCACGGTGCCGTTGTTGCAGTTGAGCGAGTCGGCCGCCGACCAGTAGGTACCGCAGCCGTCCACCACGTTCTGGCGCCAGCCCAGGTTGTAGAACGCTTCGACCGACACGCCGTTGCCCAGGCCCAGGTTGGCCATCAGGGCCGGCTGCGGGCGCAGGATTTCCTTGACCTGCGCGCCGGGGCGGCGCGCGGCGCTGGTGTCGAAGGCGCCCATCGCGTTAATGCCCGGCACGAACAGCGACTCGCCCCAGTTGATCACCTGGTTGCCCAGCTTGGCGCTCAGGGCCTTGCCGCCCAGGTCCCAGTTGGCAAACACATAGGCGTCGGCCAGCGCCACGCCGTCAAAGGTGGACAGCTGGTCGAAGCCGGTGTCGCTCAGTTCCGTGTTCGGCTTGTAGCCGTTGTTGAAGTGCCCGTGCGGCATCTCGCGCCCCTTCAGGACCCGGTCGTACCAGGCGAAGCTGCGCACGAACATGCCGTAGGTATCGCCTTTCAGTTCCAGTTCGCCGGTCAGCTTGCCGACGGTGGAATAGGCATCGTGCTTCTTGAAGTTCAGGTTGCCGTCGTCGGCGCCGGCGCCTGCCGTGCCGCCATTCGGTACGGAGATCAGGTTCTTGTCCGCATCCTTCATGCGGATGCTGGTGCCGACCGACATGTTCAGGGACCAGCGGCCTTCCAGGCCATTGTCGGTGGTGAAGGTATCTGCGTGCGCCAGTGGGGTTGCCAGCGCCGCCGCCACGGCAAGCGCCATGATACGGTTGTACTTCCTCGTCATCCTTGTGTCTCCTAATGGTTTTTACAGCTTTTTATACAGGCTTATTTAACTGCTTGAACTCCTCACGCAACTTCATCTTCTGCACTTTGCCGTTGGCGGAATACGGAAGCTCGCTGACGAAAACCACCTCGTCGGGAAGCCACCATCTGGCTACGCGGCTGGCAAGGTAGCCTAACACTTCATCGCGTGTGGGGGAACTGCCATGACGCGGAACGACCACCAGCAGCGGGCGTTCCTGCCATTTCTCATGCGGGATGCCGATCACCGCGGCGGCCATCACATCGGGGTGGCCCATCACTGCGTTCTCGACATCGATCGATGAAATCCATTCGCCGCCGGACTTGATCACGTCCTTGGCGCGGTCGGTGATCTGGAGATAGCCGTCGCTGTCGATGTTGGCGATGTCGCCGGTATCGAAGTAGCCTTCCTCGTCCAGCACCGAGGCATCGCTGCCGTAGTAGGCCGACAGGATCCACGGGCCGCGCACCATCAGGCGTCCCGTCGCCACGCCGTCGTGCGGCAGGCGCCGGCCGTCTTCGTCCTTCAGCGCCAGCTCGACGCCGCACACCGGCCGCCCCTGGCGCGCCTGCACGCGCAGCTTTTCTTCGTCGCTGGCGTTGTCGTGCGATTGCAACAGCGAGCACACGGTGCCCAGCGGCGACATCTCCGTCATGCCCCAGGCCTGCATCAGGGTCGCGCCCAAGGTGTTGCGGCAGCGCGTGAACATCACCGGCGGAATCGCCGAGCCGCCGCACAGCATGCGCTCGAGGCAAAGCTCCTGCAGCGCCGGGCGCGCTTCGCTGTCGATATGGTTGAGCAAGCCGAGCCAGACGGTCGGCACGCCCAGCGCCATGGTCACCCGTTCATCGCGCAGCAATTCGTAAATGCTCTTGCCGTCCAGCGCGGGGCCGGGCAGCACCAGCTTGGCGCCGCTCATGGCGCCGGCGTACGGCATGCCCCAGGCGTTCACATGGAACAGCGGCACCACCACCAGGCAGCTGTCGCGGTGCGAAATGGCGGCACTGCCCGCAGCGCACAAGCCCATCGAATGCAGGTAGGCCGAGCGGTGCGAATACAGCACGCCTTTCGGGTTGCCGGTGGTGCCGGAGGTGTAGCACAGCGCCGACGCCGTGCGCTCATCGAACTGCGGCCAGGCGTAATCCTCGCTGGCGCCTTGCACCAGCTCTTCGTAGCACAGGGTGCCCGCCGGCAGGCCTGGCGGCATGTGCGCGCGGTCCGTCATGCAGACGAATGCCTTCACGCCTGCAAGCTGCGGCGCCAGCGCGGCCACCAATGGCGCGAACGTGATGTCGAAGAACAGCACCTGGTCCTGCGCGTGGTTGACTATGTACGCCACCTGCTCCGGGAACAGGCGCGGGTTGATGGTGTTCAGCACCGCGCCCATGCCCGACACGGCGAAGTACAGCTCCATGTGGCGGTGCGTATTCCAGGCCAGCGTGCCGACCCGCTCGCCCATGCCCACGCCCAGCGCCAGCAGCGCATTGGCCATGCGCCGCGCGCGGCGCTCCACCTCGCCATAGCTGCTGCGGTGCAGCGCGCCTTCGCAAGTGCGCGACACGATCTCGGCGCGCGGATGCACGCGGCGCGCGTGCTCGATCATCGAGGAAATCAGCAGCGGCTGGTCCTGCATCAAGGCTTGCATGATTCAATCCATTACATATGGCGTTTCAGGAAGCCGGCCAGCGTGTCGAACACGCGGCCATACGGCGGGCGGAACAGGCCGAAGCCGTTCAGGCGCGCCTGGCGGTAGATCGGCTTCTGTTTGGAGAACGCCAGGAAGCCATGCTCGCCGTGGTAGGCGCCGGTGCCGCTGGCTCCCACGCCGCCAAAGGGCAGGTTTTCCTGCGCCGCATGCCACAGCGCGTCGTTGATCGTCACGCCGCCGGAGATGGTCGAATGCAGCACCTTGGTGCAGTTGCGGCGCTCCCTGCCGAACCAGTACAGCGCCAGCGGGCGCTCGCGCTGGTTGATGAAAGCGATGGCTTGCTGCAGCGTGTCGTACGGCACCACCGGCAGTAGCGGGCCGAAGATCTCTTCGCGCATCACCGCCATCTCCGGCGTCACGTCCAGCAGCAGCACCGGCGCCATGCGCCGCTCTCCAGCCTGCCCCGCTTCGGCACCGCCCAGCCGTACCACCCGCGCGCCCTGCTCTTCCGCCTCGCGCACCAGCTTCTCCAGCCGCAGGAAATGACGTTCGCTGATGATGCTGGTGTATTGCGCGTTGCCGGCAAACTGCGGGTACATCGCCGTCGCCGCCGCCCCCACTTCGCGCACGAATTCCTCGACCCGCGCGCGCGGCACCAGCGCATAGTCGGGCGCCACGCAGGTCTGGCCGGCATTGAACAATTTGCCGAAGGCCAGGCGCGGCGCCGCCTCCGCCAGGTCGCAGCTTTCATCGATGATGGCGGGCGATTTGCCGCCCAGTTCCAGGGTCACCGGCGTCAGGTTGTGCGCCGCAGCGACAGCCACCTGGCGCCCCACGGCGGTGGAGCCGGTGAAGATCAGGTGGTCGAAGGGCAGCGCGGCGAAATCGCGGCTGACCTCCACGCCGCCCTCCACCACGGCCAGTTCGGCCGGGGCGAAGTACTGCGCCGCCAGTTGCGCCAGCAGGCGCGAAAAGGCCGGCGTCAATTCGCTCGGCTTGATCATCACGCGGTTGCCGGCTGCCAGCGCCGCCGCCGCCGGCACCAGCGCCAGCTGGCAAGGGTAATTCCACGGCACGATGTTGCCGATCACGCCCAGCGGCTGCGGCATGATCCGGCTCGAGCCGGGCAGCATGTGCAGCGGCGTCGCCACGCGGCGCGGCCGCATCCAGCGCGCCAGCTTGCGGCGCTGCTGGCGGATCGCCGACAGCACGATGAACAATTCGGTCAGCACCATCTCCTGCCGCGCGCGCCCGCCGAAGTCGGCGTTGATGGCGTCCAGGATGGCGGGCTCGTTATCGGCCACCATCGCATACAGCCGGCCAAGCCGCTCGCGCCGCACGGCCGCCGCCGGCACCATGTCGGCATTGAAAGCGGCCCGCTGCATCTCCAGCACGTCGGCCAGCATGGGCATGCCCGCCCCTACGACGGCAGGGTCGAATTCCTGAACTTTCATCACAGTGTCTCCAGTTGCGCCGCGTTTTATTAACGCTGTCGTTGAAGCGAGTATGTGTTTGACACTACTATTCGTCCAATGCATTGTATTTATCCGCACAATGCATATTCCGCATACAAGGGGTTTTCCATGGATTTCAAGCGCTTGCGTTACGCCCTGGCCGTCGCCGACGAAGGCAATTTCGTGCGGGCGGCCGAGAAGGTCAGCATCAGCCAGCCAGCCCTGTCGCGCGCCGTGCAAACCCTGGAGGAAGAGCTGGGCTTCCTGCTGTTTGACCGCGGCAACCGCAACGTGGCCGTGACGGTGGCCGGCGCCGCCTTCTTCAACCACGCGCGCCGTTTGCTGTTTGATGTACGCAACATGGAACACGATTTGTCGCTGTTGCGAAATGGCGACAGCGGCCACGTGGCCTTCGGCATCGGCCCCCTGCATTCGGGCGCCCTGCTGCCGCGCATGCTGCGCCAGGTGCGCGCCGACCAGCCGGGCATCAGCCTGTCGGTCACCATCAACACCTCGACCTACCTGCTGGACCACCTGCGCGGCGAGGAAATGGAATTTTTCATGTCCGACGTGCGCCTGATCGAACCGGCCGAAGACCTGATCATCACCCACGAATGCCGGCAATACGGCGGCATCTACTGCCGCCCCGGCCATCCGCTGCTGGGGCGCGGCGACGTCACCCCGCCCGAGCTGCTGCCCTATGGCATGGCGGCGCCCACCATTCCCGAAGTGCTGATGACGCAGATGAACAAGCTGTTCCGCCTGCCGCCCGGGCGCGACCTGCCCATCATGCTCAGCTGCGACAGCGTGCACACCCTGGTCGACGTGGTGGCGGAAAGCGATTTGCTGCTGATTTCCAGCCATGCGGCGCTGGCCGAGGCGGCTGCGGAAGGACGGCTGGAGCAGGTGCAGGTGCCGCTACCGCCGCTGTGGGCCGATATCGCCACCATCCGCCTGCGCGGGCGCACCCTGTCGCCCGGCGCGCAGCGCGTGCTGCAGGCGGCGCGCGAAATCCTGGCGCAACTGGCCGGCACCGAAATGCCGCGCCAATAGGCCGCCGGCGGCTTCAGGCCGCAGCCGCGCGCAGCGCCTCCACGTCGCACACTTCGATCTGGCCGTAGCGCAGCGCAATCGCGCCTGCACTGGCCAGCGCCTGCAGTTCCTTGTTCAGGGTGGTGCGCCCCACGCCCAGCATCATGGCGATGTGGTCCTGCGAAGCGGTAATGGTGGTGCGTGCGCTGGCCGCCTGGGTCAGGTCGCCATGCGCCATCATCAGCAGGCGCCGCGCCAGGCGCGTTCGGGTGCTGTGCATTGCCATGTCTGCAATCAGGCCGAAGGCCGCGTGCAGGCGCTCCGCTTCCAGCCGCGCCATGGCGTTGGCAAACACCACGTCCTGCATCAGGGTCGCGAAGCGTTCGGCGCTGACGGCCAGAAGTTCGCTGTCCTGATGCGCCGTCGCCGTGGCGCTGCGCGGCAGGCCAGCCAGCAGCGCCGTCTCGCCGAACCAGTTGCCCGCTTCGGCCATGGTCACGATGGCCTCGTTGCCGTCCGCATGCATGACCGACAGGCGCACGGCGCCGCGCACCACGCCCCACAGCCCGTCCTGCGCCCCGGACGCCCGGCTCCCCTGCAGGTAAAGCACCTCGCCCTGCGCCAGGCGCACGCTGCGCGTCGCGGCCAGCAATGCCCTGGCCTGCGCCTCCGGCAGGCGGGCGAACCAGGGGTTGTTGAAAAATATCTGCATGCAAAAAAAGTCCTGAATTGCACGGAATTGAACAATCTTCGCCGGCACGGCCCGGCATCATGGTTGCCAAAGGAGACCAGCCAGATGGACAACAACATGATGTATTTGCTGCTCGCACTGTTGATCGCGGGCCTCGGCACGGCGGAAATCGTGAGCCGCCGCTATCGCGACACGGTGCACGCCAGCGCCAATGATACAGCGCTCGAAGTAGGCATGACAGTCAGCCTGTTGCTGATTACCCAGCCGCTGATCCTGTTCCTCGCCAACGCGCTTGGCCAGTGGCTGGCGCCCGGCATGCGCGATGCCTGGGCCGGGCTGCCGTGGTGGGCCTGGGCCGGACTGCTGCTGGTGGGCGACGACATGACGCAGTACTGGTGGCACCGCATCTCGCATTCCCCGCTGCTGTGGCCCCTGCACCGCGCGCACCATTCGGCTGCCTATATGAGCATCCGCATCACCTACCGCAACAACTTCTTTTACTACCTGATGATGCCGGGCATCTGGTTTGCCGGCGCCATGGTCTACCTGGGCTGCGGCTGGATGTATTTCGCCTACGTCGTGGTCAAGCAGGCGGTCATCCTCGGCGCGCACTGCGCCTGGGCCTGGGATGAGCCGCTGTACAAGGTGCGCGCGCTGCGCCCGCTGATGTGGATCGTGGAGCGCACCATCTCCACCCCGGCCACGCACCGCGCCCACCACGCCATCACCAATGCCGACGGCATCGGCCATTACAAGGGCAACTTCGGCAACCTGCTGTTCTTCTGGGACGTACTGTTCGGCACCGCCCACATCACGCGCCGCTACCCGGCCCAATACGGGCTGCGCGATGACCAGCTTTTTGGCGCCGAACGCTGGGACAGGCAGATGTTCTACCCCCTGCTGCAATCGAAGCGCGAATACAGTGCCCTGAAATTCGGCGGAAAGATCTACAGCGATGAATAAGGCGAGGATTGCCGTGACCGGAGGCTTCGGCGCCCTTGGCCGCGCCATCGGCGACGCCTTGCTGGCCAGCGGCGCCCGGGTGGCGCTGGTCGACCTGGCGCCCGCCCCCGCCGCCCTGCCCGCTGGCGCACTGCCCTGCGGCGGCGTGGACTTGTGTGACGCACGCGCCACGCAGCACTGCCTGGACAGCGTAGCCGAACGCTTCGGCGGCCTCGATGGCATCGTCAATGTGGCGGGCGGCTTTGCCTGGGAGCCGGTGGAACACGGCGCTGTCGCGACCTGGGACCGCATGTACGCCATGAACGTGCGCACCGCCCTGCTGGCGTCGCAGGCAGCGCTGCCGCACCTGCTGCGCCAGGGACGCGGCCGCATCGTCAATATCGGCGCCATGGCAGCCAACCGCGCGCAGGCCGGCATGGGCGCCTATGCCGCCGCCAAGGCCGGCGTGGCGCGCCTGACGGAAGCCATGGCGGAGGAATTCCTGGAACGGGGCATCACGGTCAACGCCGTCCTGCCCAGCATCATCGACACGCCGGCCAACCGCGCCGCCATGCCGGGCGCCGATACCGGCCACTGGGTCGCGCCGGCGGCGCTGGCCCAGGTGGTGCTGTTCCTGCTGTCCGACGCATCGGCCGCCGTCACCGGCGCCCTGCTGCCGGTCACTGCAGCGCCGGCAAAAACTATTTCTTAGCGGGCCGCAGCACGATCTCGAACAGCTTCGGCCAGCGCTTGCCGGTGACGAACAGGCGGTGCGACTTGGCGTCGTAGGCGATGCCGTTCAGCACATTGTCGACGTCGCTGCCCGCCTTGGCCGTCGCCGCCAGCCCGGACAGGTCGATCCAGCCCAGCACATGGCCGCTGAACGGGTCGATGCGGGCAATGCGGTCGGACTGCCAGACGTTGGCATAGATCTGCCCATCGACCCATTCCAGTTCGTTGATCTGCGCCAGCGGCTGGCCGTCGACGGTAACCTTGATGCGGCGCTGCTCGCCGAAGTTTTTCGGGTCGAGCACGCGGATTTCCGGCGTGCCGTCGCTCATGTAGAGGCGCTCGCCGTCGCTGGTGATGCCCCAACCCTCGCCCAGGTAATTGAAGGTGCCCTTGATGGCCAGGCTGCCCTGGTCCATCACGTAGCCGGCCTGGTTCATCCAGGTAATGCCGACAATGCTGTCGCCATGCGGCGCAATGCCCTCGCCGAACACCTTCTCCGGCAGGTCGCGCTTTTGCAGCACCTTGCCGGTGGCCAGCTCCACCTTGCGCACGGAAGACGCGCCGTACTGGCCGGTGCTCTCCCACAGGAAGCCGTCCTTGAAGAACAGGCCCTGGGTGAAGGCTTGCGGATCGTGCGGGTAAGTCGCCTTGATCGAATAGCCCTGCACCGGCACGGCCGCCGATGCGATTTGCGCGGCCATCGCCGCCGCGCCCAGCGCTAGCAGCTTACGCATCCCACAGGTCTCCGCTGGCGTTGCTGCGCGGCGGGGTCACGCCGAAATGCTGGTAGGCCTGCGCCGTGGCGACGCGGCCGCGCGGCGTGCGTTGCAGGAAGCCTTGCTGGATCAGGTATGGTTCCAATACGTCCTCGATAGTATCCGCGGCCTCGCCGATGGCGGCCGCCAGGTTGCCGATGCCGACCGGGCCACCGCCGAATTTGTACAGCACCGCTTCCAGCAGCTTGCGGTCCATCACGTCAAAGCCCACGTGGTCGACATCGAGCATGCGCAGCGCGGCATCGGCCAGCTCGCGCGTGATGTCGCCGTTGCCCTTCACTTCCGCATAGTCGCGCACGCGGCGCAGCAGGCGGTTGGCGATACGCGGCGTGCCGCGCGCGCGGCGCGCGATTTCCACGGCGCCGCCTTCATCGATATTCGCCTTCAGCAGCGCAGCGCTGCGGGCGACGATCTTCGCCAGTTCGTCGGTGCTGTAGAACTCCAGCCGCGCCACGATGCCGAAGCGGTCGCGCAGCGGATTGGTCAGCATGCCGGCGCGGGTGGTGGCGCCGACCAGGGTGAAAGGCTGCAGGTCCAGCTTGACGCTGCGCGCCGCCGGGCCTTCGCCGATCATGATGTCGATCTGGTAGTCCTCCAGCGCCGGGTACAGGATTTCCTCGACCACGGGCGACAGGCGGTGGATCTCGTCGATGAACAGGACGTCGTTCGCTTCCAGGTTGGTCAGGATCGCCGCCAGGTCGCCCGGGCGTTCCAGCACCGGGCCGGAAGTCTGGCGCAGGTTGACGCCCATTTCGCGCGCAATGATGTTGGCCAGGGTGGTCTTGCCCAGGCCGGGAGGGCCGAACAGCAAGGTATGGTCGAGCGCCTCGCTGCGCTTGCGGGCGGCCGAAATGAAGATTTCCAGCTGGTCGCGGATCTTGGACTGCCCCACATATTCATCGAGGTGCTTGGGGCGCAATGCGCGCTCGATGGCCTCCTCGTTCGGGGAGGACGGCGCCGCGTCGATGATGCGCTGCTCGGTGAAATTGTCGGTTTGGATGCTCATGCCAGCTCGAAAAACAGGTTCAGGGCATGATTTTATCAAGGCCGGGCAGCGCGGGGCTTACTTCATGTTGGAAGCGGCCGCGCTTGCCGTTTCGTTGGTTTTCTTCTGCATGCTGCCGGACACCTTCATCGCCTTCTCGCGCCGGTCGGGCTGGCCATCGTTCTTGGGCTCCTGCAACCCGGTGGCCTTGCGCGCCGCGCCGGACGGTTCGCCTTTCACGGCCGGCTTGGCCTGCTGCCGGGCTTCCGCCTTGTCCTGCGCCGGCGCGGCCTGCTGGCTCCATGCCGCAGGCGCCGTTGCCAGCAGCAAGCCGCCCAGCGACACCGCCAAAAGTTGACGAATAGTCATGACAGATCCTCCTCGAATGTTCGCCCGAGTCTAGCACGCCCGGCCCTGAAGGCTTGCGCCTACACCAGCACGGGACGCACGCCGCTTGGCGCGCCGGCTGTGGCGCCGATACTGGCGCAATGCAAACACAAGGAGCTTGTCATGCGCGCCCTCACCTACCACTCCGCACATGATGTCCAGGTGGACACGGTGCCCGATCCCATCCTGCAGGAAGCGGACGACGTCATCCTGCGCATTACGGCCACCGCGATTTGCGGCTCCGACCTGCACCTCTACCGCGGCAAGGTCCCGGCCATGAAGGAAGGCGATATCCTCGGCCACGAATTCATGGGCATCGTCGAAGATGCCGGGCCTGGCGTCACCGCGCTGGCCCGGGGCGACCGCGTGGTCGTGCCGTTCGTGATCGCCTGCGGCAGCTGCTTCTTCTGCCAGCGCCAGTTGTTCTCCGCCTGTGAAACCACGAATCCCGACCGCGGCGCGATCATGAACAAGAAGGGCTTGCGCTCGGGCGCCGCCATGTTCGGCTATACCCACCTGTACGGCGGCATGCCGGGCGGGCAGGCTGAATTTGTGCGCGTACCGAAGGCCAACGTCGGCCCGATCCGCATTCCGGACGCGCTCGATGACGAGCAGGTGCTGTTCCTCAGCGATATCCTGCCCACGGGCTACCAGGCCGTATTGAACGCCGGCGTCGGGCCGGGCGACAGCCTGGCAATCTACGGCGCCGGCCCGGTCGGCCTGATGGCGGCAGCATGCGCCCGCATGCTGGGCGTGGAAACCATCTTCATGGTCGACCATAACGCCTACCGGCTCGACTTCGCGCGCCAGGCTTACAGCGTTATTCCGATCAATTTCGATGAAGTCGATGCCGCCGAATACATCATCGACAACACCGCTTCGCGTGGGGTGGATGCGGTGATCGACGCCATCGGCTTTGAAGCCAAGGGCAGCGCGCTGGAAACGGCGCTGACGGCCGTCAAGCTGGAGGGGAGCAGCGGCGCCGCGCTGCGCCAATGCATCGCTGCCGTCAGGCGCGGCGGCACGGTCAGCGTGCCGGGCGTGTATTCGGGCTTCATCCACGGCTTCCTGTTTGGCGACGCCTTCGACAAGGGCATCAGCTTCAGGATGGGGCAAACCCACGTGCAGCGCTTCATGCCCGAACTGCTGGAGTTCATCGGCCAGGGCAAGCTGCGGCCCGAGGCCATCATCACGCACCGCCTGCCGCTGGAACAGGCGGCAGCCGGTTATCGCATCTTCGACAAGAAGGAAGAGGAATGCCGCAAGGTGATCCTGCGGCC
>CAMLSG010000045.1 GCA_946482635.1 uncultured Duganella sp.
GAGTTCGACGGCACGGCAACCGGCATCCACGCGCAGGTATCGCCCGATGGCGGCGCAAGCTGGAGCAAGCACACCGTCGCCACCACCCAGGGCAGTTCCGACCATCCCCACATCATGCGCCGCGGCGCCGAACTCTGGCTGCTGTGGCGCACCGCCGATGAAGGCATCGTTGTTCGCAAACTCGAGGAATGATCATGAAAATGCTCCATCCCCTGGCCGCCGCAGTCGTGGCGACCGCCATCGCCGCCCTTTCCGCCCTGGCGGCATCCCCCAGCGCCTACGCCGCCGGCAACGCGGGCCTGAAAGCCTTCGCACCGCAAAGCGTGGAGCAGATCGCGGCCAGCCACAAAGGCAAGCCTTTCGTGGTCCTGGTCTGGTCCATGGACTGCGAATTCTGCCAGCACAGCCTGGACGTCCTGTCCAAAGCACGCGCCGCCAATCCTGGCTTCGACATCGTCACCATCACCACCGACCCGCTGTCGGACGCAGCGCTGTCGCAACTGGTGGCAAAGCGCCTGTCCGGCATCGACCTGCTGGCCGATGCCTGGAGTTTCGGCGGGCTTGCTCCCGAACGCCTGCGCTACGCCATCGATCCGCGCTGGCGCGGCGAGAAACCGCGCAGCTACTGGTACGACGCGCAGGGCCAGCGCGTGGCCTACTCCGGCGTCATCACGCCGGCCCTGATCGAGAAGATGCGCTGATCGCGAAAACTTGACCGAGTTCATGGTTTGACAACAGCCCAATCGCTACGATGGGCACATGTTCTCGCACCGCACCACTCGCCGCTTCGTAACACTGCTGTTGCTGCTGTATGTAGCACTGCAAGGCTACGCAGCCGCAGCGCAGGTAGCGATGCCGATGATGGATCACGCAGCATGCGCTGAACATCACGAAGGCCACAACCAACATGGGATGGCGGACTGCTTCACCCAGTGCACGCTGTGCGGCGCACTGGCCATGGCGCCCGGCTACAGCAAGCCCTCCGCTCCCGCACCGCACGACCTCACAGGTCCTCGGACCGCCATCATCGCGGCGCAGTACGATGGCGAATCCCATCTGCCGCACCAGGCGCGAGGACCTCCATCCGCAGTGTGACACCTGCTCTTATTCCAATGCGCCGCCGCCCCCGGCGGCGCACGACTCGTCACACCGGAGAATAAAAATGAATCCGCAGTTACGCAAGCACCTGCTTGCAATGTCTGTTGCCACCGCCCTTCCCTGCTACGCGCAAACCACCCTCCCCAGCGTCATCATCACCGGCACCAATCCCGACGTCATGCAAGTGGACGTCAGCAAGAAGGGCTTCCCCAGCGATACCGCAAACCTGCTGCAATCCGTGGCCGGCGTCAGCATGGTCAGCGGCGGCGGCGTGTCCGGCCTGCCGTCGATCCGCGGCCTGGCTGATGACCGCCTGCGCATCCAGGTCGACGGCATGGACCTGGTCTCGGCCTGCGCCAACCACATGAATCCCGCGCTGTCGTACATCGCGCCGTCGCAAGTCGAATCGATCCAGGTCCTGCCTGGCATTACGCCCGTCAGCGTTGGCGGCGACAGCATCGGCGGCACCATCCGCGTGCGCTCCGCCGACCCTAAGTTCGCCGAAACCGGCGCACAGCTGCTTGAAGGCCAGGCCACTTTCGTCTACCGCACCAACGGCAACGTGCGCGACGCCAGCCTGGCGGCCACCATGGCCAGCGACACGTTCTCCGCCAGCTACCGCGGCGCCGCGATCAAGGCGCATAACTACGAAGATGGCGACGGCAAAAAAATCGGCTCCTCCGCCTACGAATCCCGCAACCATTCGCTGACCCTGGCCATGCGCTCCGAAGCGCGCCTGCTGGAGCTCAAGCTCGGCCTGCAGCGCATGCCCTACCAGGGCTTCCCCAACCAGCGCATGGACCTCACCCGCAACGACAGCGAACAGGTCAACCTGCGCTACCTTGAGCGCTTCGGCTGGGGCACGCTGGAAGGCCGCGCCTACCACGAACACACCCGCCACGCGATGAACTTCGGCCCGGACAAGCAGTTCTGGTACGGCGCGAAGAAGAACATCCCCGGCATGCCGATGGATACCGAAGGCAAGAACACCGGCGTTTCGGTAAAAGCCACCATCCCGCTGTCGCAGCCCGACACCCTGCGCGTCGGCGCCGACTATCGCCGCTACCGGCTGGACGACTGGTGGGATCCTTCCGGCGGCGGCATGGCGCCGGACACCTTCTGGAACATCCGCGACGGCCAGCGCGACCGCCTGGGCGCCTTCGCGGAATGGGACCGCCGCTGGAATCCGGCCTGGTTCACTCAGTTCGGCGTGCGCAGCGAACTGGTGACCAGCGACACCGGCACGGTGCAGGGCTATAACGCCGGCTACAGCAAGGATGCATCGGCCTTCAACGCCCTCGACCGTAAGCGCAACGACCATAACCTGGACCTGACCGCGCAGGCGCGCTACGTGCCCTCCCAGGACATGACGGTCAAGTTCGGCTACGCCCGCAAGACCCGTTCACCGAACCTTTACGAGCGCTATACCTGGTCCACCGGCGGCATGGCGATGGCCATGGTGAATATCGCCGGCGACGGCAACGGCTACGTCGGCGACCCGTCGCTGCGGCCGGAAACGGCGCACATGGCCACCGGCAGTATCGAATGGCACGATCCGGCGCAGGAAAAATGGTCGTTCGCCATCTCCCCGTACTACACCAGGGTCGATGACTACATCGACGCGCGCTGCCTCACCACCTGCAAGGCCGGCGCCTTCGTCAACCTGCGCTTTGCCAACGTCGATGCGAAGCTGTACGGCACCGAGGTGTCGGCGCACGCAGCGCTGGCCTCGGGCAGCTACGGCACGCTGTCGGGAGACATGCTGGTCAACTACGTTCGCGGCGAAAACCGCAGCACGGGCGACAACCTGTACAACATGATGCCGCTGAACACCCGCCTGTCGCTGAACCATCGCCTCGGTGCGTGGAGCAACGTGCTGGAACTGCAGGCCGTCAAGGCCAAGGACCGCGTCTCGTCGCTGCACAACGAACTGCGCACCGGCGGCTACGCCCTGGCCGCTCTGCGCACCAGTTATGCGTGGAACAAGGTGCAGCTCGACTTTGGCGTGGAAAACCTGTTCGACCGCCGTTACGACCTGCCTTTGGGCGGGGCCTATGTCGGCCAGGGCATGACCATGGCGCTGAACGGCGTTCCCTATGGGATCGGGGTGCGCGGCATGGGACGTTCGGTGTATGCCGGCCTGACCTTCAAGTTGTAGGGATCGGTATATCAAACCGATATAGGAGCCGCGAAATAAGCCATTGGTAAGCTATTGCTGCCAACCGTAGGATTGTGCTGCCGGATACCGTCCAACACACAAAACTACGAGACAAGCACCAATGACGACACCGCGACTCCCCGCCCTGCTGGCCCTGGCCAGTGCGCTGGCGACAGCCTTCCCCCTGGCCGCCAGCGCCGCTCCCGCAAGCAAGTATGCCGAATGGGAGCAACCGGAAGTGGTTCAAGTGAACCGCGAGCCGATGAAAACCACCTTCTTCAACTTCGAACGGCGCGACCTGGCGCTGAAGGGCGACAAGGCGGCTTCGCAGTATTACCTCTCGCTGGACGGCACCTGGTCGTTCGCCTACTCCCGCAATCCGGAATCGCGGCCGGTCGATTTCTACAAGCCCGGCTTCGACGTGAGCCGCTGGAAAACCATCCAGGTGCCCGGCATGATGCAGGCGCAGGGCTACGGCCAGCCCCTGTTCAACAACAGCGACTACCCTTTCCCGCCCAACCAGCCGTACATCCTGCACAGCATGAACGAGGTGGGCTCCTATCGCCGCAACTTCGACCTGCCGGCCAACTGGGATGGGCGCGATGTCTTCCTGCATATCGGCGCGGCCGGCGCCGCCTACTACATCTGGGTCAACGGCCAGCGGGTCGGCTATTCGGAAGACTCCAAGCTGCCGTCGGAGTTCAAGCTGACGCGCTTCCTGCGCCCCGGCAGCAATACCATCGCCATCGAGCTGTATCGCTTCGCGGACGGCTCCTACCTTGAGGACCAGGACTTCTGGCGCGTTTCCGGCATCGAACGCAGCGTCTACCTGTATGCCGAGCAGAAGGCTCACCTGCGCGACTACGTGGTGCGCGCCACCCTGGACAAGGCCGCCTACCGCGACGGCGAATTCACCCTGCAGCCTGAATTCACCGGCGCCGCACAGGGCAAGCTGACCGCCACACTGCTGGACGGCGACAAGGCCGTGCTGTCGCTCGAAAGCGGCGTCCACGGCGGCAAGGCTGCGCCGCTGCGCGGCACCGTGCCCGGCGTACGCCAATGGTCGGCCGAGGCGCCCAACCTGTACCGCCTGCTGCTCGAATTCCATGACGCGAAGGGCGCGCTGGTGTCCTCTACCTCGCGCATGGTCGGCTTCCGTACCGTGGAGGTGAAGGACGGCGAGGTACGCGTCAACGGCAAGCGCATCATGATCAAGGGCGTCAACCGCCATGAGCACGATCCCCACACCTTCCACGTCATGTCGGAAGAGTCGATGCGCAAGGATATAGAGCTGATGAAGCAGGCCAATATCAATGCCG
The DNA here is from genome assembly GCA_946482635.1 of uncultured Duganella sp. The sequence goes on from CAMLSG010000045.1 coordinate 4,576, forward strand.
TTCGCACTTCGCATTACCCGAACGATCCGCGCTGGTACGACCTGGCGGACGAGTACGGCCTGTACGTGATGGACGAAGCAAACATCGAGTCGCACGAGTACATGGGCATGGGCGACCACGTGCACAATATTCCTGGCGCGCGCGAAAAGATCCAGCTCGGCTACCAGCCGCACTGGGCAGCCGCCCACCTGGACCGCGTGAGCCGCATGGTACAGCGCGACCGCAACCACCCGAGCGTGATCCTGTGGTCGCTGGGGAACGAAGCGGGCACCGGCCCGAACTTCGAGAACGCGGCCAAGTGGATCCGGGAACAGGATCCGGAACGCCTGATCAGCTACCTTGGCCACGGCACCATCGGCGAGGAGCATCTGCCGAACGATTACGTCGACATCTACGCGCCGATGTACGACCCGATCGAAAAGATGATCGACTACGCGCAGGATCCACGCTACAAGCAGCCGATGATCCAGTGCGAGTATGCGCACGCGATGGGCAACAGCCTTGGCAACTTTGAAGACTACTGGCAGGTGATCCGCTCGCACCGCAAGCTGCAGGGCGGCTTTATCTGGGACTGGGTGGACCAGGCCATGCTGCTCAAGGATAAGCAGGGCCGCAGCTATTGGGCACAGGGCGAAGACTACGGCCCGAATCCGCGCAAGGACATGTCGGAGGTTGGCGACGGCCTGGTGCAGGCTGACCGCACGCCGGATTCCGAGTATTACGAGGTGCAGAAGGTCTACTCTCCGGTGGTCTTTGAGGGCGATCCGGCATCCGGCCGCCTGAAGGTGGTCAACCGCTATGATTTCGCCGACCTTTCCGGGTTCGACTTTGACTGGTCGATCGCGCGCGATGGCACGCAAGTCGCAGGCGGCTCGCTGGCTGGCGTCAAGGCGGCCGCACAGGCTTCTGCCGATGTAACTCTGAACCTGCCGAAGCTGGATCGCGATCCACGTTTCGAGTACGTGCTGACGCTGCGCGCAAAGGCCCGCGACGGCGCCATTCGCGGCGTCCCGGCCGGCATGGTGCTCGGCTTCAGCCAGTTCGTGCTGCAGTCGCCAACCGCTGCCGCCGTTACGGCGGGTGCCGGCGCCTGGGTTGCGCCGGTACGCGCCGGGAACAGCGTCGAACTGCGCGCGGGCGGCTCAGTGCTGGCGGTCGATGCAACTAGCGGCAAGCTTGCCTACTCTGCAAGCGGCAAGCAATTGCTGGCCGGCGGCATGCCCTACTTCTGGCGCGCGCTGACGGAAAACGACCTTGGCACTGGCCTCAACAAAACCCATACCATCTGGAAGCAGTTCAGCGAAGAACGCAATGTGCGCTCCTTCGATGTCCTGAAAGACGGCGTGCGCATCGAATACATCTTCGGCGCCGGCTCCGCGCGCTGGGACGCCACCTACCGCATGGACAGCAAGGGCGCCGTGCAGGTTACCGCCACCTTCGCCCCGCTGCGCGGCGACCTGCCGGATCCGCTGCGCATCGGCATGCGCTTCGACAGCAATCCATCGCTGGACACGGTGGAATGGTACGGCCGCGGCCCGCAGGAATCGTATAGCGACCGCATCACCGGCGCGCCGCTTGGCCGCTACAGCGGCAAGCTGGCCGACCAGTACCACAACTACATCCGTCCACAGGAAAGCGGCAACAAGACCGGCGTGCGCTGGCTGACGCTGAAAGGCGCCGGCAACGGCCTGCAACTGCGCGGCACGCAGCCGCTCTCGGTCAACGCCCTGCCATTCCCATACGAAGACCTGTATCCGCGCCAGCGCGGCACCTGGCACAGTTCCGACATCCGTCCGCACGGCGACGGCTCGCTGCTGGTCGACGCGGTGCAGACCGGCGTAGGCGGCGACACCGGCTGGAGCCAGGTCGGACGCCCGCACACGCAGTACCGCGTCAAGCTGGAGCCAACCATCTACCAGTTCACCATCACGCCGCAAGGAGCCGCGCAATGACCAACCAAACCCGCCGCCGCGTCCTGGCCGGCGCCGCAGCAAGCGCCGGCGCGGCCCTGCTGCCGATGGCAGCCACCGTACACGCCGCCGCCAGCACACGCTTCAGCATCGGCAAGGACGATTTCCTGCTCGACGGGAAACCGTTGCAGATCCGTTGCGGCGAAATGCATTTCGCCCGCGTACCGCGCGAATACTGGCAGCACCGCCTGAAAGCCATCAAGGCCATGGGCCTGAACACCGTCTGCGCCTACCTGTTCTGGAACTACCACGAATGGCGCGAAGGCCGCTACGACTGGGGCGGCCAGCGCGACGCCGCCGAATTCTGCCGCCTGGCGCAACAGGAGGGCTTATGGGTCATCCTGCGCCCGGGCCCTTACGCCTGCGCCGAATGGGAGATGGGCGGCCTGCCCTGGTGGCTGCTGAAAAAGAGCAGCAGCGACGCCTTCCTGCGCACCCGCGACGAAGCCTTCATGAAGCCGGCCAAGCGCTGGCTGGCGGAAGTCGGCCGCGTGCTGGGCTCGCAGCAGGTCACGCGCGGCGGCCCTATCCTGATGGTGCAGGTCGAGAACGAATACGGCTTCTTCAGCGACGACCTGGAATACATGCGCGGCATGCGCCAGGCCCTGCTCGATGCCCAGTTCGACGTGCCGCTGTTCCAGTGCAATCCGACCAATGCCGTCTCACGCACCCACATCCCGGAGCTGTTCTCGGTAGCGAACTTCGGCACCGATCCCGAGGCCGGCTTCAAGGCACTGAAGGCCGTGCAGCAAGGCCCGCTGATGTGCGGCGAATACTATTCCGGCTGGTTCGATACCTGGGGTAACCCGCACCGCCGCGGCGCCGCCACCAAGGCCGTGGCCGATATCCAGCAGATGCTGAAAATGGGCGGCTCCTTCAGCCTGTACATGGCGCATGGCGGCACCACGTTCGGCCTGTGGGGCGGCTGCGACCGCCCTTTCCGCCCCGACACCAGCAGCTACGACTACGACGCCCCGATCGGCGAAGCGGGATGGACCGGCGAAAAATTCCAGGCCTACCGCAAAGGCATCGAGCCTTTCCTGCAGCCCGGCGAAACGCTGCCATCGCCACCGGCGCGCCAGCCGGTGATGGCGGTGCCCGCCTTTACGCTCAGGGAATCGGCTGCGGTCTTCGCCAGCCTGCCGCAGGAAGCGATACGCGACAAATCGCCGCAGCCGATCGAGCAATACGACATCAGCCGCGGCCTGGTTTCCTACCGCGTCACCCTGCCTGCCGGCCCGGCCGGCAAGCTGACCGCCGCCAAGGTGCGCGACCTGGCCTGGGTGCATGTCGACGGCAAGCTGGCCGGCACCTTCGACACCCGGCACCGCCGCTTCAGCATCGACCTGCCCGCGCGCGACAAGCCCGCCACGCTGGAAATCCTGCTGTACACCATCGCCCGCGTCAATTTCGGTCCCGAAGTCCACGACCGCAAAGGCTTGCACGGCCCGGTGCAATTCCAGCCGAAAGGCGCCGCGCCGGTCGCCTTGGAAAACTGGGAAATCCGCGCCATCGACTTCGACGCCGACGGCGTGCTGCCGCCGCTGCAATGGAAACAGCAGCGCGCGCGGGGTCCCGCCTTCTGGCGCGGCAGTTTCGACGCAGCCAAAACCGCCGATACCTTCCTCGACATGTCGGCCTGGGGCCAGGGCGTTGTCTGGATCAACGGCCGCTGCCTGGGCCGCTACTGGAGCATCGGCCCGACGCAAACCATGTACCTGCCCGGCCCATGGCTGAAACGGGGCCGCAATGAAGTCGTGGTGCTGGACCTGACCGGCCCGCAGCGCGCCGAATTGCGCGGCCTGGAAACGCCGATCCTGGACCGCCTGCAGCCCGAACGCGACCTGCCCCGTCCTCCGAACAAAGCCAAACCAAAGCTGGAGGGCGTCACGCCCGCCTTCAGCGGCCAGTTCCAGCCCGGCAGCGCCACCCAGGACGTGCGCTTCGCCGCCCCGGTCAGCGGGCGCCAGTTCTGCCTCGAATCGCTGGATGCCTTCGACGGCAAGCAATACGCGGCCGTGGCCGAAATCTCGCTGCTGGACGCCAAGGGCCAGCCGATCAACCAGTCCGCCTGGACCATCGCCTACGTGAGCAGCGAGGAAGGCAAGCGCGAAGACGGACAGGCCCTGAACGCCATCAACGGCCAGGCCAGCGATTTCTGGCACACCGCGTTCGCAGGCAAGACACCGGCGCCGGCCCACCCGCACCGCCTGGTGATCGACCTTGAGAAGACCGTCGAAGTGGCCGGCATCCGCTATACGCCGCGCCAGGGCGACGACAAGGTCACCGGCCGCATCAAGCACTTCAACGCCTATGTTGGCGCGCAGCTGGTGGACCCGGGGGAATAAGTCGACGTTATGCCCAATCGATATACAAGACGATAAATTTCTCATATTTCTGAACTAGCTCGCCAAGATAGACTTGCCTTACCACTTCACAAACGAACAAAAATGAAGATCACAAAACTGACCACCTACCGCATTCCACCGCGCTGGATGCTGCTCAAGATTGAAACAGACGAAGGCGTAGTCGGTTGGGGCGAACCGGTCATCGAAGGCAAGGCACGTACCGTGGAAACCGCCGTCCACGAGTTCTCGCAATACCTGGTGGGCCAGGACCCGCGCCGCATCAACGACCTGTGGCAGGTCATGTACCGCGGCGGCTTTTACCGCGGCGGCGCCATCCTGATGAGCGCCATCGCCGGCATCGACCAGGCGCTGTGGGACATCAAGGGCAAGGCCCTCGGGGTGCCGGTGTACGAGCTGCTGGGCGGCCTGGTGCGCGACCGCATGAAGACCTATAGCTGGGTAGGCGGCGACCGCCCGGCCGACGTCATCGCCGGCATCAAGACCCTGCGCGAAGCAGGCTTCGATACCTTCAAGATGAACGGCACCGAAGAATTCGGCATCATCGAAAGTTCCGCCGCGGTGGATGCCGCCGTGACCCGTATCGCCGAGATCCGCGAAGCCTTCGGCAACCAGATCGAATTCGGCATCGATTTCCACGGCCGCGTCGCTGCGCCGATGGCCAAGGTGCTGCTGCGCGAACTGGAACCTTACCGTCCCCTGTTCGTCGAAGAACCGGTGCTGGCGGAACAGGCCGAGTACTATCCGCGCCTGGCCGAATCGACGTCGATTCCGCTGGCGGCCGGCGAACGCATGTTCTCCCGCTTCGAATTCAAGAACGTGTTCCAGGCCGGCGGCATTTCGATCGTGCAGCCCGACCTGTCGCACGCCGGCGGCATTTCCGAATGCCTGAAGATCGCCGGCATGGCGGAAGCTTACGACGTTGCCCTGGCCCCGCATTGCCCACTTGGCCCGGTTGCGCTGGCCGCCTGCCTGCACGTCGACTTTGTGTCGTACAACGCCGTGCTGCAGGAGCAGAGCATGGGCATTCACTACAACAAGGGCGGCGAGCTGCTCGACTACGTGGTGAACAAGGAAGACTTCAAGATCGAAAACGGCTACATCAAGCCGCTGCCCAAGCCGGGCCTGGGCGTGGTGGTCGACGAACAGCGCGTGATTGAAGCCAGCCGCAATGCGCCTGACTGGAGCAATCCGCTGTGGCGCCATCCTGACGGCAGCGTAGCGGAATGGTAAGCAACGCCAACACCGCCAGCCTGCTCGCCCTTGACTGGGGCAGCACCAGCCTGCGCGCCTTCCTGCTGGGCCCCGGCGGCAAAGTGCTGGCGGAACGCAGCAACGGCAAAGGCGCGTCCACGCTGTCCGGCGCGACGGCCTTTGCAGCCGCGCTGGACGGCATTGCCGGCGACTGGCTGGCCGCGCATCCGCGCTTGCCGGTTCTGGCCTGCGGCATGATCGGCAGTCAGCACGGCTGGCGCGACGTGCCATACGCTGCCTGCCCCGCCAACGCCAGCGCGCTGGCAGCCGGCATGCTGGCCAGTCCCGGCGCCGAAATCTGCATCGTTCCCGGCATGCTGTACGACGACGGCGCCCTGCCGCCCGACGTGATGCGCGGGGAAGAAACCCAGGTGGTTGGCGCCCTGCAGCTGCAACCCGCGCTGCGCGACGCATCCTGCATCGTCATGCCCGGCACCCATTCCAAATGGGCGCAGGTGAACGACGGCCGCCTGATGCGCTTCGCGACCCATATGACGGGCGAACTGTTTGCCGTGCTGCGCACCCATTCCGTGCTGGGCCGCCTGATGGGCAACAGCGAAGCCTTCGCCGAACATGCCTTCGTCGCCGGCGTCGACGCCGCGCGCGATTACGGCCATCTCGGCATGAGCCACCAGATTTTTGCAGCACGCACCCTCGGCGTCACGGGCCGCGCACCGGCCAGCGACCTGGCCGATTACCTTTCCGGCCTGCTGGTCGGCCATGAACTGCGCGCCGGCCTGGCCTGGCGCGATGCGGCCGGCCTGGCGAGTGCGCCGCTGGCATTGGTCGGCAGCCAGGTCCTGTGCCAGCGCTACGCCCTCGCCTTGCAACGCTTCCGCGCCGTAGCGCCGCTGCTGCTCGATAACACCGCTCCCGCCGGCCTGCACCACCTGGCACGCGCCGCCGGCATGCTCAAGGATTGAAATGAACCCACCTTCCGCCTCCCCTTTCGAAACCGCCTTCAAGTCGCTGCCCCTGGTGGCCATCCTGCGCGGCGTCCAGCCGCACGAGGTGGAAGCCATCGGCGCCGCCCTGTATGAAGCCGGATTCCGCCTGATCGAAGTTCCGCTCAACTCCCCGCAGCCTTTGGATTCCATCGCCCGCCTCGCTCGCAGCCTGCCGGCCGACGCCGTGCTGGGCGCAGGCACCGTCCTGACTACCACCGCCGTGCAGGAAGTGCGCGACGCCGGCGGCGCGCTGATCGTGATGCCGCATTCCGATACGTCCGTGATCCGCGCCGCCAAGGCAGCCGGCATGTTCTGCGTGCCGGGCGCCGCCACGCCGACCGAGGCTTTCGCAGCCGCTCATGCGGGCGCCGATGCGCTCAAGCTGTTCCCCGCCGAACTGGTGACGCCGACTGTCATGCGCGCCATGCGCGCCGTGCTGCCGCCCGCCTTGCCGCTGCTGCCGGTCGGCGGCGTCACGCCGGGCAGCATGGCCACCTGGCGAGCCGCCGGCGCCACAGGCTTTGGCCTGGGTTCGGCACTGTACCAGCCAGGCCTGGATGCCGCAGCCGTAGCCGAACGGGCCCACGCCTTCGTCACCGCCTGGAGGCAGGATGGAACAGCACGTCCAGCCTGACTCCCTGCTGCCATCCGCCCACATCGGCGCACTGCTCTGGCATGACGGCTGCTGGTGGTGGAGCGATGCCGCCACGCCGGCCCTGAAGGCCTGGCGCGGCAAAGGTCCGCCGGAAAACAGCCGCTTGCCGGAACACCTCGCCGCCTTCGCTTTCTGCCGCAGCGGCAAGCTGCTGCTGGGCCTCGACAAATGGCTCTACCTGGCCGAGCGCACCCCGCCCGGCGCCCTGAAACTGGCGCGCCGCCTGCCGCTCGCGGTGGCCGCCGTCGATCCCGCCGAAGCACGCACCCGCATCAGCGATGGCTGCGCCGACCGCCACGGCAATTTCGTGCTGGGCACCGCCAACCTGAATCCCGACTCCCCTCCCATCGGCAGCTTTTACCAGTTCTCGCGACGTTTCGGCCTGCGCCGCCTGGCCTTGCCGACTGTCGCGGCCGCGCATGGCATCGGCTTCAGCCCCGATGGCGGCAGCCTGTATTTCGCCAGCAGCGATGGCCGCGAAGTACTGGAAACTACGTATGACCCGGCGCGCGCCGAAGTGGGTAGAATCAAACGGTTCGCCAGCCTGGGTGAAGCCCGCATGGGCGGCCTGACGCTGGATGCCGCTGGAAATATGTGGATCGCGCTTCGCGAGGAAGGACGGCGCGGCCGCCTGGCGCAATTTTCCGCCGGCGGCGCGCTGCTGCGCGAACTGCCGTTGTCGGCAACACAACCATCGCGGCCGGCCTTCGGCGGGCCGCACATGGAACAACTGGCAGCAGGCTCCCTCGATGGCGGCTTGCACACCTTCGAGATAGCCGGCGTGCAGGGATTGGCCCCGTCCCTGTTTGACGACGCCGCAGATTGACGCTGCCGGGGAGCGGCCCTATTATTGTCCGCATGTCAGATCCACGCTCGGACCGATTTGTAAGGTCCCACCTGAAAACGCGCCACCTGGTGCTATTGGTCGAATTGGGCCGGCACCGCTCAATCCTGCATGCAGCACAGGCGGCAAACCTCACCCAGCCCGCGGCATCCAAGCTGCTGGGCGAGATCGAACACGCGCTGAACGTCCAGTTGTTCGAGCGCCTGCCGCGCGGCGTGGTGCCGACCTGGTACGGCGAAGTGATGATACGGCGCGCCGGCACTGCGCTGGCGGAAATGGATGCGGCGCACCAGGAAGTGATGGAACTAGTCTCGGGCCTTTCCGGCCGCGTTTCCATTGGCACCGTGCTGACGCCTTCGGCCGGCCTGGTAACGGACGCCGTCAAGCTGCTGAAAAGCCGGACCGCCAAGGTGCAGGTGTCGATCACCGTCGACACTTCCAAAATCCTGGTCGAGCGCATGCGCGCCGGCGAATTCGACCTGGTGATCGGGCGCCTGCTCGATTCCAATGTCGCCTCCGAATTCAATTTCGAACCGCTCACCGACGAACCGCATAGCCTGATCGCCGCCGCCGATCACCCATTTGTTGGCCGCAAGGACTTGCAACTGGCCGACCTGGCGCGCGAGCCGTGGGTGCTGCCGCCGGCCGGCAGTATCCTGCGCGACCGCCTGACGTCGATGTTCCTGTCGCAGGGCCTGGAACCGCCAACCGAGGTGGTGGAAACCCTCGCCATGCCGGTGGTGGTCAACCTGTTGCCGGGCAGCCGCATGATCGCGGCCATGCCGGAAGAAACCGTGCGCCCCTATCTCGACGCAGGCCTGCTGGCCGTGCTGCCCTGGGACCTGGGCCTGCGCATGGACATGTACGGCATCGTCACCCGCAAGCGCCACCGCCTGTCGCCGGGCGCGGAAGCCATGCTGGTAGCCCTGCGCGATGCCGCGCAGGCCCGATACCGGCGTTAAGCCACTTCAATAGCTGACGTGGTAGTCCTTCGGGAATTTCTTGCCCCCGAAGGCCTTCTTCTGCGTCCAGTCCTGCGCCGCCGAGGTCCAATATGAATCGTCGGCCGGCAGGCCAAGCGCCAGGAAGCTCGATGCGGCGATATACATGCTGCCGTTGTTCGAGTACCAGTCGCCCAGTTCCGGCTGGTGCCCCGCAAAGCCGATGGTCAGATAGCCTTCCTTCGTAAAATTGCTTGGCTCCGTCCAGATCGCCTTGTGCACGCCCGTCATCGCAGCGCGCACCTGGCCTTCCGGCAGGCTGGCCGGCAGCTGCTTGCGCCAGGCCAGCAGCGCCAGCGGCTGGAAGGCGGCGGTACGGTAAGTCAGCGAGCGGCCGATCGGCGGGAAGGTACCCTGCGGCGAAATGAAGCGTTCCAGGTGTTCGCCATAGCGCTGCATGCGCTTTTGCGCCTGCGCCAGCAGGTCGGCCGGCTTGCCGTTCCAGAACGGCCCGTTGGCGCGCGCCAGCACTTCGAGGATCTCCACCAGCATCGGGTACATCACGAAGGAATTGTAGTAGTCGAAGTGGAAGGTTTCGCCATCCTTGATCCAGCCATCGCCAACGTACCACTCGTTGACCTTGCGGATCGCCACGTTCATGCGCATCGGGTCGTACTGCTCGCCGATGGAGAGCAGGAAGGCTTCGTTCATGGCCGCGAACAGCATCCAGTTGATGTACGGCGGCTCGATGCGGCGCAAGCCCTTGATTTCATCGATGATGCGTTGCTTGGTGGTGGCGTCCAGCGGCTCCCACAGCGCTTTTGGCGCGCGCATCAGGGCATTGGTGAAGTAGGCGGAATCGACCAGTGTCTGCCCGTGCACTTTCCACGAAAGGTAATCCGGCGATTTCGGATCGACCGAGTGCGTGTAGCTTTGCAGGGCTTGTTCGCGCAGGCGCTTGCGGGCGCGGCCCTCGGCGCTGTCGTCATCGGGCAGCGCCAGCCAGGGCGCCATGCCGGCGATCAGGCGGCCGAAGCATTCCAAGTAGGCCACGCCGGAATCGCGGCCATCCCAAGTGGGGCTCAGTTCCAGCGCGAACTTCTTCTTCAGCTCCCCCTTCGACATATTGGCCAGCACCGGATCGGCCATCTTTTGCAGCAGGCCAGCCATGTACGCGCGGTCGCCGCCCGGCGCCGCTGTAGCCGCGCCGGCGCCGGCCGCAAGAGCCATCGCCGGAGCTGCCGCCGCTGCGCCGCCAGCCAGCATGCCGCGCATGAAATTACGTCGTTTCATCATCTCTCTCCTCTATTTGTTTTTATCGATGTAGCGCACCATTTCGGCGGCCGCGAGCAGATATGCGCCGACGCCGAAGTGCGCGGTCGAATTTCTGTCCACAACCTGTCCCGGAATGGCGCGATCGCCGATCGGCTGCACATAGCCGATCTTGCCGTCCGGTTGCAGCGCCACGCTTGCCAGGTAGTCCCAGCCCTTCAGCGCTACCGGCGCGTATTCGGCGCGGTCCAGCAGGCCATTATTGACGCCCCACAAATAGCCGTAAGTGAAGAAGGCCGTGCCGCTGGTCTCCGGACCCGGAGCATGCTGCGGATCGAGCAGGCTGCGCGTCCAGTAGCCCTCCGCCTGCTGCGCCTTCTTCAGCGCCGCCGCCATGCCCTGGAACTTGCGCACGTATTCCTCGCGATGCGGCGCGTCCTTCGGCAGGTCGTGCAGCACTTTCGCCAGCCCGGCAAACACCCAGCCATCGCCGCGCGCCCAGAAGTCCTTGCGTCCGTTGACGCTCTTGTGGGCCGGGTACACGTAGCGTGCGTCGCGGTAGTACAGCTTTTCATCCTGGTCGTACATGATGCTGTTCGAATACTGGAAATACTCGTGCAGCTTCTCCAGGTACTGCGGATTGCCCGTGATGTTGTACATCTTGGTCATCACCGGCATCACCATATACAGGCCATCCGCCCACCACCAGTAATCGTTGCGTGCGGTGGACATCTGGTACTCCATCACCTCGCGGGCGCGGGCGATGCGCGCCGGGTCCTTGTCGAGCTGGTACAGGTCCGCGTACGTCTGGAAGCAGATCTGCCAGTCGCCAAACAGCACGTGATCGTCGGTTTCGCCGTAGGTCAGCTTCCACTGTCCCTTATCGGTCGATTTGGCGCCCTGCCACTGGTTATGCTGCGCCCAGTCCAGCGAGTACTTCAGGTAGGCCTGGTTGCCGGTGATGCGGTACGCCTCCATATTGCCGGTGTGGTAGGCCGCCACATTCCAGAACGACCACTCCCTGGCTGGCGTGTTGGCCTGCCAATAGGTGTTGACCTTGTCGATGATGCCGACAACTTCCTGCCGCTGCGGCGCCGTCGGCGTGGAAGCGCAGCCGCCCAGAGCGGCCGCAAAAAACAGAAAAACGGTGTGAATGAGCTTCATATTTTCGATAGTCCATATTCGAAAAAAGCCGAAGACACTTGCGTGCCTTCGGCGAAGGAGACCGGGAGCGGGAGAGAGAGTAGACCGCCCCAGGTTTGTTACAGCTTGCCGCGCAGGCCGATCTTGATCGTCCGGCCGTCGTACTTCGCGTAGTCCATGCGGGTCTTCTTGCCGCTGCCGTACTGGCCGGTGGCATCCTCGAAATAATCGTACGACAAGGTGTTCGACAGGTTCAGCGCGTCGAGGCGCAGTTCCAGGTTGTCGTTGATCTTGTAGCTGATGTTGCCATCGAGGTAGCCGCGTGCCGCGCGCCAGCGGATCAGGTCATCGCCGTTATTTTTCGGATTGTCGCCATGCAGGCTGCGTCCCTTGTAGTTGTACGAGAAGCGGATCGCCAGCGGGCCGTTCTCGTAATAGGCGGTGGTGCTGTAGGCATACTTCGGCACCGAGTTGACCTCGATCTCCCTGCCCGCATTGGTGATCCACTTTGCGCTGTTGAACGGATCGATGTGGGTGTAGCTGGCCAGCATGCCGAAGCCCTTGTAAGGCGCCGGCAGGAAATCGAAGTCCTGCTGGTACGACAGCTCGTAGCCCTTCAGCACCTGGCGGCCGGCGTTGCTGTAGGTGCGCAGCGTCATCGGCAGGTTCGGGTCCACGCGGCCATCCGGTCCGTAGAAGATAGCGCCCATCGCGGTATCCGGCAGGCCCAGGGCGCCGAAGGTGGTCTGGGTCGTGCTGGACACGGTGGCATCGGTCAGCACCTTGCGGAAGTACGCCGCCGACAGCAGGCTGCCCTTGCGGAAGTACCATTCCAGGCTGGTGTCCATGTTCTTCGACTGCTGCGGTCGCAGGTTCGGATTACCGGCCGTGGCCGAGTTGTCGAACGGATTCGGCACCACGGTCTGCGCTGCGATGATCGACAGCGAAGCACGGGAAATGGTCTTGCCGAAGGAGGCGCGCCACATCAGGTCTTCGGTCACGTCGAAGGCGCCGCTGATGGCCGGCAGCAGGTTATGGTAAGAACCGCTTTCCTGGTTAGGCTGGTAGGTGCCGCCGGCGCCCGTCTTCTTGAAGTTGTCGATATCCAGCTCGGTGCGCGAATAGCGCACGCCCGCGTTGATCCGCAGGCCGTGGCCCAGCACTTCGCCCTTGAAGTCCGACTGCACGAAACCGGAGGTCACTTTCTCGGTCGCGGTAAAGCTCTGTGCCGGAGTAAAGGTCGCCTCGGTGTTGTACGCCAGCGGATCGAAAGTCGAGTAGGTGTAGTCGCGGGTGAAGGTGCCGAACTGGTGCGGCCAGCCGGCGCCCATGTCCAGGTTGCTGATCGGCAGGTCGAACACCATGCCCTGGCGCATGCCGGTGTTGCCCAGGCTATTCAGCTTGGTCGTCATGTCCGAGGTGGCATTGCGCTTGTGGACGCCCTTCTCGGTTTCCACGTACACCAGGCCCGTTTTCAGGTGGCCGGTCCAGTCGCCCCACAGGTTGTAGTCCCAGTCCGCGATCACGCGGCCCTGGCGGCCACGGTCGGTCTCGCGCGTCAGGCCGGTGCCGATGCCGAAGCCGGAATAGTTGGCCGGGTTCAGGTAATCGCTGGTCGAGGACAACGACGGATAAACGTGGTCGCTGCCGTAGTCGATGGTGGAAGTGATGCCGAAGATCTGGCCGGACAAGGTGTCCTGGTAGCTTTGCGCCTTGCTGCTGTTGACGCTCAGCTGGCCGGTCAGCGCCAGCCTGTCGTTGGCTTTCCAGTTCGCGTTCAGCGAGGCGTAGCTGAACTTCGTCTCGTCTTCGCTGTAGGTGACGCCGCTGCTGTAGGAGGTATTGCCGAAGGTGCCGGTCAACAGGTTCGAACCCGGATCGATATGGACGTCGATGGGTACCAGGCCATTGTGGCCGGCGGTCCCCGGAGGTGCGCTAGGATTGGTGGTCTTGCTGTTGCGGATCAGGATGCCGTAATACAGTTCGTCGCGCGAGTTTTTCAGCTTGGAGTACATGGTATCCAGGCTGATGTTGAGCGTGCTGTCCTTGTACTGCAGCGAAGAGACCAGGCCGTCGCGGCTGCGGTCATTGGACGAACCGTAGAAGCGATAGATACGCGGCAGCAGCGCATTGTCCACCTGGTCGCGCGTGTAGCCGGACAGGTTGGCGCGCGGATCGTCGTAATCGAGCTGCATTGCGAAGTTGCCCTGCACCGGATTCTTGCTGCCGCGCGCCGAGCTGTTATAGCCGCCGGTCGCCTCGAAGCCGGAACGATTGTTCATCGCCTTCGAATGCGCAGCGCCGACCAGGAAGCCCCAGTTGCCCCAGGTCTTGGAGAACAGGCCGAATGCCGCCGGATCGGTCTTCTCGGACATGGTGTTGTACGCGCCCGTTACCGAATAGCGCACCGCGCCTTTTGGATTATCGAACGGGCGTGGCGACTGCAGGTCCACCACGCCGCCCATGCCCCCTTCCGGCAGTTCGGACAGCGGCGACTTGTAGAAGTCCACGCGGCCAAACAATTCGGAAGCAAACACGTCGTAGTTGAAGCCGCGCGCTGCGTTGCCGATGGAACCGGTACTGGTGGTATTCACCGGCGCCCCGTTCAGCGTGGTGACCGAATACTCGGTCGGCAAGCCACGGATAGAGATGCGCTGGCCTTCGGCCGAGCTTTCATCGCGATTCAGGATAATGCCCGGCACGCGCTGCAGCGATTCCGCCACGTTCGACTCCGGGAACTTGCCGATGTCTTCCGCCACGATGGAATCGCGCACGCCGATTGCCTGGGCTTTCAGGTTCAAGGCCTTCTGCAGGCTGGAACGGAAGCCCGTCACCACCACAGTGTTGGCCGCATCCACGTTTGCCGCCACGTCGCCCGAAGCAGCTGCTGCCGCGGGTGCGGCCGGTGCTGCAGGAGCTTCTGCCGCCTCCTGCGCCATGGCCCCAGTGCCATATGCTGCTGCCAATGCCAGGGGCACCAGCGTTGCAAGAACTTTCTTCCTCATTTCTTATGTCTCCCTTGTTAACTTCTTTTTTAACGAACCTGCTTTGACACCTCCCAGTCCAGCACACGCACCGGTTCTGCCGGCCGTTGCGCAACGCCCTCCCCGTCCACTTGCGACGCCTTCTGAACGAACAGGCTCAGGATGCCGCGCGATTTCCACAACTCGCTGTCGAACGTCGGCTCCCATTCGCCGACCGAAGTTTCGGACAAGTCGTGTACAGACCACTGGAAAGACTGGAATTCCTCGATGACTGCGACCGACACCTTGCTGCCGCGCTCTTCGTCGCGAAATACCAGCAGGCCGCCTTGATCGGCCAGCAGCAATTGCGGCCGTGCCATCGGAATGCGTTTGGTGCCGCCGCCGGACAGGCTGAAAGCCGTCTTGTGCAGCGGCAGGGCCCGCGCTTCCCAGCGCTGCCCCGTCTTGAATACCACGCGGTACTGGGGAATCGCGCTGCCAGCATCCCGCCAATATGTCGCGATATAAGGACGGCCTTCCGCATCGGCGGCCATCGAAGTCTGGTTGATCAGTTCACGGCCCTGCGGGATGCGCAAGGCGTACTCCGCGCTGGCCGCAGTAATGGGAAGCTTGTAAGGCGTGCCGTCCGAATGTTCCCAGCTCTTGCCGCCGTCGCGCGAGCGGGCATAGGCCAGGTCATGGTTGCTTGCCACGTCCGGCGACTCGCGCCACACCCAGGACAGGTGCAGCACGCCGCGGCCGTCAGCGTGCGCCTGCCAGTAGGCATTGCGCTGGCCCTCGCCGTCGATCAGCTTGTCCTGCAGGCGTTCCCACTTCGCGCTGGCGTGGCGATAGCGGTTCATCACCAGGTTGCCGCGTCCCGATCCGCCGTCGCGATACAGGAACAGCAGGTCGCCATCGGGCAGGCGATAGAACTCGGGATAGCTCACCGCTTGTTCATCGCGCCCCACCATCGCCTGCTGGGCCCCCAGCAGCAGCCCGCCCGGCGCCGTGCCGCGGGCATAGCGCAAGGGATTGTCGTGGTGATCCCACGCCACGTGCAGGTAGCCGGAGCCGTCGACCATGATGCTGATGCCGTTATGCGCGTCCTCGGCCTTGCCCCGGTACTGGCTGCGCTGGACAGTCCAGTCGCTGCTGCCCACATGGCGCCTGGCCAGCACCACATAGCGCTCGGCGTCGTAATAAGCGGCGTACTGCACGCCGTCATGCGTAACGAGGGAATTCTTGCGGAATACGGTCACGTTGACCGAATTATTGGCCCATCCGGGACCAATGGTGGATTGCTTGATGTCGATTGCTTGCGCGGCCGGAATGCACAGCGCGGCCAGCGTCGCCGCAGCTATTGCCTTCCATTTCCTCGCGAATGATTTCATGGTCGAGTTGCAATCGTTAAATAAGCCGAAATCATTCTATGCAATTCGAAATATGAAACCTATATATTCTTTCGAAGTTTCTAGATTAAAAGCATATAGCTCACGCCAGTACTTATAGCCGGGCGCGCTGAAAAGTGCGGGCGGGGTAGCATTCAGGAATGGAAAAGGACGGCAAACGGCAGCTCGACCATGCGGTCGATGACCTGGAACATGAGGTGCCGAGCAAGGCGAAGCGCTTCATCGAATGGGCGCGCTCGGACCGTGCACGCTGGGTGCGGATCCCGCTCGCCCTGGCGCTGATCACGGTTGGGATAGTGGCGCCATATATGCCGGTGGTTGGTGTGGAAGATGTGCCAATCGGCTTGCTGCTGCTGTCCTACGACATTCCCTTCCTGCGCAAGCCGATGGCAGCCCTCATTGAATGGCTGATCGGCCTGTGGCGGAAAATGCAGGGCAAATCACCTCACCGCCGGTCCTGATATGCAGCAGCCATGCGCTGGGCGGTCTGCTTGATTTCTTCCCGCAGGTCGGCCGGTTCATGCACCACCACGCCGTCGCCAAAGCCCAGCAGCCACCAGGTCAGTGCGCGGGTGCGCGGCACTGTGGCGATCAGGCGCAAGGTATCCGCCGATTCGCTGTACAGCACCTGGTCCTTGCTCAAAGGCGTTTCAGCCAGATGCTCGCCGGCCGCGCGCGCAAAGACTGCCTGGAGGCGGATCTCGCCGCCGTCGGCGATGCCGAATTGCCCCTCCGCGATAAAGGCATCGATGTCGAAGCCCGCTTTGCGGCGCGCCGGCAGGTACAGCATTTCCGCCTGTTTCACACGATGCAGCGCGATGGTGCGCGCATCCTCATAATCGGAAAACAGGCAGACCAGGTAGACGGTGCCGGCCTTCTGCACGATGGCCAGCGGATGCACCGATTCGTAGACAGTCGGCGCGCTGCCATCGCGCTTCTGGTAATGCAGCTTGAGCTGGCGGTCCTTCATCAGCGCATCGTAGACCGTGCGCTGGCATTGTTCGTCCACTTCCGCCGGCAGCAAAGGCTGCGCCGAAGGAATGCTGCGCACCTTGCCAAGCCATGCCTTGGTTTGCGCGCTTTCATCGATCGCTGCCAGCGTCTGCGCGGCGGCGGAAAAGTGCGGCTGCAAGGCATCGAGTGTCGAAGGCGGAAGCTGCCGGTGCAGGTGCTGCTCCACCATTGTCAGCGTCAGTGCTTCCGGCACCGACATTCCGGGCAAGCTGAAAATCGCGCCGTCGCGCCGCCAGCTCCATTTGAACGGCTTGGCCGATTCATCGACCATCAGCGGGAATACCGACTCCAGCGCCTTCAGGTCGCGTTCGACCGTGCGTTTGTCGATCGGGAATTCCGCCTGCGCCAGGCGTTCGGTAATCTCTGCGGCCGTAATGCTCAACGGTGCGCGCGGCACCAGCCGCAGCATATTCCACTGCCGGAACATGGAGTCTTTGGAAGCCATCCGATCAATGCTCAGTTATCAAGAATTTCATTGTAGCAATTATTTAAGCCGGGCGCCCCGCAAGCCGCTTGGCGTCACGACGATTTCCCATACGTCCAGCTCCTCCAGCCGTCCCGCCAGTGCGCAAGCGCGCCGGTAGCCGAGCCGGAACCGGACCTGCAAACGCGACACCGGGCAGGCCAGCAAGCCGCCGCGCGCTGCATCCAGCTCCCGCACAAAATCGATGGCTCCCGCGATTTCGTTCGTCGTGAATGTCCCTTCTCCCAAACTGCGCTCCCTGAATGCGTTGAAGATGCCGCAGTATTGAGCGCGATTGCGACAGCACATGTCGCAGGCCATGCGACACAATCTGTCGCAGCGTCTGCGAAAATAGGCTCAAGGAGGAAAACATGAAGCTAGTCGTTGCCATTTCATCGCGCGCCTTGTTCCAGCTGGACGAGAGCCATGCCATTTTCGAATCCCAGGGCGTGGCGGCGTATTGCGCCCACCAGCGCGAAAACGAACATGTGGTGCTGGAGCCGGGCCCCGCCTTCAACCTGGTGCGCAAGCTGCTGGCCCTGAACAAGGGCGCGCCCGCATCGCCTCTGGTGGAGGTGGTGCTCCTGTCGCGCAACAGCGCCGACACCGGCATCCGCATTTTCAACTCCATCGAACACTACCAGCTCGACATCAAGCGTGCCGCCTTCTGCTCCGGCGCCAGCACGCACCGCTATGTGGAAGCCTTCGGTGCGCAGCTGTTCCTGTCGACCAATCCGGACGACGTGCGCGAATCGCTGGCCCAGGGCCACGCGGCTGCCACCATCCTGCCGTCGCACCGCGAAGACGACAACGGCCAGTTGCGCATTGCTTTCGATGGGGATGCGGTGCTGTTCTCGGACGACTCCGAACGCATTTACAAGCAGCTCGGCCTGGACGCCTTTGCCCGCAATGAAAGGGAAGCCGCGCGCAACCCGATGCCGGGCGGCCCGTTCAAGAACTTCCTCGGCGCCCTGCATGCGATCCAGGCTGCGCATGGCGCGGATGATGCACCGATCCGCACTGCACTGGTCACGGCCCGCTCGGCGCCGGCGCACGAACGCGTGATCCGCACCTTGCGCGCCTGGGATATCCGCATCGACGAAGCGCTATTCCTCGGCGGGATGCCGAAGGGCGCCTTCCTCAAGGCCTTCGGCGCCGATATCTTCTTCGACGACCAGACCATGCACTGCGATTCAGCGCGGGAGTTCGTCCCAACCGGGCACGTCCCCTACGGCATCGCGAATGCCGCTGTCGCCGGGGAAAATTGACAGCACCTGCAGGAAGCTGGCCTCCGGTGCGGAGCTAAGCTCCAGCAGTTCGGCGGTCACCGGGTGCTTAAAGGACATGCCGACAGCCGCCAGCATCAGCCGCCCAAAGCCGAAGCGCTCGGCGAAATAGCGGTTGTGGCGCCCGCGCCCATGATTGGCGTCACCGATGATCGGATGGCTGATGTGCTTCATATGGCGCCGCAACTGGTGGCGGCGGCCGGTTTCAGGAAACAGCTCCACCAGGCTGTAACGGCTGCTGCTATAGCCTTCAATGGCAACCGGGATTTCCGTTGTCGCCAACCGGCGGAAGCGAGTCACTGCCTCGCGTATCGGCGCCTCCTCATCCTTGCAGCGGCGGTCTTCCGGCTCTTCCCGCAGCGGATGGTCGATAAGGCCTTCTTCCGCCGCCCAGCCGCGCACCATGGCGAGGTAGCGCTTATGCACTTCTCCGGCCATGAAAGCCTTTCCGAGCACACTGGCTGTTTGCTGGTCGCGCGCAAAGACCAGCAAGCCGGAGGTCGGGCGGTCCAGGCGATGCACGGCGTAGACGTATTCGCCGCCATTCATCTCGCGTGCATACTGCAGGGCGAATTCGGTTTCATGCGGATCGATCGGGCTGCGATGCACCAGCAAGCCGGCCGGCTTGTGCACCGCCAGCAGCCATTGATCGCGGTAGAGTTCTGTAAGGGGATTCTGTTTCATTGCAGTCGGTATTCTCCCACAAGCACGGACTTGCAAACTTTGCAATCATGGATCACAATCGCCGCAACAACTTGAGGAGCACCTGTGAAAAGCCTGATCGCATGGTTCAAACGCCGCAGCCGCGTGTCGGCCCAGCCGGCACGCACCAATTCACCTGCGGGATGGGTCCATACCGCAAGCACCTCGGACTTCATGATGAATTCGGCGCCGGACGACTACAAGCCGCAGGAGCAATTCCAGCATTCACAGCAAGCCATCCCGGATACCGGCTGGCAGCCGCCAGCCTGCGACACCTCTTACGTGGACAGCAGCTTCAGTTCTTCCCCCACCATCAGCTGCGACGCGCCGCAGTCCTATTCCAGCCCGGACTCGTTCTGAGTATTGTGCAGTTGGATATGCCGAAACCTTCGTTCACTTGAGCGATGGCTGCGGCGTAGACTGGGCTCCCCGTTATCCCGAGGAGCCCCGAATGCGCTACCCAGCCTTGAATGACTACCTGGATCGTCTTGCGACCGGCGAGACGCCATCCAGCAGCCTGCGCCTAAGCGGCGACGACGAAGTACAGGGACATATCTTCAACTGCTGGCTGGGTAGCGCCTTCCACCCAATCCGCGAACTCGGAAGCGGGAATGTAAGCGGCTATGCCGGCCGCGTACGAGCCGTCACGGACGAAGACCAGGGACTGCCTTTGTGGAGCTACCTCGACGGCGCAGCAAGCGACGACGAATCCGTCGCACTGGACCGCCTGTGCCGCACGCTCCACGCGATCAATTTCTTCAGCAAGGAAACCGTCGATGGGCAAGCATTGCACCTGAATGTGCACGACCGCCTTCTCAGCGCCGTGAGCAGCAACCACGGCATGGCATTCCGCCGTATCCTCGATTCGCTTGGCCTGCCGCTGGACCAGATCGTGCTGCAACTGCCCGCAGTCAATGCGCGCCAGAACTGGATGCTGAACTACGTCGCCGACAACTACCGCCGCAACGGCTTCCGCATATCGGTGAAAGTCGCCACCCCATCCCAGGTGCCGTCCGTGCTTGGCCCTGCCCGGGTCGACGCCGTGCGCATCGCCAGCCTGCACGGGGCAGGCGCCGCCGAATTGACTCAGGTCCTCGCACAAGTCGCATCGCTGAACGTGCAAGTGCTGGTCAAGGACGACACTCCCGCCCTGCGTGAAGCGGCCGCCCGCACCGGCGCGCAGGTGCTGGTGCAGGACAGCGCAAGACGCGGACCCGACCGCCTCGCTGCCTAGCTTAAGGCAGCACCACAAAATTGCCCAGGAATGCGCGCGCCGACGGGGTGTCGAGCCGATAGATCACATTGCTTTGCACGCAGGGCGTATCGCCAGTGATGGTGGTACCAGCCAGCATCTTCGATTCGGCCGTGCCGCTGCCAAAGAAGTTCGGGCCGCCCGAATCGCCGTAGCAGGTGCCGCCATTGCCGACCGCGTTGTTCTGCGACAGCCGCAGCCAGCTATCGTTCAGCGCACCGAAGGCCGACACCGACCATTCGCGCGTGTCCTGGTAAGCGATGGTCCAGCCGCCTTTGCCGTCGAAGGTCCTTTCCTGGCCACCGTAGCCGACCGCCGTATAGCTGGTGTTGGCCAATAAACCGTTGGCTTTCAAGGTATCGAACAAGCCCAGCGTCGGCAACTGGGCAGGCGCCACACCGGGGATCGGCTGATCGAACACGATGACGGCGATATCGTGCGGGTCATTCTGCTGCGCGCGATATTCGGGATGGGCGTGATACTGCCCCATGTACATGAGGGCCGAATTCAGCACCTTGCTGTCGAACGTCACCTTCACCGTTGCCACGCCGGGATTGCAGTGCGCAGCCGTCAGCATGACAGTCGGGCTGATCATGGTGCCGGTGCAGAAGGCGTAAGCCGTGCCCTTGCTGTCGTAATCGACCAGGGCCCCAACCTGCGGGTGCTTGCTGCCGTCGGCCTGGCCGTAGGTGATTGCCTGGGCATGGGTGGCCGCCAGCAGGGCCAGCGCTGCAAATGAACACTTCAACATGGTGCGTCATCTCCTTGGAAAGGCCCTCGTGAGGCCTGGTTATGGACGATATTGCATGCAAATCTTGCAACCCGATGCGCCGGCGTGTCAATCCGAACACAGTACGCACGTTAAGAAGACGTTAAAACGCTGTTTTCTTGCTACGCTCTTGGCCATGCTGCCAATCCTCCCCTACCGCAAACCCCAGTTAGGCCGCGACTACTGGGTGCAGGACGACTTCCTGCCCAACGCCGAAGAAATCGCACAACGCTGCTACACCCAGGAATACTGGGAACTGGGCGCGCCCTACGCCAACGAACCTTGGCCCGGCAAGCGCACGCCGAACGCGCTCACACCGGCCGAGATGGAGTATGTGGAAACGTGGGTGAAGAAGGTGACCGGCGCCAAGCGCCTGTGGCAGGAAGCGACGCCAGAAGGCACGTCGCTGAACCACAATTACGCGCAACTGGTCGGCATGCCCGATTCGGGCGCACGCCCGCACACCGATTCGACCAAGCTATGCCGCTATGCCAGCGTGATCTACCTGACGCCGGACCCCGATCCCGATTGCGGCACGTCGTTCTACCGCCAGCGCCAGCCCAACGGCACGCTGGGCGGCAACCTGTGCATGCCGCCGCACGCCAACCTGCGTGAAGCGCTGAAGGTAAAGGGCTTGCCTCCGGAAGCATGGCAGGAGGACGTGCGCGTGGAAAACCGCTTCAATCGCATCCTGCTGTACAAGGCAAACCTGGTGCACTCCGCAACCGGGTATTTCGGCTTCGACCACGCAGACAAGCGCCTGACCGCGGTCTTCTTCTGGATGGCCTGAACGCTACTCAGCCGAAGCGTCCATCAGGTTGGTGCGCAGGTTGACGATCGCCTTCTGCAGCACCCTGAACTCCTCCGGCGACAGCCCGGATGCCTTGGCCGTAATCTCTCGATAGGCGAAAGCCTTTTCACGCAGCTCGCGCCCCGCGTCCGTCAGGGAGACGCGCACGCTGCGCTCGTCTTCACTATCCCTTTCGCGGCTCACGTAGCCCATCGCTTCCAGGCGCTTCAGCATGGGCGTCATCGTGCTCGGCTCAAGGAACAGTTTTTCGCTCAAGCCCTTCACGGTCTGCTTGTCCTCTTCCCACAGGCAAATGATGGTGACGTACTGAGGATATGTCAGCCCAAGCTGCTCCAGCACGGGCTTGTACACGCGCGAATAAGCCAGGTTAGTTGAGTAAATGGCAAAGCACATGTAGTCGCCAAGCCTGGCCCTGCCCTCGTTGGTGTTGTTGCTCATATGACATCCTCGCCAAAAATAATTATCGAAATAATGATTATCGTACTTGAAAAGCGCCGGGAACCTGGATATAGTTATCTCACAAATCATTATCACGATAACTAACTCGGAGAAACAAATGAAAAAACTGATCCTCGCCGCAGCCCTCGTGTTTGCATTTGCCGGCCAGTCGCAAGCAGCCCAAACGGAACTCGCTACCTTCCAGACCATCAAGCAGATCGATGCCGGCCCGCTGAATGTCGGCTATGTGGACGAAGGCCCGGCCAATGGCCCGGTCGTGATCCTCCTGCACGGCTGGCCTTATGACATCCACAGCTACGCCGAAGTGGTCCCGATGCTGACCAAGGCAGGCTACCGAGTGATCGTTCCGCACCTGCGCGGTTACGGCACGACGCGTTTCCGCGATCCGAATGCCGTACGCAACGGCGAACCTGCCGCGCTGGCCGCAGATACGGTGGCGCTGATGGATGCACTGAAGATCGACAAAGCCATCCTGGCCGGCTACGACTGGGGTGCGCGTACCGCCGACATCGTCGCCGCACTGTGGCCCCAGCGCGTGAAAGGGCTGGTCTCGGTCAGCGGCTACCTGATCGGCAGCCAGGAGGCCGGCAAGAATCCCCTGCCCCCGAACGCAGAACAGCAATGGTGGTACCAGTTCTATTTCGCCACGGAGCGCGGCCGCATCGGCTACGAAAAGAACCATCGCGACTTCGCCAAGTTGATCTGGCAGACGGCATCGCCGCAATGGCGCTTCGACGACAAGACGTTCGACCGCAGCGCCGCCGCGCTGGAAAACCCGGACCACGCCGCCATCACTGTCCACAACTACCGCTGGCGCCTTGGCCTGGGACAGGGCGAAGCGCAATACGAAGCACTGGAAGCGCGCCTGGCGACCTTCCCTGCCATCACCGTGCCGACCATCACCATGGAAGGCGACGCCAACGGCGCACCGCATCCCGATCCGGCGAGCTACGCGAAGCGCTTCACCGGCAAATACAAGCACCAGCTGATCTCGGGCGGCATAGGCCACAACCTGCCGCAGGAAGCACCGCGCGCCTTCGCCGATGCCGTGATCGCAGTCGACCATTTCTGATTCCCTCCCAACCAACCGAAAGGAACACACACCATGAACAAAGTTGAAAACGTTCTCTACACCGGCAAAACCCGCACCACCGGCGGCCGCGATGGCGCCGCACGCAGCGAAGACGGCCGCTTGGATATCAAGTTGTCGCCACCAGGCTCGAACGGCCCTGGCACCAATCCGGAACAGCTCTTCGCGGCCGGATGGTCGGCCTGCTTCATTGGCGCCATGGGACGCGCGGCCAAGGACAAGCGCGTGCTGCTGCCAGCCGATACCGCTGTCGACGCCGAAGTTGACCTGGGCACCAATGAGGGCGGCTTCCAGCTGCAGGCACGCCTCAATGTGAGCTTGCCTGGCCTGGCGCGCGAAGTCGCGCAAGAGCTGGTCGATACTGCCCACCAGATTTGCCCGTACTCGAAAATGTCGCGCGGGAATATCGATGTGAGCATCAACCTGGTGTAAGCCGATACAAAAGAAAAGGCCGCCCATTGAGGCGGCCTTTCTCCATAGCGGGCGCGGCTTATTGCCCGATGACGGTAAGAGACTTGGGGGTTGTTCCAGTGAGGACGTAGCCGATGCTGGTAAGCGCGCCGGTGCCGGCATCGATGGAGTACATCATCACGGAGTCATTGCCAGAACTTGTCACGTAGGCGAATCTGCCGCTCGGATCAACGGTAATGGAGTGAGGGGCGTATCCCGCGCCAATCGAGCCTGCTGCCGTCAGCGCACCGGTGACGGTATTGACGGCGTACATCGATACCGTGGCGCTGTACCAATTCGTCACATAGGCAAATTTGCCGCTGGGATGGACAGCTACGGCGCTGGGACCGTATCCAGCGACGATGGCGCCAACGGGGGAGAGGACGCCCGTGCTGGCATTGATGGTAAACATCGATACATCGTTGCTGAAATTGTTCGCCACAAAGACGAACTTCCCACTAGGATCGACAGTTACGAACTCGGGGCCCATTCCAGCGCTGATGGTACCGATGGAAGAGAGGGCTCCGGTGCTGGCGTTGATGGTGTACATCGTCACATTGTTGCTGCCATAGTTCGCCACATAGGCGTACTTGCCGCTTGGATCGATCGCCATCGAGTAGGCGACCGATCCCGCGTTGACGGTGCCGATGTCGGTGAGGACGCCGGTGCTGGAGTTGATGGCGTACATCGACACATTGCTGCTGGTCTCGTTCACCACATAGGCAAACTTGCCGCTTGGGTCGATAGTGATCGCGATGGGAACCGTTCCAGCGCCAATGGTGCCAAGGGCGGTAAGCGCTCCGGTGCCGGAATTGATCGCAAACATCGACACATTGTTGCTGTTGATGTTTGCGGTGTAGGCGAATTTTCCACCAGGATCAGCGGCCATGGCGATAGGACCATCTCCTGCGCCGATAGTGCCGTTGGC